>NZ_JBYTAJ010000014.1:0-153307 GCF_058788075.1 Pseudomonas sp. FW305-20 | reverse complement strand
GCGTGGGAATGCCTCAACGGACGCTCCGCGTTCGGCTCTTGATGGGACGCGGAGCGTCCCGGGCTGCATTCCCACGCGGAGCGTGGGAACGATCGGGTGATCGGATTACCGGAAAAACGGCACATCCCCCAACACCGTCGCCCGTTGCATCACCCGCCGCGCCGGCCGGTAGTCATCCACGGCGTAATGCTGTGTCACGCGGTTATCCCAGAACGCCACGTCGTCCTTCTGCCAACGCCAGCGGATGGTAAATTCCGGCCGTGTCGCGTGGGCAAACAGGAACTTCAGCATCACCTCGCTTTCGGTTTCCGACAGCTCATTGATCTTCGACGTGAAGCCTTCATTGACGAACAACGACCGGCGTCCGCTCACCGGATGAGTGCGGATCACCGGGTGGGACAGCGGCGGGTTTTTCCTGCGCGCTTCTTCCCACTGGGCCAAGGCTTCGGGTGTGGTGCCATAGCGTTCCAGCGGGAACGAACGAGTGAAATCGTGGGTGGCCGTCAGCCCTTCGAGCAAAGTTTTCATCGGCGCCGAAAGCGCTTCATACGCCGCGATACCGCTGGCCCACAACGTGTCGCCACCAAACTCCGGCAACAACTTGGCACTGAGTACCGCGCCCAGGGCCGGGGTCGGCAGGAAGGTAACGTCGGTGTGCCAGATCGCGTTGTCGCGCACGTCAGTGACGGCGGTATCAAGGATCAGCACTTCGGGCTGTTCCGGCACATTCGGGTAGATCGGGTGAATGTGCAGGTCGCCGAAATTGGCGGCGAAACGCGCCTGTTGCTGGGGCGTGATCGGCTGATCGCGGAAGAACAACACTTGATGTTCGAGCAGCGCCTGCTCGATGGCATCGCGCTGTTCCGGGTTCAGCGGTTGGCTGATGTCGACGCCACTGATGTGTGCGCCGAGGGCGTAGCTTAAGGGGACGATGGTCAGGTGGCTCATGGTCTTTCTCTTCAATTCGGGGCGCCGGGCTTTTGTAGGAGTGAGCCTGCTCGCGATAGCGCAGTGTCAGGCGACATGGCTGTGGCCGATACACCGCCATCGCGAGCAGGCTCACTCCCACAGGGTTATTCACATGATGATTTTTCAGTGAGCCTGGCCATGCCACGGCACCAGTTTGCGTTGCAGGGCGCGCAAGCCCATTTCCATGGCGAAGGCGATCAGCGCGATCACCAGAATCCCCAGCACCACCACATCGGTGACCAGGAACTGCGCGGCCGACTGCACCATGAAACCCAGACCGCTGGTGGCGGCGATCAATTCGGCGGCGACCAGCGTCGACCAACCCACACCCAGGCCAATCCGCACACCGGTCAAAATATCCGGCAGCGCACTCGGCAGAATCACATGGCGAATCAACTGCGCCCGGGTCGCGCCCAACGACTGCGCGGCGCGCAATTTTGCCGGGTCGACGGTACGCACGCCGGTCGCCGTAGCGATGGCGATCGGGGCGAAGATCGCGAGGTAGATCAGCAAGACTTTCGATAGCTCACCGATGCCGCACCAGATCACGATCAGCGGCAGATAAGCCAGCGGTGGAATAGGGCGGTAGAACTCGATCAGCGGATCGAGAATGCCGCGAGCAATGCGGTTGTGGCCGATGGCGATTCCAACGGGCACGGCGGTCAGCACCGCGAAGCCCAGGCCCAGACCGATTCGGCTGAGGCTCGCGCCAAGGTGCTGCCACAACGTTGAATCCATGTAGCCGGTGGTCACCAGCAGCCAGCCTTTTTGCAGCACGGCAGAGGGTGGCGGCAGGAACAGCGGTTCGATCATTCCAGTGGCGGTAACGGCCCACCAAATGGCCACGAGTGCGACCAGCGTCAGCAGGCTGATCCAGCGCGTGTTCAAACTGCGACGCAGCGGGATTACCGTCGAGCCCGGTTTCACCGTCGCGGCGGGAATTTCATAGCTGCTCATGCGCGCTCCTGCCGCTGGGCGGCGCTGCGTTGGGAGAACACTTTGGCGAGCACGTGTTCGCGGGTTTCGATAAAGCGCGGGTCGGACTTGATTGCCCGAGCGGACTCACCGGCGGCGTAACGCTGACCGAAATCCAGGCTCAGGCGTTCGACGATTTGCCCTGGATTCGGCGCCAGCAGAATCAGGTCCGTGGCGAGAAACACCGCTTCTTCGATGTCGTGAGTAATCAGAAAAACCGGTTTTGTGGTGCGCTGCCAGACTTGCAGCAACAGCTCCTGCATCTGTTCGCGGGTGAAGGCATCGAGGGCGCCGAAGGGTTCGTCCATCAGCAAAACCCGCGGATCAGCCGCCAGGGCACGGGCCAGGCCGACACGTTGCTTCTGCCCGCCTGAAAGCTGCCAGATCCGGCGGTTTTCGAAGCCGGAAAGGTCCACCAACGCGAGCATTTCCCGGGCGCGGAATTCACGTTTGTCTCGGGAAATGCCGGCCAGTTCCAGACCGAAACCGACGTTGGCCAGCACGTCCTGCCAGGGCAGCAGGGCATCGTCCTGGAACACCACGCCTCGTTCGGCGCTCGGGCCTTTGACTGGCACGCCATCAAGGGTGATGCGCCCGGCGCTGGGCTCGACGAAACCGGCAATCAGGTTCAACAGCGAAGTCTTGCCACTGCCGGACGGGCCGAGGGCGACCAGCAATTGCCGGGGCCCAAGGCTCAGGGAAATATCCGCCAGTACCGGTTCGGCGGCGCCGGGGTACTGTGCGCTGATGCGCTCCAGCTCAAGCAAAGCCATCGCAGTTAACTCCGATCAGTTGGTGATGTACTTGGCGCTGACGTACGGGGCGTAGTCCGGTAGCACGGCTTCAACCTTGCCTTGTTCTTTCAGGAACGCGGCGGTGTCGGTGATGGCCTTGGTGGTCGGCGCGCCGAGGGTGATCACCTGATCTGCCGCCAGCGGGAAGACGTTGCCTTGCAGCAGCAATGGAATGTCGCTGGCCTTGGCGCCGGAGAGTTTCACCAGTTTGTCGACGTTGGATTGATTGGCGAGCCAGGCTTTCGGGTCTTTGCGGTAGTCGGCGTAGGCATCGAGGGTCACTTTGGCGAACGCGGTGACGATTTCCGGGTGCTTCTCGGCGAAGTCTTTACGCACGATCCACGCATCGAAGGTCGGCGCGCCGAACTTGGCCAGTTCGCCGGAGGTGATCAGCACTTTGCCGTTTTCCTTGGCCACTCCGAGGGCTGGGTCCCACACGTAAGTGGCGTCGATGTCACCGCGTTTCCACGCGGCAATGATGGCTGGCGGGGCAAGGTTGAGGACGGTGACTTTCGAGGGGTCGATGTTCCAGTGCTTCAGCGCGGCCAACAGGCTGTAGTGGCCGGTGGAAACGAACGGCACAGCGATTTTCTTGCCGATCAGGTCCTGCGGGGTTTTGATCCCGGAACCGTCGCGGGCCACCAGGGCTTCAGCGGCGCCGATCTGCGTGGCGATGAGGAAGGTTTCTACCGGGACTTTGCGAGTGATTGCCGCCGTCAGGGGGCTGGAGCCGAGGTAGCCGATCTGCACGTCGCCGGAAGCGATGGCGGCGATGATGTCGGCGCCGTTGTCGAATTTGCGCCAGTCGATTTTGGCGTTGGTGGCTTTCTCGTACGCGCCGTCGGCCTGGGCGACTTTCGCCGGGTCTACGGTGGTCTGGTAGGCGACGGTGACGTCAGCCGCCTGGGCAAAGAAACTCACCGCAGCCAGAGACGCGGCGGCCAGGAGGCGAAGGGGGAAAGTCAGTTTCATTGAGAAGCTCCTTTTCAGACGACCGAGAGGCGGCGTGAAAAGAAGACTAAATGATCTAAGAATCCGAAAATAAATAACTTTTTCGAATGAGCTTATGAGCGGAAAATTCTAAGCAGGTACCCTGTGGCGAGGGGGCTTGCCCCCGTTGGACTGCGTAGCAGTCCCAAAACCGACACCCCCCATATTTCGGAAAAACCGAGTCGCCTGCATTACGACTGCTTCGCAGCCGGACGGGGGCAAGCCCCCTCGCCACAGGGGACTTGCACTGGGAGATTAGTTGCTGATCGCCAGAATGCTCGCCTGATACGACCCGACAAACACATCGAAATCGCCGACTTCGTTCTGCTCCAGCTCAATCTGCTCGGCCAGCGACGAACGCGCCCGCTCTTCAAATTTCGCCTGGTCCTCGCTTGAAAGCGGCTCGCTGCGGAAAAACTCCGCATGCACCTGGCTCTGACGCAGGGAGAACTGAGCAAAGCTCTCCTTGTGCTCAGCCATCGCCGCCAGCACCTGGGCCGATGGTGTCAGGGATGGATCCTTGACCTTGGCCAGTTGGGCATCCAGCGCCTTGCTATGCGCGTCGCCGCCATGACTCTGATCCAGCATCGCCGCCAGGGGTGCAATCTTCTCCAGCAACTCGCTGGCCCACTCTTTCAGGTCCACCGGATGGCCGTCGCGTTGCAGTTGCAGGCCCGGACGGCGACCTTCCTTGACCACGCTGAGGAAGTTCGAGGTCGCGTTGCTGCACGAGGTATTGGTCAGCAGCGGGCTATCGTTCAGCGCGCAATACAGCAGGAATGCGTCGAGGAACCGCGCCTCCGGCAGATCGATGCCCATCGGCAGGAACGGGTTGATGTCCAGGCAACGCACTTCGACGTACTGAATGCCGCGAGCCATCAGCGCCTGGATCGGCCGTTCGCCGGTATAGGTCACGCGTTTCGGGCGGATGTTGGAGTAGTACTCGTTTTCGATCTGCAGGATGTTGGTGTTGAGCTGAACCCACTCACCGTCCTGATGCGTGCCGATTTCGACGTAGGGCGCGTAAGGCGTGGCGACCGCTTTGCGCAGGCTGTCGGTGTAGCTCGCCAGATCGTTGTAGCAAGGGGTCAAGCCGGCCTGGGCGTTGCTCTGGTAACCCAGGTCACTCATGCGCAGGCTGGTGGCGTACGGCAGGTACAAGGTGTCCGGGTCGAGTTGTTCCAACTGGTGCGAACGACCGCGCAGGAAGCCGGCGTCCAGAGCAGGTGAAGCACCGAACAGGTACATCAGCAGCCAGCTGTAGCGGCGGAAATTACGGATCAGCGCGATGTAGGCCGACGACTGATAGTCGCGGTCGGTGCCGACAAAACCTTCAGCTTCTTTAAGCAGCGGCCAGAGCTTTTCCGGCAAGGAAAAGTTGTAGTGAATCCCGGCGATGCACTGCATGGTCTTGCCATAGCGCAGGGCCAGGCCCTTGCGGTAGACGTACTTGAGCTGACCGATGTTGGAGGTGCCGTAATAGGCAATCGGGATGTCTTCCTCGGCCGGCAATGGGCACGGCATCGATGGACTCCACAGGTACTCGTTGCCGAGCTTGCTGTAGGCAAAACGGTGAATGCTGTCGAGGCTCGCCAGGGTGTCCGCCGGGTCGGGCAGGGCGGGCGTGATGAACTCCAGCAGCGACTCGGAATAGTCGGTGGTGATTTGTTCGTTGGTCAGCGCGGAACCCAATGCTTCCGGGTGCGGCGTTTGCGCCAGGCGACCTTCACTGGTCACGCGCAGGCATTCACGTTCGATGCCGTGAAGGCACTGTTCGAGCAGAGAGAGGTTAGCGCGCTCGCCGAGCAGAGCCAGGCGGCGGTTGAGAAGTTCGCTCAAGTTGGATTCCTTCACGCGTCAGTCGCCCCAATATGGGGGTGGGCAAGACGGTCTACAAGGGTGAAGTTGAAACTGGCGTTTTCGCCTGGTTTTTGAGCAGCACAGACCTCATGCCATTCGGTAAGAACCGCGCAATTCCCTGTGGAAGCGACTTGTGGCGAGGGGGCTTGCCCCCGTTTGAGTGCGCAGCACTCACAAAATCTTGAAAATCCAGAGATTTTGGGTCTGCTTCGCAGCCCAACGGGGGCAAGCCCCCTCGCCACAGGATTCATTGCGCCGAAATTAACTCAAATTGATGGCATTCATCTACAGGACAGCGAACGTGCCTTGTGCTTTTGCGACGAGTTTGTCGCCTTGCATCACATCGGCTTCGACCACCAGCGTGCGGCGGCCCGGGTGGATCACCCGCGCCGTGCACATCACTTCACCGTCGGCGACGGCGCGAATGTAGTTGATCTTGCACTCGATGGTCGCGCTCTGCTGGTCAAAACCATGGGTGCTGGAACAGGCCAGCCCCATGGCAATGTCCACCAGGCTGAACAAGGCCCCGCCGTGCAGTTTGCCGCCGCGATTGCGCAGTTCTGGCGCAAGCCCCAGGGCGACTTGCGCCACCCCGGTTTCCAGGCTGTGCAAGCGACACCCCAGCAACTTGAAAAAAGCGCTTTCGGTCAGCCCGGCCGGGATCTCCATCAGCGTTTCTTCAACTGCTTGGCGTTGGCGAACAGCGAAGCCATGGCGTTGTTGGCCGGGGCCGCCGCCGTGGTTTCTTTACGCGGCGCGGTGTTCTGGGACTGGCGTGGCGCCGAACCCGGACGTGCACCACGGGCGCCGTCGATTTTCTCGCCCGGTGTGTCGCTCATGCGCATCGACAGGCCAACGCGTTTGCGCGGGATGTCGACTTCCATGACCTTCACCTTGACCACATCACCGGCCTTCACCGCTTCACGCGGATCCTTGATGAACTTCTCCGAAAGCGCAGAGATATGCACCAAACCGTCCTGATGCACGCCGATGTCGACGAAAGCACCGAAGTTGGTCACGTTGGTCACCACGCCTTCGAGGATCATCCCCAGCTCCAGGTCCTTGAGGTCTTCGACGCCTTCCTGGAACTCGGCAGTCTTGAACTCGGGACGTGGATCGCGGCCAGGTTTTTCCAGCTCTTGCAGGATGTCGGTGACCGTTGGCAGACCGAAGGTTTCGTCGGTGTACTTTTTCGGATCAAGACGCTTGAGGAAGCTGGCGTCGCCGATCAGCGAGCGAATGTCGCGGTCGGTCTCAGCAGCAATACGCTGGACCAACGGATAGGCTTCCGGGTGGACCGCAGACGAGTCCAGCGGGTTGTCACCGTTCATGACGCGCAGGAAGCCAGCGGCCTGTTCGAAGGTTTTCTCGCCCAGACGCGCGACTTTCTTCAACGCCGCACGGGTTTTGAACGCGCCGTGTTCGTCGCGGTGGCTGACGATGTTTTGCGCCAACGTTGCGTTGAGGCCGGAGATACGGGCCAGCAGCGCCACGGAGGCGGTGTTCACATCGACGCCCACAGCGTTCACGCAGTCTTCGACCACCGCGTCCAGGCCGCGTGCCAGTTTCAGCTGCGACACGTCGTGCTGGTACTGGCCGACGCCGATGGATTTCGGATCGATCTTCACCAGCTCAGCCAGTGGATCCTGCAGGCGACGGGCAATCGACACCGCGCCACGGATCGACACGTCGAGGTCCGGGAATTCCTTGGAGGCCAGTTCCGACGCCGAGTAAACCGATGCGCCGGCCTCGGAGACCATGACTTTGGTCATCTTCATGGCGGGGTATTTTTTGATCAGCTCAGCGGCCAGCTTGTCGGTTTCACGGCTGGCGGTGCCGTTGCCGATGGCGATCAGGTCCACGGCATGCTTGGCGCACAGGGCCGCCAGAATCGCGATGGTCTGGTCCCACTTGTTGTGCGGCACGTGCGGGTAAACCGTGGCGTGATCCAGCAGCTTGCCGGTGGAATCGACCACGGCCACCTTGCAACCGGTACGCAGGCCCGGGTCGAGACCCAATGTGGCGCGAGGACCAGCCGGCGCCGACAGCAGCAAGTCGTGCAGGTTATGGGCGAACACGTTGATCGCTTCGGTTTCTGCGCCGTCGCGCAGTTCGCCCAGCAGGTCGGTTTCGAGGTGGGTGTAGAGCTTGACCTTCCAGGTCCAACGCACCACTTCGCCCAGCCATTTGTCGGCGGCGCGGTTCTGGTTCTGGATGCCGAATTGCTGGCCGATCATGCCTTCGCACGGGTGCATGGCGCCCGGCAGTTCGTCGCCGACTTTCAGCGCCGAACTCAGAATGCCTTCGTTGCGGCCACGGAAAATCGCCAGCGCGCGGTGCGACGGCATGCTTTTGAGCGGTTCATCGTGTTCGAAGTAGTCGCGGAACTTGGCGCCTTCCTCTTCTTTGCCGGCGATGACGCGGGCGCTGAGGATGGCTTCCTGCTTGAGGTAGCTGCGCAGCTTGTCCAGCAGGCCGGCGTCTTCGGCGAAGCGTTCCATCAGGATGTACTTGGCGCCTTCGAGGGCGGCCTTGACATCGGCGACGCCTTTTTCGGCATCGACGAAGCGCGCGGCTTCAGCGTCTGGCGTCAGGGTCGGGTCGTTGAACAGGCCGTCGGCCAACTCGCCGAGGCCGGCTTCCAGGGCGATCTGGCCCTTGGTGCGGCGCTTCTGCTTGTACGGCAGGTACAAGTCTTCGAGGCGGGTCTTGGTGTCGGCGAGTTTGATGTCGCGTTCGAGTTGCGGGGTCAGTTTGCCCTGCTCTTGAATGCTGGCGAGGATGCTGATGCGCCGTTCGTCGAGTTCTCGCAGGTAGCGCAGACGCTCTTCCAGATGACGCAACTGGATGTCATCGAGGCTGCCGGTCACTTCTTTCCGGTAGCGGGCGATGAAAGGCACCGTGGAGCCTTCATCGAGTAGCGCGACGGCCGCTTCGACCTGTTGTGGGCGGACGCCGAGTTCCTCGGCGATGCGGCTGTTGATGCTGTCCATAAAACCACCTGACAAATTGTGAAAGCAGGCTCGCAGGCGCAGAGATAAGGCCTCGGCGAGTCTGGTTGAGCGGCCTGGCCTGCGCCGCTACCTGGATCAACAGGCATCCCGTTGACCCGTGAAATCGAACAATTACTGCCTGCGCCATGAAAATAAAAAACGGCTGCCTACAGTAATGATCAGACGTTGCCTGACACAAAAGGCCGCGCATTATAACCAGCGTTCTGTCATTCGGGGGCATCGCAGGCTGTAGGCATAAGGGCCGGATTTGTGGCGATGAAGGAAAAATCTGCTAACAATGCACACGGTGCGTATAACGGCAGCTACGCCATAATGCGCGCCGAGATCAAAGGAGCATCTAATGAGCAGCACTGCAAACATTGCTGAAGGCGAAAAAATTCTTATTGTTGACGACGATCCAGGGCTGAGCAGCCTGCTGGAACGTTTTTTCGTCAGCAAGGGCTACCGCGCCCGCGCCGTCCCGAACACGGAACAAATGGATCGCCTGCTGGCGCGTGAAGTGTTCAACCTGGTCGTCCTCGACCTGATGCTGCCCGGCGAAGACGGCTTGACCGCTTGCCGCCGCCTGCGCACCGCGAACAATCAGATTCCGATCATCATGCTGACCGCCAAGGGCGATGAGCTGAGCCGCATCAAGGGCCTGGAACTGGGCGCCGACGATTACCTGGCCAAGCCGTTCAACCCGGACGAGCTGATGGCTCGCGTCAAAGCGGTCCTGCGTCGCCAGTCGGCTCCGGTACCGGGCGCTCCGGGCAGCGAAGACGAAAGCGTGACCTTCGGTGACTACGAACTGTCCCTGGCGACCCG
The DNA here is from genome assembly GCF_058788075.1 of Pseudomonas sp. FW305-20. Lineage (NCBI taxonomy): Bacteria > Pseudomonadati > Pseudomonadota > Gammaproteobacteria > Pseudomonadales > Pseudomonadaceae > Pseudomonas > Pseudomonas sp. FW305-20. The sequence goes on along the minus strand of NZ_JBYTAJ010000014.1, from coordinate 143,898 downwards.
CGAGCTCAAGCGCGGCGACGAAGTGCACATGCTCACCACCGGTGAATTTGCGGTGCTCAAGGCGTTGGTCATGAACGCCCGTCAGCCACTGACCCGCGACAAGCTGATGAACCTGGCCCGTGGCCGCGAGTGGGACGCCCTGGAGCGCTCCATCGACGTACAGATTTCCCGCCTGCGCCGGATGATCGAGCCCGATCCGTCCAAGCCGCGTTACATCCAGACAGTCTGGGGCGTGGGTTACGTGTTCGTTCCGGATGGCGCCGCCACCAAGTGATCGGCGATTTGTAGGAGCGGGTCTTGCGGGCAACGGGTCAGATGACTTTGCTCGCAGACTCGCGATCCGCAATATGCGAGCATCGCTCGCTCCTGCAAGTGTGTAGCGGTTATCCATGAAAACCCCCGTTTGGTTCCCCCAGAGTTTCTTCTCCCGCACCCTTTGGCTGGTGCTGATCGTCGTGCTGTTCTCCAAGGCGCTGACCCTGGTTTATCTGTTGATGAACGAAGACGTGCTGGTGGACCGCCAATACAGCCACGGCGTCGCCCTGACGCTACGCGCCTATTGGGCGGCCGATGAAGAAAACCGCACGAAGATTGCCGATGCCGCGACCCTGATCCGGGTAGTCGGTGCTGGCGTGCCGGAAGGTGAGCAACACTGGCCTTACAGCGAGATCTATCAGCGGCAGATGCAGGCAGAGCTCGGTGCCGACACTGAAGTCCGATTGCGCATGCATTCGCCGCCGGCCCTGTGGGTTCGGGCGCCAAGCCTGGGTGATGGCTGGTTGAAAGTGCCGCTTTATCCGCATCCGTTGCGCGGCCAGAAAATCTGGAACGTACTCGGCTGGTTCCTCGCTATCGGCCTGCTGTCCACTGCCTCGGCGTGGATCTTCGTCAGCCAGCTCAATCAACCTTTGAAACGTCTGGTCTATGCCGCGAGGCAACTCGGCCAGGGCCGCAGTGTGCGTCTGCCGATCAGCGACACGCCAAGTGAAATGACCGAGGTTTACCGCGCCTTCAACCAGATGGCGGAAGACGTCGAGCAGGCCGGCCGCGAGCGCGAACTGATGCTCGCCGGGGTGTCGCACGACTTGCGCACGCCACTGACCCGTTTGCGGCTGTCCCTGGAGCTGATGGGCGACCACAGCGACCTGACGGACGACATGATCCGCGACATCGAAGACATGGACGCGATTCTCGACCAGTTCCTGGCGTTCATTCGCGATGGTCGTGACGAGTCGGTGGAAGAGGTGGACCTGAGTGATCTGGTGCGCGAAGTCGCGGCGCCATACAACCAGAACGAAGAGAAAGTGCGCCTGCGCCTGGAGCCGATCCAGCCGTTTCCATTGCGTCGGGTATCAATGAAGCGGCTGCTGAACAACCTGATTGGCAACGCCTTGCATCACGCGGGCAGCGGGGTTGAGGTGGCGGCTTATGTGTCCGGGGACACCAGCGCGCCGTATGTGGTGCTGAGTGTCATGGACCGTGGGGCGGGGATTGATCCGTCGGAGCTGGAGGCAATCTTCAACCCGTTTACGCGAGGTGATCGAGCCCGTGGCGGAAAGGGAACCGGGTTGGGGCTGGCGATCGTGAAGCGGATTGCTTCGATGCATGGCGGGAATGTTGAGTTGCGCAATCGGTCCGGTGGCGGGCTTGAAGCGCGGGTGCGGTTGCCGCTTGGGTTGATGCTGCCGCGGGATGCCGTCTAACCCGATCGTTCCCACGCTCTGCGTGGGAATGCCTCTTCGGACGCTCCGCGTTCGGCTCTGGAGGGGACGCGGAGCGTCCCGGGCTGCATTCCCACGCAGAGCGTGGGAACGATCACCGAGTCAGCTTCAGCCCTTGCCTTTGGTGCGCGTCATATTCGGCCCACCATTCTTCTCAAGATGCTCAATGATGATCCCCGCCACGTTCTTGCTGGTGGTGGTTTCAATCCCTTCAAGCCCCGGCGACGAATTCACTTCCATCACCAGCGGCCCGTGATTGGAACGCAGGATGTCCACACCCGCCACCGCCAACCCCATGACCTTCGCCGCGCGCAACGCCGTCATGCGTTCTTCCGGTGTGATCTTGATCAGGCTGGCACTGCCGCCGCGATGCAGGTTGGAGCGAAACTCCCCAGGCTTCGCTTGGCGTTTCATCGCCGCGATCACCTTGTCGCCCACCACGAAGCAGCGAATGTCCGCGCCGCCGGCTTCCTTGATGTATTCCTGAACCATGATGTTCTGCTTCAGGCCCATGAAGGCCTCGATCACCGACTCCGCCGCCGTCGCCGTTTCACACAGCACCACGCCGATGCCCTGGGTGCCTTCCAGCACCTTGATCACCAGCGGCGCGCCGTTAACCATCTCGATCAAGTCGGGAATGTCATCCGGGGAGTGCGCAAAACCGGTGACCGGCAAACCGATCCCCCGGCGTGACAGCAATTGCAGGGACCGCAGTTTGTCCCGCGAACGGGCGATGGCCACCGATTCATTGAGTGGAAACACGCCCATCATTTCGAACTGACGCAGCACCGCGCAGCCATAAAACGTCACCGACGCGCCGATCCGCGGGATCACCGCATCGAAACCCTCCAGCGGTTTGCCGCGGTAGTGGATCTGCGGCTTGTGGCTGGCGATGTTCATGTAGGCGCGCAAGGTGTCGATCACCACCATTTCATGGCCACGCTCGGTACCGGCTTCGACCAGACGACGAGTGGAATACAGACGCGGGTTCCGCGACAGCACAGCGATCTTCATGCAACACCTGTGGAGAAGGTAGATACCGGGAACACCGGCTTGTCTTGTACGTACTTGATGCCCGGATTGACCACCAACTGGCCGTCGATCAAGGCTTTGGAACCGAGTAACAGGCGATAACGCATGGACTTGCGGCAGGCGAGCGTGAATTCGACCCGCCAGACCCGATCACCGAGGGCCAGGGTGGTGCTGACCACATAACGCATCTGCGCGTGGCCGTTGGAGCTTTTGATGGTTTTCATCGTCACCAGTGGGGCTTCGCAGCGCCGGTGACGCAGTTGCACCACCGTGCCCAAGTGAGCAGTAAAGCGCACCCACTGTTCCCCGTCGCGCTCGAACGGTTCGATATCAGTGGCATGCAGGCTGGAGGTGCTGGCGCCGGTGTCGATTTTTGCGCGCAGGCCCGCGACTCCCAAGTCTGGGAGCGCCACCCACTCGCGCAGACCGACAACGGTCAAATGGTCAAATGTCTTCAAAGGTGCTCAACCGGTAGAAACCGCTCAGGCCGCACGCGGCCGAATTCGCGGTATTCACGCAGAATAATGGGTAAAAGGCGACAGATATCTACGGCCCGGATTTCCAGCCCTCAAGGGAGGCGCTGGAACGTGTGCATTGTAATCCGAGCCGGCGTAATTCATGGCACGACAGAAACGGTAGTACAGTTCAGCAATATTTCAGAATGAGGAAATTCCATGGCACAAAAAAGCGAAGAGGACGACAAAGTCCGTCTCGATAAATGGTTGTGGGCCGCGCGTTTTTATAAAACACGCGCCTTGGCCAAGGCGGCGATTGAAAGCGGCAAGGTGCATTGCCGGGGCGAGCGCTGCAAACCGGGCAAGGAACCACGAATCGGCGACGAGTTTCAGATTCGTACTGGGTTCGAAGAGCGCACGGTGGTGGTTCAGGCGCTGTCGATCGTACGCCGTGGCGCGCCAGAGGCTCAGGCGCTCTATGCCGAAACCGACGCCAGCATCGCCAAGCGCGAGGCGGCTGCGGCCATGCGCAAGTCAGGTGCGCTGGGCGTGAGCACTGATGGCAAACCGAGCAAGAAGCAGCGACGGGACTTGTTCAAGTTTCGTGGAAGCAGTAACGACGAGTAAGTCAGTTAACTTCTGTATTGCCTGTGAAGCAGCCTTCGTCGGATCGCCGCCCGGAGCCAGTTCGCTCCCACAGGTACGCGCAGTCCTGGGAGCGAGACTTGCAATTGCCCAACCGTGTAGCCATATCGGGTTAATCGCCGGCAGCGCGTTGGATGGGTGAAAGTGCCATTCGTCGAAAACCACCCACAGCTTCTGAGCCGTAGGCCATAACCAGAAAGCCAGCAGCGCCAGAAGCAAGAAATTGCATAAGCGCCCGGCATGCGTTCCACCTTGCTTGGAACAAACCCGGATTGTTCTTAAAATGCCGCTCACGGCTGAACATCGCGCACCAAAACGGTGCTGCAGAGACGCAATTTCTCGCTGTCAGAAATCATTTTGTCATTACCTCAGATACCCAGACCTATGACCGATCTACCGGATACCGACTACACCCAACGCTTCATCTTCGATGACAGCGACACCCGCGGCGAGCTGGTGGCGTTGGAGCGTAGCTACGCCGAAGTCCTCGCTAAACACCCGTACCCGGAGCCGGTTGCACAACTGCTCGGCGAACTGATGGCAGCAGCGTCGTTGTTGGTCGGCACCTTGAAGTTCGATGGCTTGCTGATTCTCCAGGCCCGTTCCGATGGCCCGATCCCGCTGCTGATGATCGAGTGCTCCAGCGAGCGCGAAATCCGTGGCCTGGCCCGATACGAAGCCGACCAGATCGCCCCCGACGCGACCCTCGCCGACCTGATGCCCAACGGCGTATTGGCATTGACCGTCGACCCGACCCAAGGCAAGCGTTACCAGGGCATCGTCGACCTCGATGGCGCAACCCTGTCGGAGTGCTTCACCAACTACTTCGTGATGTCGCAACAAGTCGGCACGCGTTTCTGGTTGTACGCCGATGGTCGTCGCGCCCGTGGCCTGCTGCTGCAGCAACTGCCTGCTGATCGGTTGAAAGACGAAGAAGAACGCGCCGCCAGCTGGCAGCACCTCACCGCGCTGGCCAGCACCCTGACCGCCGATGAATTGCTGAGCCTGGACAACGAAACCATCCTCCATCGTCTCTACCACGAAGAGCAGGTTCGTCTGTTCGATGTGCAGAAATTGCGCTTCCGTTGCAGCTGCTCGCGCGAACGTTCTGCCAATGCGCTGGTCAGTTTGGGTCTGGAAGATGCCCAGTCGCTCGTGATCGAACATGGCGGCAACATTGAGATCGACTGTCAGTTTTGCAACGAGCGCTACCTGTTCGATGCCGCCGATATCGCTCAATTATTCGCTGGAGCGGGTGTCGATACACCGTCAGATACCCGGCACTAAAACGGTTCAGCGCAGGTAAATTCACTGGTTTGTGCCGGAATAACGCCGTTCTGACGGGAGGGCCCTACTATTTTTGGGCTTTTCTGGCATAATCCGGCCCACTTTTTGTCGCGGTAGTAGTGCACGACTTTCTACTACAAAACGTTTGGAGCACACTCGGCCAATGGCCGACGGGGAATCTCATGACGCAAGCCAATAACGCCGTGTACACCGATCTGAGTGTTGATGATCTGGTAAAAGAAGCTCTGAGTCGCGGTGAGGGCGAGCTTGCCGATACCGGCGCGCTGGTTGTTCGCACCGGTCACCGCACCGGCCGCTCGCCAGTCGATCGTTTCATCGTTGACGAACCGTCCACCTCGGCTTCCATCGCCTGGGGCCCGATCAACCGCAAGTTCCCGGCCGACAAGTTCGATGCCCTGTGGGACCGTGTTGAAGCGTTCAACAACGCGCAAGATCATTTCGTTTCCCATGTGCATGTAGGTGCGTCCGAAGACCACTACCTGGCCGTGAAGATGACCACCCAGACTGCCTGGCAGAACCTGTTCGGCCGTTGCCTGTTCATCAACCCGCAAAAGTACAACCCGGCTGGCCGTGATGAGTGGCAAGTGCTCAACGTTGCCAACTTCGAGTGCGTGCCAGAGCGTGACGGCACCAACTCCGACGGTTGCGTGATCCTCAACTTCGCTCAGAAGAAAGTGCTGATCGCCGGCATGCGTTACGCCGGTGAAATGAAGAAAGCCATGTTCTCGGTGCAGAACTACCTGCTGCCGGCTGCCGACGTACTGCCAATGCACTGCGCCGCCAACATCGGCGAAGCGGGCGACGTGACCCTGTTCTTCGGTCTGTCCGGCACCGGCAAAACCACCCTGTCGGCCGATGAAAGCCGTTACCTGATCGGTGACGACGAGCACGGCTGGGGTGAAGGCGTTGTCTTCAACATCGAAGGCGGCTGCTACGCCAAATGCATCGACTTGTCCGAGAAGAACGAGCCGGTCATCTGGAAAGCCATCAAGCACGGCGCAGTCCTGGAAAACGTCGTTATCGACGACGCCAAGCACGCCGATTACACCGATGTCAGCCTGACCCAGAACAGCCGCGCCGCCTACCCGCTGGAGCACGTTGCCAAGCGCTCCGAGAAAAACCTCGGTGGCGAGCCAAACGCTGTGATCTTCCTGACCTGCGACCTGACCGGCGTGCTGCCGCCAGTGTCGATCCTCAGCGAAGAACAAGCGGCCTACCACTTCCTGTCCGGCTACACCGCACTGGTGGGCTCGACCGAAATGGGTTCTGGCAGCGGCATCAAATCGACCTTCTCCACCTGCTTCGGCGCACCGTTCTTCCCGCGTCCGGCTGGCGAATACGCAGAACTGCTGATCAAGCGCATCCGCGGCTTCGGCTCCAAGGTCTACCTGGTCAACACCGGCTGGACCGGCGGCGGCTACGGCGTCGGCAAACGCTTCAACATCCCGACCACTCGCGGCGTGATCGCAGCGATCCAGAGCGGCGCGTTGATCGGCGTTGAAACCGAGCACCTCGACACCATCAACCTCGACGTGCCACTGGCCGTACCGGGCGTTGAAACCGGCCTGTTGAACCCACGCAACACCTGGGCTGACAAGGCTGCTTACGATGAAGCGGCTAAAGCACTGGCTGGGTTGTTTGTTGAAAACTTCAAGAAGTTTGAAGTGAGCGACGCGATCAAGGCTGCTGGGCCTAAGCTGTAAGGCTTGGATTTAGCGAATGAAAAAGCCGCCCTTCGGGGCGGCTTTTTTGTGGGCGCTCGGTTTAACTGTCAAACGCACAACTGCCAATATTCCATCTGAATTGTCGCTAAACGACCAGAATAATGGCACTTATGCGTTGGGCTCGATGCCTTCCAATTTCTGCGTATCCCACCGTTGTAACTTGATCGCTTGGTAAATCATTCCAATGGTCAGCGGGGCCTTATCGCCGCGCCCCTTGGCCCGGCGCTTGAGGAATACGTCAAAGCCTTCGGGCTGGAAATACCGATAAGCGTCGTAGTCGATGAAGTCGATGGCGAATTGTTCTTCCAATGCTTCCATCAGATGCCGAGCGTCCGCACCGTCGCAACCCAGGTCGAAGTTGATCGAGGTGGTGAGGCTGATGGTTTTGCGTTCGGGCAGGCCGAGCTCTTCGTGCAGCAACTGCATGAGCAGGTGCATGGTTTGGTCGTCGGGGAAGTTGGGGGCGAGGTTCATTGCGAGGGTGTCCGGTTGGGCTTGGATGGATCTTATTGGTCGTCAGGCTTGTGGGGAAGGACGGGACAGCATTGCGGCGGTTTGTCTTGTTGGTATTTGGCGAGCACTTAGTTTGATCGTTCCCACGCTCTGCGTGGGAATGCAGCCCGGGACGCTCTGCGTCCATTTCGAGAGCTGGAACGCGGAGCGTCCCTTGAGGCATTCCCACGCCGAGCGTGGGAACGATCCTGGCTCGGTGTCAGGTTGGTGCTTTCCAGCCCATCATGCGTTGTTGGGCGACTTTCAGCAGGTCGCAGCCGTCCTGGGTCAACAGGTAGAGGGCGTGGGTGATGTGCGGGATGTCTTCCACGTCACCGTTTTTGAAGCATTGGCAATGTAGGGTTTTGAGCAGGTCGCCGGAGGCTCGGATTCGCTGGAGGGCGGCTTCGAGGATGTCTTGCGGGTTGGCTTCTGTGTCGATGATCAGGGGTGGGGAATCGGTGAGGTTTGTTTCGAGTGGGCGGTAGCGATCGGGGAACGGGTTCAATGTTTTCATTGTTTGTAGCCTCAAATGCATCAGCAATAACCCGCACTATCGTGACCAAGCGATAGGAGGCGGACTGTGTTCGGGTTGGTCAACCGATGAGGCTCACATCCCGGCACGCCCGAGGGCGTCCCAAACACAGCCACCATATAGCGTGCAGGCATTTGAAGTGCCGGCAGCATACAACGGACGCGTCGATATGAGCTATTCGGGTGACCAAGCCCGAGTCGCTGAATTAGCAGCGACAGCCCGACTATAGGTGTCAGCCGCCGGGCAGCGATAGACGATAAAGAGTCCCCGCTTGTAGGATCGGGCCGAACCTCGGCTAGGCCCTTTCTATCGGAATTTTCGCGACGAATGTTCTCGCGCTTTCCACCATCCCGCGCCCATCACCTCAACGAATATGTTGATACGAAGCGACATCCAGAAGGTTAGTGCTCAGCCCGGTCGCCGGCGCATAGATCGTGCCTTTCACTGCCGAGAACCTGACCCCATTACTGCCCAGCGAAACGTAACGCTCGCCCTGGTCCAGCTCGGTGAAGTAGGTGTACGAGTACTTTTCCATCGCTTTGTATTTCGCGGCGGCGCTGGCCATGGTGTTGTGGTGTTTCTGCAGGTCGGCCGCGCTCAGGTTGAGGATTTTGTTCAGCGGCACGCCCCAGCGCTTCAGGCACACTTCGGCAAAGTGGCGGACGATCAGGCCGGGTTCGGCCAGCACTTTAGGGCCGCTGACACCGTCTGCGGCGGCGTTGCCAACCAGCGTGCCATGGCGGCCGGGCATCGGGTAAATGTGGGTTCGGGTGCCGGTGGCCGTTTGCGGGATGACGCAGCTGAAGCCTTTGGAGCGCTCGTCTCGGGCGTAGAAACCGACGTATTCTTTTACGTTGGCATTCAGTTTTACTTTGTCTTCCTGAAAGTTACCGATGCCCGGTACCGGATCAATCGCAAAGATATTGACCGGGATGTTCTTCAGTGCGCTGTCCTTGAACATGGCATTGGCCAGCATATGGCAACTAATACCGCCGCGGCTCCAGCCTACCAAGTTGACCTGGGTTGGAATAACGCCGTCCTTGCGAAACGTTTTAATGATTTGTTCTTGCAGCTTCTGCTGGGTCACGCTGCGGTCGCCATAGTTATATTTACGCCACAGCCAGGAACCTTCGACGATCACGTCTTCGATTGGAATGCCTGCAGCCTTCAGGCGGTTGTATTCGGTCTCGGTGAGTTTTTCACGTTGCCAGTCACACTGGCCTTTGATGATGTTGATGGCGTGCTTGACGTTCTCCTCCCAGCCCTTGCCGAACAGCGTGCCGCTCAGGCCATAGTCCTTGGATTGAGTGAACAGTTCATCAGCTTGCAGGTTGCTGGTGCCGGGACCGTCGATCACGATCCATTCGGCAAACTCTCGGCCAGCATGATGGGAGGCGAGTGCCGAAACCAGTTCGCCATTCCAGTAAGTTGGGTTTTGATTGTCGAATTTGGTCGAGCCGGTACCGCAAAAGAAAATAGTTAATGTAGTCATTGTTGTGCTCTTGTTTGGTTTAAGAGCGTACAGGCTAGTTTGAGTTATTTAAATAATGAAGTGGTTAGTTGTTACCGTGGTTGTAGTGTGTTAGAGGTTTTAGTGCCCTATTCTTTGTTTGGCAACTTCCAGTAGTTCGCAACCATCCTGCGTTAATAAATAAAGAGCATTCACGATATGAGGAATGTCTTTAACGTCGGCTTGTTTGAAGCACAGACAATAAAGCGTTTCGAGCAAATCGCTGGCCGCGCGCAGACGTTGGTGCGCAGCGTCGAGGACGGCGCCGGTGCTGGCCGTGGTGTCGATGACGAGGACGGGCGTTTCGCTGTAGCTGGTTTTGAGGGGACGATAGCGGTCTTGCATTTAGGTCAGTCCTATAGGAATTCGGGCAATCTCGCCGGCAGGCCGACACCCTGATTTCAGCCGCGCCGCAGACTATAGAAGGGCACGGCGCCGTGCGGCAATACGGCTTCGATGGACAGGTTTTGTAGGGGTTTTATCTGCCTTTTCGGACCGAACCTACGTGTTTTCCGAGGTTTTTTATGCCCAAACCCTTAGACGGCAGATTTCCTACGGGGTTGTCAGGCGCAACCCATCAAACCTCTGTAGGGTGCGCGCCAGAATCAGTAGGACGTTTCCAAATGTCCGCCCAACGCTTATCACGAATTAGGTATGCAATGGCCTCGATTTTGTTGTTGTGGGCCGGGGCATGTGGTGCGGTGGATGCTGTAGATGTCACCGGCGAAATCAGCCCGGCCCATGCCATTTTGGCGAGCAAGAGCCAGGTGTTTCACGAGAAGGTGCTTAAAAGAGCAGCTATGGGTGACGGTGTTGGTGCCCTAGATGGGGGACGACAAATCTGATTGCCCTGTCGCACCGATCTCGGATTCCGGGATTGGGCGCGAGGCTGCGTCCAGGTCCATCAATCCTTGGCCGTAGGCTTCACTGTTTGCATAGATGCCGGTCCGGTTCGCGGTCGCCAGCAGGCGTTCGCGCACTTGCTGCGCGGTGAGCTCAGGATAGCGACTATGCAGTGCTGCCAGGGCACCGCTGACCAGCGCGACCGCAGGAGAGGTGCCGGCAGTTTGGGCGTATTGGCCATCCTTGTGGGTGGTCAGCAGACCTTGGTCGGCGCCCGAATCGCCGCCCGGTACGGCGATGCACCAGGCCGCAGCCACACCGCAGTAGTTGGATTTTGCATTGATGGCGCTGCCGTCGTTCTTCAGCGCAACCACCGCGATCCAGCCCATTTCCAGTTCAGGTATGGCGATCGGCAAACCGGGCTCGACCAGCGGCTCTCGTTTCAGTTCGTTACCGGTCGGGAACACAAATACCGCGCCGCCCCGGACCAGTTTTCGGGCGGTCACCAGCGACTCAGGCATGACCTGCTTATAACGGGCCTCATTGATCTCGGTCGCGGGAATGGCGTTGGCCCACGAATTATTGAAGATGCGCGTGCCCTTGTCGAAACCGGACTGCCAGGATTGCGCAATCTCACGGTCGAAGAAAAATGGCTCGTTGTCGTCACCGAAACGAAAGGGGATCAGTTGTGCATTGAACGCAACGCCATGCATGCCCTGACCATCCTTGTTGGCCGCCAGAATGCCAGCCATCTGGGTGCCGTGACCGATTCTGTCAACGGTACCGACCTGGTTCTCGACATGGTCAAAGCCCGGATCGCGGATTCTTCCCTGGAATTCCGCCAAGTTGCTATTCAGGCCTGAATCGACCAGTGCCACGGCCACGCCTTGACCGGTGCCACCGCGGGCGTAAAGGGTTGAAGCGTGAACGATCGCCAAACCCTTTTGGGCTCGATACTCCAGTGTTTCGAACGGGGCCGGATCGATGGGGGGCTGCGTGGGGGTTGTCAGGCATCCACTTAAGAGGAATGGCAACAAAAGCGCGAAGATAATTGAAAAACTGGGTATTTGAAGCATGGTCGTTCCTTCATGAGTATCCGCGTCCACCAGGCTTCCTGCCGTGATGAGCATTTTCGCGGATAGTGATTTTTCTCGAAGTTGAACCTTACCAGTGGAATGGAGCGGGGAATCAGCGGCAAAGTGCCTTGTATGTTTCAGCCTGTGGCGAAGGTTCGTCCCGATAGACGCTGTATCATCCCGTATCGTTTTGGTCCCCGACCTTTTCTCGACTCGCTGCGTTTGCCGGCTAGGCTTTGGGCTTCGCAGCGGTCAACGGAGTGACAGCTTATGCACAACACCCTGGAACAGGTTTTCGGTTATCCACAGTTTCGGCCCGGCCAGGAAGCGGCGATCAGCGCGGTGTTGGCCGGGCGTTCGGCGGCGGCGATTTTCCCCACCGGCTCGGGCAAGTCCCTGTGTTACCAATTGCCGGCCTTGCTGCTGCCGCACCTGACGCTGGTGGTCTCGCCGCTGCTGGCGTTGATGCAGGATCAACTGGCGTTCCTGCAGCGCCACGGCATTGCGGCGGGCAGTATCGATTCGGCCCAGAGCCGCGATGACGCCAGCGATGTGATGGCTCGGGCCAAGTCTGGCGAGCTGAAGATTTTGATGATCTCCGTGGAGCGCCTGAAGAACGAGCGTTTCCGCAATTTCCTGCAGCAAGTGCCCATCTCGTTGCTGGTGGTGGATGAGGCGCACTGCATCTCGGAATGGGGCCACAATTTCCGCCCCGATTACCTCAAGCTTCCCGACTATCAGCGCCAGTTCAACATCCCTCAGGCGCTGCTGCTGACCGCCACCGCAACACCCAAGGTGATCGCCGACATGGAGGCCAAGTTCGCCATTGCCGCCGACGATGTGGTGACCACCGGTTTCTATCGGCCAAACCTCAATCTGTTAGTGGAACCGGTGCGCGGTCAGGACAAACGCCGACGCCTTGTCGAATGGATGAGCGAACGTCCAGGCCAGCCGAGCATCGTTTACGTCACCTTGCAGAAAACCGCTGAGCACATCGCCGAACACCTGGGGCGCAACGGCATTCAAGCCGAGGCGTATCACGCCGGTTTGCCCCACGAACAACGGGAAGCCATTCAAAAGCGCTTTATGGGCGGGCGGTCCAATTGCATCGTCGCCACCATCGCGTTCGGCATGGGCATCGACAAGAGCGACATCCGCAACGTGGTGCATTTCGACCTGCCCAAATCGATCGAAAACTACAGTCAGGAAATCGGCCGCGCCGGGCGTGACGGGCAGCCGTCCGACTGCCTGGTATTGGCCAACCGCGACAGCCTCAATGTGCTGGAAAACTTCGTCTACGGCGATACGCCAGAGCTGGATGGCATCCGCCATGTGCTCGACGAGTTGCAAGCCGCCGCGCCCGAGGGGCAGTGGGAGTTTCTGTTGGGGCCGTTGTCGGACCAAAGCAACATCCGCCAACTGCCGCTCAAGACCTTGCTGGTGCAGTTGGAACTGCGCGCAATCATTGCACCGCGTTACGCCTATTACGCCGAATACCGCTTCAAATACTTGCAGGAACCCGAGGCTTTGCTGGCCCGCTTCGAGGGTGAGCGCAAGGATTTCGTCGCGGCGATCATCCAGACCTCGAGCCGCGCACGGACCTGGGCCACAGTGAATTTCGATGCGCTTTATGAACAGCATCAGGCCGAGCGTAATCGGGTGGTGAAGGCGCTGGATTATTTCCAGGAAAAGGGCTGGGTCGAGCTCGAAAGCAAGCAGATGACCGAGGTCTACAGCCTGCTGCAAACCGACTTTGATGCCCAAGCCTTGAGCGAAGAGTTGCACGCCTATTTCACCCGCCATGAGCAAACCGAGATCGCGCGGATTCACGCCATGCTGGATCTGTTCGCCACGGACCATTGCCTGGGTTATCGCCTGGCTGAGTATTTCGGCGATGAAAATGCGCCGCAGCAGTGCGGGCATTGTTCGGTGTGTCACGGGGATGTGGCGCGGTTGCCGACGCCACCGGAATTACCGGTGCTTGTGGATAAAAACTTCGAGGCGTTGTGCGGTGATTTTATCCACAGGCATGAACAGCACACCGGCAACGTTCCGTCTGCGGAGCGCGTGACGCGGTTTTTATGCGGCATCGGCGTGCCGCTGTTCACCAAGCTCAAGGCTCGCTCGATTCCCGGGTTTGCGGCGCTGGAAGATTATCCGTATGCCGAAGTCCGGACGTGGGCCGAGGCGCATTTGCCACGCTAGATCGTTCCCACGCTCTGCGTGGGAATGCAGCCCGGGACGCTCCGCGTCCCCTTCCAAAGCCGAACGCGGAGCGTCCGTTGAGGCGTTCCCACGCGCGGGGGAACGATCAGGTGGGCGGTCATCCATCCGCTGAATGTCGCTCATCACAGGAATAAATTTCAAAAACGCGCGGTGGCTGACTATGGTGAAGGCTGTCTTTGGATCGCCAACAAGAGAACAATCATGAGCCAGACACCGTTCACTATTCAGCGCGCTGCCGTCATTGGCGCAGGCACCATGGGCCGTGGCATCGTCATGTGCCTGGCCAACGCCGGCGTCCCGGTGCAATGGGTCGATAACAATCCACAGATGCTTGAACAGGCGCTGGCCACCGTGGCGGAAACCTACGCCCACAACGTGGCTCAGGGACGGATCGATCAGGCCGAGGCGGACGCACGCATTGCACGAGTAACGGCGGCTGCTGACTACGCGGCGGTCCGCGATGTCGATCTGGTGATCGAAGCGGTGTACGAAAACCTCGAACTCAAGCAGAAAATCTTCCGTGAACTGGACGGTCTGCTCAAACCCGAAGCCATTCTGGCCAGCAATACCTCGGCGCTGGATATCGATGCCATCGCTGCGGCTACTCGTCGTCCGCAACAGGTGTTGGGCCTGCACTTCTTCAGCCCGGCGCACATCATGAAACTGCTGGAAATCGTTCGCGGTGCACAGACTTCACCGGCTGTGCTTGAGGCCGCCCTGGCACTGGGCAAACGCATGGGCAAGGTCAGCGTGGTGTCGGGCAACTGCCATGGTTTCATCGGCAACCGCATGCTGCATCCGTATGTGCTCGAAGCGCGCAAGATGTTGCTCGAAGGCGCTTATCCACATCAGGTCGATGCGGCGCTGCAAGGTTTTGGTTTCGCCATGGGACCGTTCCGTATGTACGACGTGGTCGGCATCGATCTGGAGTGGCGCGCTCGGCAGTTAGCGGGTGAAGGGCAGGATGCGCCTGAGGTTCAGGTGGACAATCGTCTGTGCGAATTGGGTCGTTTCGGCCAGAAGAGTGGCAATGGCTATTACCACTATGAGCCGGGCAGTCGCCAGGCTGAGCACGATGTTGAAGTCGATGCGCTGGTGTTGCAGGTCAGCGAAGAACTAGGGTTCCAGCGCCGCGAGATAAGCCCCGAAGAGATTCTGGAGCGTTGCTTGCTGGCACTGGTCAATGAAGGGGCGAAGATCCTCCAGGAAGGGATTGCCGAATCGGCGCACGACATCGATCTGGTGTACCTCAATGGCTACGGCTTCCCGGCGGACAAGGGCGGGCCGATGGCGTGGGCGGATCAACAAGGGCTGGCGGATATTCACCAACGGTTGCTGGCACTTGAAACGAGGCAGGGCGATCAATGGAACCCGGCGCGGTTGATCGGGGAATTGGCGGCGGAGGGTAAAGGGTTTTCGGATCGGTAGACTCCACTACGGCTGATCGTCGTTCCCATGTTCTGCGTGGGAACGTCTCCATGGACGCTCTGCGTCCGCTCCTGAATGTGACGCAGAGCGTCACGGGCTGCATTCCCACGCAGAGCGTGGGAACGATCCTCAAGGCGAGAACCCATGACTCAACGCGCCACCTACCCGCACTTCCAGCCCATCACCACCCGCTGGCATGACAACGACGCCTATGGTCACGTCAACAACGTCACTTACTACAGCTTCTTCGACACAGCAGTGAACACCTACCTGATCGAAGTCGGGGGGCTGGATATCCATGACGGCGAAGTGGTGGGCTTTGTGGTGAGTTCGGCTTGCGATTACTTCGCGTCCATTGCCTTCCCTGACCGAATCGAAATCGGTTTGCGGGTGGGCAAGTTGGGCAACAGTTCGGTGCAATACGAATTGGCGGTGTTCAAGGCCGGGGAAGACGAAGCCTGCGCGGCAGGGCGCTTTGTGCATGTGTTTGTGGATCGGGCCTCTAATCAGCCGGTGGCGATTCCTGCCGGCTTGCGCGAGGCACTGCAGCGGTTGGTGGTTTGACGGGCAAAAAAAATCGCAGCCCTTGGGCTGCGATTTTTTGATCTACCGGTCAACGAGGTGATTCAACCTCAGTCGCGATAGCGATGTTTGTGCTTGCGATGACCATAGGCATGACCGCGCCCCGGATGGCCGTCGCGGTAGTAGCGACGATCACCATGGCCACCACGATAGGAACGACGATCATCATCATCGTCATCGCTCTTGTTGCCCATGTAGTTACCCAGCGCGCCACCGGCGCCGCCGCCTGCTGCGGAGCCGATCAGGCTGCCGGTGGTGCCGCCCACGCTGCGGCCGACCACGTTACCGCCTGCTGCGCCCAACGCACCGCCAATAGCGGCTTCGCCACGGCTGCGTTTGTCTGCGCCAACAGCACTACCACCCGCGCCGCCCAGGGCCGCGCCAATGGTGGAACCTGTATTGCCGCCTAATGACTGACCGACGACCGAGCCAAGAACCCCGCCCAATGCGCCGCCCACACCTGCTTCGGTGGTGCCGCCGGCAGAAGCGAAGCCACTGACCAGGCCAAGGGACAACAAGAGAATCGAGGAGAACTTCATAGAGGAACCTCAAGGGGATGACGGCGCGATCCTGAGGCCGTGTCATGGTCGTGACAATCGAAATCCGACGAGTAACACGACTTGAGCACATTTCTATAAGTTACTGTTTTTTAGTCGGAACTTAAGCGTTTTTCGCCGGTCTTTAACTACTTCGGACAGGCCGTTTTCATGCAAAACGGCCTTTTTTGTGGGCGTTTGGAAAGTGACTGATCTGGAATATTCGATTGATCGTTCCCACGCAGAGCGTGGGAACGATCAGGGTCAGGCCGACTTGGCCATGATGAGTCCAGTCTCACTCGCCGCTTCCAACCGGATCGCCACAAACTTCGACGTTGGCGTATGGCTGCCATCCCCAATGCTCTCCAGCGGCACCAGCGGATTCACTTCCGGGTAATAAGCCGCGGCTTGCCCGGCAGGGATATCAAACGCCAGCAGCGTAAAGCCCTTCACCCGACGCACGCGGCCATCGTCCCAGATCGAAACGATGTCAGCCTTCTGCCCTGGCTTGAACCCCAGCCGAATGATGTCGGCTTCGTTGACGAACAACACATCACGCTGACCTTTCACGCCGCGATAGCGGTCATCAAGCCCATAAATCGTGGTGTTGTACTGATCGTGAGAACGCATCGACTGCATGATCAGGTCCGGCAATACGCCGGTAGCGCGAGTGCGTTCGTGCACCAGGTCTTTGGGCAGGACGTTCGCACGGAAATTGGCGCGCCCCGACGCAGTGTTCCAGCGGCGCGCACCGGCGCTGTTGCCGAGGTAGAACCCGCCCGGGTTCTGGATCTTTTCGTTGAAGTCCTTGAAGCCCACCACGGTGTCGGCAATCAGGTCGCGGATGCGCCGGTAATCGGCCACCAGCCAGTTCCAGTCCACCGGTTGGCTGCCCAGGGTCGCGGCAGCGATGCCGGCAATGATCGCCGGCTCCGAGCGCATCTGGTTCGACAGCGGCTGCAACTGGCCGTTGGAGGCGTGAACCATGCTGAACGAGTCTTCGACGGTCACCGCTTGCGGGCCTTCGGTCTGGATGTCGATGTCGGTACGGCCCAGGCACGGCAGAATCAGCGCCTCTTTACCGTGGGCCAGATGGCTGCGGTTGAGCTTGGTACTGATTTGCACGGTGAGGTCGCAGTTGCTCAGGGCCTGGAAGGTCCGTGAGCTGTCCGGGGTGGCTTGGGCGAAGTTGCCGCCCAGGCCGATAAAGATTTTCGCGCGGCCATCGGCCATGGCATGGATCGCCTCGACCACGTTGTGACCGTTTTCACGCGGCACCTTGAACTTGAAGCGACGCTCCAATGAGTCGAGGAACGCCACCGGCGGACGCTCGTTGATGCCCATGGTCCGGTCGCCCTGCACGTTGCTGTGGCCGCGCACCGGGCACAGACCGGCGCCGGGCCGGCCGATATTGCCGCGCAACAACATCAGGTTGGCGATTTCCTGGATGGTCGCCACCGAATGACGATGCTGGGTGATGCCCATCGCCCAGCACATGATCACGTTCTTGCCTTTGGCGTACATCCGCGCCGCTTGCTCGATTTCAACCAGCGTCAGTCCGGATTGCTGGACGATCTGCTCCCACGAGGTGTCGTCGACGACGCCCAGGTATTCCAGCACGTTGACACTGTGTTCATTGAGGAAGTCGTGGTCGAAAACGGCAGGCTCACCCGCCTTCTGTGCGTCACGCTCCCACTGCAACAGAAACTTGGCCATGCCGCGCATGATCGCCATGTCGCCGCCCAATGCCGGACGGAAGTACGCGGTGTTGGTCGGCTTGTCGCCGTTGGTGAGCATTTCGATCGCGTGTTGCGGGTGCTGGAAACGTTCCAGGCCGCGCTCTTTCAACGGGTTGATGCAGACCACCTGAGCACCGCGTTTTACCGCTTCGCGCAACGGTTCGAGCATCCGTGGGTGGTTGGTGCCAGGGTTCTGACCCCAGACAAAAATCGCGTCGGCGTGTTCGAAGTCGTCGAAGGTGACGGTGCCTTTGCCGACGCCGACACTTTGCGCCATGGCCACACCGCTGGCCTCGTGGCACATGTTCGAGCAATCGGGGAAGTTATTGGTGCCATAGGCACGCACGAACAATTGATACAGGTACGCCGCTTCGTTGCTGGCGCGGCCGGAGGTGTAGAACTCGGCCTGATCCGGGCTCGACAGGCCCTGCAAATGTTTGGCGATCAAGGAGAACGCGGCGTCCCAACTGATCGGCTTGTAGCGATCGGTTTCGGCGTCATAGCTTAATGGCTCGGTCAGACGACCCTGATATTCCAGCCAGTAGTCGCTTTGATCCAGCAACGAACTGACGCTGTGTCTGGCAAAGAACGCACCGTCGACACGGCGCTTGGTCGCTTCCCAGTTCACTGCTTTGGCGCCGTTCTCGCAGAACGCCACCATGCCGGCTTCCTTGGAGTCGCCCCAGGCACAACCGGGGCAGTCGAACCCGCCGTTCTTGTTGGTTTTGAGCATCATGCGCAGGTTTTTCAGCGCGTTGTCGCTGGTCAACCAGGCGCGGGCAACGCTGGCCAGCGCGCCCCAGCCACCGGCTGGACCTTTGTAGGGCTTGTAACGCGGAACGGGTTTCTGGTCGGCTTGTTGATGTTGACTCACGCTGGGTTCTCCGTCGCGGGGCTGTAGACCCGCGGCGCATTTTTCTGCGGCAGGTGGATGAGATTGAGGTTGTGGCGACGGGCCCATTGCACGGCAAGGCCCGTGGGCGACGACAGGCTGACCAGGGTCTGGATACCTGCGCGCAACACTTTCTGGATCAATTCAAGGCTGCAACGGCTGGTGACAATCACCAGCCCGCCGGTGATCGGGATCTTCTGACGGATCAGTCCGCCAATCAGTTTGTCGAGGGCGTTGTGTCGGCCGATGTCTTCGCGACCCAGCAGCAATTGGCCCTGACTGTCCATGAACACGGCGGCGTGTACCGCGCCGGAATACTGGCCAAGAGGCTGGAACGCCCCGATGCGCTGACGCAAGCCATCGAGCCATTCGGCGGGCGGCAAGGGCGCGCCGGGCAACACCTTGAGATCGGGCAATGCCTGTTCCACCGCTTCCACGCCGCAAAGGCCGCAACCGCTGGTGCCAGCCATTTGCCGACGCTGTTGCTTGAGGTTCCAGAAGGCGCGGTTGGCGATGGTCACTTGCGCGTATTGCGCTGACCCCGAGCCGCTGAGTTGCAGGTCATAGATGTCGCAGGCGTCTTCGATGATGCCGCTGCCGAGGCTGAAGCCGACGATGAAGTCTTCAAGGTCCGTCGGCGTCACCAGCATGACCGCCTGACTGATGCCGTTATAAGCGATCGCCAACGCGACTTCTTCGGCCAGCGCGGTGCTGGCCGATTCCGTGTCTTGAAGGTCGCAGTAACTGTAGGTCTGGCTTGCGGCGGGCGCTGGCGTTTCGAGGGCTGGCGCCGCGCAGGCAGGGCGCTTGGCGTTCATGAGGTATCACCGAAGGGTTAGGCTGCCTTAAGCCTAGGCGCGTCAACTTGTCGCGTCTAATCGCTAATACTGATCTACCGATAGATGACGTCGATCAAGAGCTAGGCAGCGATTGCTGAAGTATCGCGAAACAGGCTTCCGCGAGCGCCGACCGCGGGGCGCTGCGACGCATGATCAGCCCCAGCCGGGCGAGGGTTTGTGCATTTTCGATAGGGTGCAGACGCAAATGATCGGTGAGTTTTTCCAGGCCGCCGTCCATTGGCATCACGGCGCAGCAGAATCCACCGTGCACCGCTTGTAACAATTGGTGGACGGCATCGGTTTGCAGCAACAGTTGCGGGGTGAGGCCGCGACTGTGGAAGTTGTGGTCGATGGACTGGCGAAAATGCATGCCGCTGGAAAGCATGCCCAGCGGCAGTTCGATCAGCGATTCCCAACTCAGCGGCGCCTCGCCGAAACTGAAGAAGCGCTGATCGTAGAGCAGGCCCATGCGGGTTTCGCTGAATGCCAGGGAATCGAAGCGTTCGCCGTCCAGTCGCTCCAGGTACGAAACGCCCAGATCCAGGCGATTGTTTGCCAGTTGTTCGAGGATCTGCTCGGAACTCAGCGCCGAGAGTTCGAAGCGCAGGTTCGGGTGTTCGGCGTGCAGGCGTTGCATCAGCGGCAGCGGATCGAAGCTCGACAACGGCACCACGCCCAGACGCAACGTACCGACCAGATTGCCGCGACAGGCCGCCGCCTCGGCCTGCAAGCCGTCGTAGGCCGCCAACACCGTGCGCGCCCACGCCAGCACCCGTTCACCCGGTGCGGTAAAACCTTCGAAGCGCTGACCGCGATTGACCAGCGGCAACTCGAGTTCTTCTTCGAGGCTGCGCAGGCGCATGGACAGGGTCGGCTGGGTGATGTGACAACGCGCGGCTGCCTGGCCGAAATGCCGGGTTTCGTCGAGGGCGATGAGGAATTTAAGTTGCTTGATGTCCATCTTCGCTCCAGGGCGCGGGAAGGCTTGGATTCTAGCGCTTGCGGGGAAGCGGCGTCATTGGTCGGGTTGGAACCGCAAGTGACGGCCTTGGGCTAGGCTTTTGCGTCTGGAACCCAAAACCCAAGGAGAGCGCACCATGAGTATTTTTAGCTTTGTGAAAGAAGCAGGCGAAAAACTTATCGATCTGCTGACGCCAGGCAACGCCAATGCCAGCGAGCAATTGAAGGAACACATCAGCAAAGTCGGCCTGGGTAACCCGAATGTGCAGGCGACGGTGGAGGGCGACAAAGTCACCTTGACCGGCGAAGTCGCCAGTCAGGAAGAGAAGGAAAAAATCCTGCTGGCGGTGGGCAATATTGCCGGTGTCGCTAGTGTGGATGACCAGATCACCGTAAAGGGCCCGGTTGCTCAGGCGGCGCGGTTCGTCACTGTGAAAAAGGGCGACACCCTCAGCGCGATTGCCAAGGCTGAGTACGGCGACGCCAACAAGTACAACAAGATCTTCGAGGCCAACAAGCCGATGCTGTCTCACCCGGACAAGATCTATCCGGGGCAGTCGTTGCGTATTCCTGAGTAACGCTAAGACCGTGTGATGGCCTTCGCGGGCAAGCCACGCTCCCACAGGATCTGTGTCGTTCACGATGGATGCGAACGACACAGATCCTGTGGGAGCGTGGCTTGCCCGCGATGCAGGCGACGCGGTCTCAGAGCCCGGCAATCAACTCCCGATAATCCCCCACCGCCGCAAACTCGGCCGTATCCTTCGGCCCTTTGCGGCTGTCCGGCTCGCTCACGGCCAACAAATGCGCCACCCCAAAATTCCGCGCACTGCGCAGGATCGGCAAGGTGTCGTCGATAAACAGGCTGCGCGCCGGATCAAAGCCGATGTCCGCCTGCAAGGCATCCCAGAATTGCGGGTTCTCCTTGGCAAAACCGTAATCGTGCGAGCTGATCAACCGCTCGAAATACGGCGCCAGTTCGATTCTTTCCAGCTTCAATGACAGCGAATCGCGGTGTGCATTGGTGATCAGCACCACGCGCTTGCCGGCCTGTTTGATGGCGGCCAGAAAGGTGTCCGCATCCGGACGAAGGGCAATCAAATGCGCGGTTTCCAGTTTCAGTTCGCGCACCGACAACTTGAGCTCGGCGCTCCAGAAATCCAGGCAATACCACTGCAACTGGCCGGCGTTGCGTTCGAACAACGGCTGCAATTCCATCTCGGCCATGGCCCGGCTCACCCCGTGCAATTCGGCGTAACGCTGGGGCAGGTGTTCCATCCAGAAATGGTTGTCGTAGTGCAGGTCCAGCAGCGTGCCGTCCATGTCCAGCAGAACGGTGTCGATGTCGCGCCAGGGCAGCAGGGACATAAAAAACTTCTCCAGCGGTAAAAAAGATATCCGACGTAAACAATCAGGATAGGCCGGGTATAGTAACGCGCTATCGCCAAGGAGCCGCTCATGCGCCAGAAACCCACCATCCTCGCCCGCGAGATCGTCGCCACCAGCCGTTTGTTTTGCGTCGAAGAGCTGAAGTTGCGCTTTTCCAATGGCGTAGAGCGCACGTATGAGCGACTGGTCGGCAAGGGCGCCGGCTATGGCGCGGTGATGATCGTGGCGATGCTGGATGCGGACCACGCCGTGCTGGTTGAAGAGTATTGCGGCGGCACCGATGAATACGAGTTGTCCTTGCCCAAAGGCTTGATCGAGCCGGGCGAAGACGTGCTGGCGGCGGCCGAGCGGGAGCTCAAGGAAGAGGCCGGGTACGGCGCGCGGCAATTGGAGCATTTGACTGAATTGTCGCTGTCGCCCGGTTACATGAGCCAGAAGATCCAAGTGGTGTTGGCCACTGATCTGTACGAAGAAAGCCTGGAAGGTGATGAGCCCGAGCCAATGGGCGTGGACAAAATCAACCTGCGTGAGTTGTCGGCCCTGGCCCAGAACCCGCGATTCACTGAGGGCCGTGCATTGGCAGCGCTGTATCTGGCCCGTGATCTACTGACTCAGCGTGGAGCATTCCAGCCATGATTTTCCCTCATCCGTTGATGGCGCCTGTTGTTGAACTGGCGCTGAAGGCTGGCGAAGCGATACTACCGTTCTGGCGCATCGGTACGGCTGTAACCGCCAAGGCTGACGATTCCCCGGTCACGGCCGCCGACATGGCCGCTCATCATGTGATCCTGGCCGGGCTGACGGCGCTGGACCCGAGCATCCCGGTGCTGTCCGAAGAAGACGCCAACATTCCCCAGAGCGTACGCGCCGGGTGGCAGCGTTGGTGGCTGGTGGACCCGCTGGACGGGACCAAGGAGTTCATCTCCGGCAGCGAAGAATTTACCGTCAACATCGCGCTGATCGAGCAGGGGCGTGTGGTGTTCGGCGTGGTGTCGATGCCGACCAACGGGCGCTTCTACGTCGGTGGTGCGGGTCTGGGCGCGTGGCGTGGCGACAAAGACGCGGCGCCTTCGCCGATTCAGGTTCGCGAGGTTCCTGCTGAAGGTGAAGCCTTTACGGTGGTCGCCAGTCGTCGGCATTCCAGCCCTGAACAAGAGCGCCTGCTGGCCGGGTTGAGCGACAGTCTGGGTGAACTGCAATTGGCTAATATCGGCAGTTCATTGAAGTTCTGTTTGTTGGCGGAAGGGGCGGCGGATTGTTATCCGCGGTTGGCGCCGACTTCGCAGTGGGACACGGCGGCGGCGCAAGGCGTGCTGGAAGGCGCGGGCGGTGAGGTGCTGGATTTGAGCGGTGCGCCGTTCAGTTATCCGGCGCGGGAATCGTTGTTGAATGAGTTTTTCCTGGCGCTGCCGGCCAAGGCTGCGTGGCGCGAAAAACTGCTGGAACTCGCCCGCCGTTAAGATCGTTCCCACGCTCCGCGTGGGAATGCAGCCCGTGACGCTCCGCGTCACTGGACGCGGAGCGTCCCTAGAGGCATTCCCACGCAGAGCGTGGGAACGATCACCGACGATCACCGGTGCAGCACGTACTGCCCCGTAAACTTCACCGCATCGTCATCACTGTCGGCATTGACGATCCGCGATTGCAGCGTCAACCGCGCCCGTCCATACCGCCGATACATCGCCAAAAACTTCTTCCACACCGCCGCACTCGGCGCATGGCAAATCGCTGTCGCGTCCATGGTCACCGGCAGCGGATAGCTGATCTGTCCTTCCTGAATCACGATGTGCCCGCCTTCAACCCCTTCTTCATGCAAGCGCAAATGCAGCCAGCCCCAACCGGCCAGCACGGCGCCACAATACAGGCTGCCGCCGAACATGGTGCTTTTGTGATTGACGTTGGCCTCCAGCGGCAAGTGCAGGCGCAGTTGCTGGTCGTGCCAATCGAGCACTTTGAGGCCCATATCCCGCGTCAGGGGGATGTCGCGATGGAGGACTGATTCCAGATGACGGCTGTCGCGGCTCATGCACGGATCTCTTGTTTGAAGATGATGATTTGACGGTAGCTCAATCGGCTTCGTCGGTGTGGCTGCTGCCACCGTCGGCGAAGTTCAGCCCGTGTTTGCGCAGTTTGTCGTGCAAGGTCTTGCGTGGGATGCCAAGGGCCTCAGCGAGGCTGCGCACCGAGCTGTGAGAGCGCGCCAGTTCGGCGGCGATCAAGCTCTTCTCGAAATTTTCCACTTGTTCGCTGAGACCGCCGCTGACCAGCTCGACCGTCATGCCGGCAGCGCCATCGGCGGCGCTATTGTCCAGGGCCAGTTCCAGGCCCAGGGCAAAGCGTTCGGCCGCGTTTTGCAATTCCCGCACGTTGCCCGGCCAGGTGTGGCGCAGCAGCAGGGCGCGTTGTCCCGGTTGCAATTCGTGGGGTGGCAGACCGTGGCGAGCGCTCGCTTCATCGGCGAAATACTGAAACAGCATCAGCGCATCTTCGCCGCGCTCGCGCAGCGGCGGAATACGCAGCGGCGCAACGTTCAGGCGGTAATACAAGTCGGCACGGAAGCGGCCCTGATCGGCGGATTGACGCAGGTCTTCCTTGGTCGCCGCGATGATGCGGATGTCCAGCGGGATCAGCTGATTACCGCCCAAGCGCTCGACGACCCGTTCTTGCAGCAGCCGCAGCAATTTCACCTGCACATCCAGGCTCATGCTTTCGATTTCATCGAGGAACAACGTGCCGCCATTGGCGAATTCGAACTTGCCGATGCGACGCTTTTGCGCGCCGGTAAAGGCGCCTGGCTCGTGACCGAACAGCTCGCTTTCTACCACCGACTCGGCCAGGGCGCCGGCATTGATCGCCACGAACGGACCGTTGCGACGGCTCGACAGATCGTGCAAGGCGCGGGCGACAACTTCTTTGCCGGCGCCGGTTTCGCCAAGGATCAGCACATCGGCCTTGGTCGCCGCCAATGCACCGATCTGCTCGCGCAGGCGCAGCATCGGCGCCGATTGCCCGACCAGTCGGGCGCTCAGCGCATTGCGATCGCTCAGGGCCAGACGCAGGCTGCGGTTGTCCAGCACCAGACGGCGCAGGTCCAGGGCGCGGCGCACGCTGTCGAGCAGGGCGTCGCTGGCAAAGGGTTTTTCCAGAAAGTCATAAGCCCCGGCGCGCATGGCCTGCACCGCCAGCGGCACATCGCCGTGACCGGTGATCAACAGCACTGGCAGTTCCGGGTCCTGGGCATGCAGTTCAGTCAGCAGTTCAAGACCGTCCATGCCCGGCATGCGGATGTCACTGACCACCACGCCGGGCCAGTCGCGTTCCAGTTGCGCGGCCAGGCCCTTGGCTTCAGCGAGCGGCAGGATTTTCAGACCGGCGAGGTCCAGGGTCTGGCTCAGGGCTTGGCGCAGGTGCGGATCGTCGTCGATCAGCACGACCTGGATGCGGTTGTCGATGGTCATGCACTTCGGTCCTCGGACGGTTGCAGGTTCACACCCGGCGCGCCTGCACGCAGCTTCAGGGTAATCAGGGCGCCGCCTTCCTTGTGGTTGGCGAACGACAGTTCACCGCCGAAGGCGCGCATCAGGGTTTCGCAAATTGCCAGCCCTAGCCCGAGCCCCTGAGTGCGGGTCTTGGTGGTGTAGAAGGGCTCGCTGGCGCGGCCAAGTGCCTCCAGGCAGAACCCGGGGCCATTGTCGCGAATGTACAGGTTGACGCCGTCGGCAGTGGATTGGGCACTCAACCAGAGCTTACGCGGCGGGCCTTTTTCCGTCAGGGCGTCCAAGGCGTTGGCCAGCAGATTGCCGAGCACCTGACGCAGACGGGTTTCCCCGGCCTCGACCCACAGGGTGGCGGCCGGCAAGTCGCGGATCAGCTCGACTTCCATGCTGCGTCGACGCTTGGCCAGCAGCGCCAGCGCATCGTCCAGCGCCGGTTGCAGGGCGACGCTTTCCGGGGCGTGGCGATCGCGTCGGGCGAAGGCGCGCAAGTGGGCGATGATCGACGCCATGCGCCCGGTCAGGTCGCTGATCAGCTTGAGGTTGCCCCGCGCTTCGTCGGTGCGCTGATGATCGAGCAGCACCTCGGCGTTTTCTGCGTAGCTGCGGATCGCCGCCAGCGGTTGATTCAATTCGTGGCTGATGCTCGCCGACATGGTGCCAAGGGCCGACAGTTTGCCGGCCTGCACCAGATCATCCTGAGCGCGAACCAGTTCTTGCTGGGCGTGTTCGCGTTCCAGCACTTCCTGTTTCAGTCGACGGTTGAGGCCTTCGAGGTCGCTGGTCCGCTCGGCTACCCGGCCTTCCAGCTCGCGACGGGCCTTGGCTTCGAAAGCGATTCGATCAAGGTAATGACGACGGCGCTGCATCATCAGCCCCAGCAGCAACATCAACACCAACAACGCCGCGCCGCCGATGGCGACGACCGTGCGTACCGGGCGATCGATCAAGGTGCGTGGGGCCAGGATGCTGACGTTCCAACCGGTTTCTGCGATGGGCTGGGTTTGCGTCAGCCAGGCGTTGGGGTTGAGCCGCAATGGTTTGGGATCACGGGTGGGATAAGGTTGAATCGCCGTAATCGCCTTGCGTTCTTCTTCGCCCAACGGGCGGGTCGAGCGGAATCGCCACTCGGGCCGCGACGTGAGAATGACCACGCCGTTATGGTCGGTCACCAGCAGTTGTTCCGGGGTTTTGCCCCAGAGGCTTTCGGTGTGGTCCAGGTCGACCTTGACCACCAGCACGCCGATGATCTTTTCGCCACTACGCACGGCGGCGGCGAAGAAATAGCCGCGTTTGGCCGAGGTTGTGCCCAAACCGAAAAAACGCCCGAGCCGCCCGGCCATGGCTTCGCTGAAGTACGGCCGAAAGGAAAAATTACGCCCGACGAAACTGTCGTGTTTGTCCCAGTTGGACGCGGCCAGGGTCTTGCCCGTGGTGTCCATCAGGTACATGACTTCGGCGCCGGTCTGGGCGCTGATGTTTTTCAGCAAGCGATTGGCGTTGCCTTGGGTGACGCCATCGTCGGGCGCGCCGAGGACCGCTCGCAGGGCCGGCAGATCGCCGAGGATCTGCGGCAACACTTCATAGCGGTGCAGGGTGCCCAGCAGGTTGGCGACGTAAAGGTCGAGGGTTTGACGGTTCTGCCCGGCCAGTTCGCTGCGGTAGTAACGCTCGGCCAGATGTTCCAGCGGCCACAGCAATGGCGCCAGGCACAGCGCGAGCAGGGCCAGGCTGCGCCAGCGGGGTCTGCGGGGGAGGGTCGGAGTCATGAGCATCGAGCGCCTGTGGGTACAGGCGCATTATGCCTAGGCTTGCGGGCGCAGTCTGCGCGCCGTGTCGGGCACGCCTGTGCGGCGAAGATTCAGACGGTGTTTCAGGAAAAAACGTCAGCGTCCTTGAAGAACGCGGCGGCCTGATCTTTGCCAGACAGTTGTGGTGCTTCGTCCAGTTGCCAATCGATGGCCAGGTCCGGATCGTCCCAGCGAATGCAGCGCTCGGCGGATGGGGTGTAATAGTCGGTAGTTTTGTAGAGGAATTCGGCGAACTCGCTCAGCACCACAAAACCATGGGCGAAGCCTTCCGGGACCCACATTTGACGATGGTTCGTGGCAGACAGACGCACGGCCACCCATTTGCCGAAATGTGGCGAGCTGCGGCGAATGTCCACCGCCACGTCGAGGACTTCGCCCGTTGTGACGCGAACCAGTTTGCCCTGGGTGTTTTCCAGTTGGTAATGCAGACCGCGCAATACGCCTTTTTGCGAGCGGGAATGGTTGTCCTGAACGAAATTCGTCTCCAGGCCAGTCGCCTCTTTGAAAGCCCTGGCATTGAAGCTTTCATAGAAGAAACCGCGTTCGTCACCAAATACCTTGGGTTCGATGATCAGAACGCCAGGCAGGTCGGTGGTGACTACATTCATGGGGTTTCTCCAGCAATAGGCGTTAAAGGGCGACATTCTTGCGCAAAGTGGCGGCCGGTGCGAGGGGGGTGATTTCTTTGCTGATTCATCCACTGATCCGAGCCTCAGGAAGGGGGCAGGCTGGGGAGGGGGGTTGCGTATCACCCAAAGCAGTGGCGATATAGGCGCCTAATAAAATTTCAGGGGTCGTTGTATGCCACTTGCCACGTTGATTCATCGCGCCAGTTTGCCCAGCCCGCAAGTGACTGCGGAGCAAGCGCTTGAGCTGCTGAAGGAACATTTCGGCCTGAGTGGAAGGTTACAGGCCCTCGGCAGCCAGCAGGATCTTAACTATCGGGTCGACAGCGACCAGGGGCGTTTTGTCCTGAAAATCTGCCGTGGCGATTACTCGGCGCAGGAGCTGCACGCCCAGCACGCAGGGCTCAAGCATTTGGCGGAACACCCAGATGTGCACGTACCACGAGTGATTCCCGCCAAAAACGGTGAAGACCTTCTCACCCTGGACGTCGGCGGCCAAGCGGTGCATGTGCGTCTGCTCGATTACATCGAAGGCCAGTCGCTCACGCACCTGGATCATCTGCCCGGTCCAGTGGTGGCCGGTTTTGGTCGGCTCTGCGGTGAAATGGACCTGGCGCTGGCCGGTTTCGACCATCCGGGCCTTGAGCGCACGCTTCAATGGGACGCCCGCCACGCCAGCGCGCTGATCGCGCATTTGCTGCCGGTCATCAACGACGACCAGCAACGCGGGTTGATCGCCGATGTGGCCGAACAGGCCGAGCGTCATTTGCAGCCGCTTGTGGATAAGTTGCCGGTGCAGGCCATTCACATGGATATCACCGACGACAACGTGGTGTGGCAGCGAGATTCGCAACGCCAGTGGCAACTGCAGGGGGTGATCGATTTCGGCGACCTGGTTCGTACCTGGCGTATCACTGATCTGTCGGTAACCTGCGCGGCGCTGCTGCACCACGCTGATGGTGATCCGTTTTACATTTTGCCGGCGGTTCAGGCCTATCACGCGGTCAATCCGCTCACCCATGAAGAGCTCCTGGCGCTCTGGCCGCTGATCGTCGCCCGCGCGGCGGTGTTGGTGCTCAGCGGCGAACAGCAGGTCAGCATCGATCCGGGCAACGAATACAGCCGCGACAACCTCAGCCACGAATGGGAAATTTTCCGCGTTGCCACCTCGGTGCCGTTGGCGTTGATGGAAGCGGCGATCCTCACTGCCGTCGGCCAGAACCTGCCGAGCATCGGCAGCGAAGGTTTCGCGCCGCTGCTGCCGAGCCTGGTGGGGCGTGAGTTTGCGTTGATCGATTTGGGCGTGCTCAGTCCGCACTTCGAGGCCGGCAACTGGGAGCAGGAGGGGATCGATCAGCGTCTGCTGACCGAAGCTGCCGTGGCTCATGGTCTGGCGGCCAGTCGTTACGGGCAATATCGCTTGTCCCGCACCCGCCCGGACTGCGCCACTGAACCCGACACGTGTCCATTGCACGTCGAATTGCGCGTGCCCCACGGCACGGCGGTCGAATCGCCGTTCGCCGGGGTGGTGCATCAGCCTGCGGCGGGTGTGCTGCAACTGGACGGTCCGCAGTTGAGCGTGCGTCTATGGGGCGTAACGCCGTCGCTGCATACGGGCGCTGCGCTGGTCAAAGGCCAGGTGCTGGGTTCGGTCAGCGGGCCGTTGATCGTGCAGTTGTGCCGCGGCGCTTCGTTCACGGCGCCGTTGTTTTGCACGCCGTCTCGCGCAGCGGCCTGGCAAGCGTTGTGCCCGTCACCGGCGATGCTGCTGGGGCTGGCCTGTGACGCCGAAGAGGAGCTCGATTCGCAGACCTTGCTGGCGCGCCGTGACGCCAGTTTCGCCCGCACGCAGAAACACTATTACGTCGACCCGCCGCGCATCGAACGCGGCTGGCGCAATCACCTGATCGACATGCAAGGCCGTTCCTACCTCGACATGCTCAACAACGTCGCGGTGCTTGGCCACGGTCATCCGCGCATGGCCGCGGTCGCCAGTCGTCAGTGGTCGCTGCTCAATACCAACTCGCGGTTCAACTACGCGGCGGTGGCCGAGTTCTCCGAACGTTTGCTGAAACTGTCGCCGGATTCCATGGACCGGGTGTTCCTGGTCAACAGCGGCAGCGAGGCCAATGACCTGGCAATTCGCCTGGCCTGGGCCTACAGCGGTGGTCGCGACATGCTCAGCGTGCTGGAGGCCTATCACGGCTGGACAGTGGGCGCGGACGCGGTCTCGACCTCGATCGCCGACAACCCGAAGGCTTTGAGCAGCCGTCCGGACTGGGTGCATCCGGTCACCGCGCCGAACACCTATCGCGGCGAGTTCCGTGGCCCGGATAGCGCCCCGGACTACGTGCGCAGCGTCGAACACAACCTGGCGAAAATTGCCGAGCAGAAGCGCCAACTGGCCGGTTTCATCTGCGAACCGGTGTACGGCAATGCCGGCGGTATCTCGTTGCCGCCAGGGTATTTGAAGCAGGTTTATGCGCTGGTTCGTGCTCAGGGCGGCGTTTGTATCGCCGACGAAGTGCAGGTCGGTTATGGCCGCATGGGCAACTTTTTCTGGGGGTTCGAAGAGCAGGGCGTGGTGCCGGACATCATCACCATGGCCAAAGGCATGGGCAACGGCCAGCCGCTGGGCGCAGTGATCACCCGTCGGGAAATCGCCGAAGCGCTGGAGGCCGAGGGTTACTTCTTCTCGTCGGCCGGCGGCAGCCCGGTCAGTTGCCAGATCGGCATGGCGGTGCTGGATGTGATGGAGCAAGAAAAGCTCTGGGAAAACGCTCAGGTCGTGGGCGGGTATTTCAAGGAACGGCTTGAAGCGCTGATCGATATTCATCCGCTGGTGGGCGCGGTGCATGGTTCCGGCTTCTATCTGGGCGTCGAGTTGATCCGCAATCGCGAAACCCTGGAACCGGCGACCGAAGAAACCACGGCGCTGTGTGACCGATTGCGCGAGCTGGGGATTTTCATGCAACCGACGGGCGATTACCTGAACGTCCTCAAGATCAAACCGCCGATGGTGACCTCGCGCCGGAGCGTGGACTTCTTCGTGGACATGCTCTCCAAAGTCCTGGACGAGGGGCTGTAGACTCTGATCGTTCCCACGCTGGGAATGATCAGTAAGGGTCTCGCTGAGGGTCTGTAAACACACATCCCTGTGGGAGTGAGCCTGCTCGCGATTGGGCAGGATCAGTCGACATCCATGTTGAATGTTCGACCGCAATCGCGAGCAGGCTCACTCCCACATTGGTACGGTGAAAACTCGATAGATATCGGCCTATCTGCAAAAAAATATGACAAAAGGTTTGTTGGTTGCTTTAAAAGCCGATTTTTATCGGTTATAAAGTCACCGCTGCTCCGGTGTGGCCTCACCACGCCTGGTGCTTCCCATTTCTGTCATCGGTCGATTGCCACACTCGACCCTCAAGCATTGCCCCGGAGATGATTCATGAGCCGTATCGTTACCGTTGCTGCCACCCAGATGGCCTGTTCCTGGGACCTTGAAGCCAACATCGAGACCGCTGAGCGGCTGGTCCGTGAGGCCGCGGCGCAAGGCGCGCAGATCATCCTGATCCAGGAACTGTTCGAGGCTCCGTACTTTTGCCAGAAGCCAAACCCGGATTACCTGCAGTTGGCCACGACCGTTGAAGAGAACGTCGCCATCAAGCACTTCCAGAAAGTCGCCAAAGAACTGCAAGTGGTTCTGCCGATCAGCTTCTACGAACTGGCAGGCCGTGCGCGTTTCAACAGCATCGCGATCATCGATGCCGACGGCAGCAACCTCGGGATTTATCGTAAAAGCCATATCCCGGACGGCCCTGGCTACCACGAAAAGTACTACTTCAACCCGGGCGATACCGGCTTCAAAGTCTGGAACACCCGTTACGCGAAAATCGGCGTGGGCATCTGCTGGGACCAGTGGTTCCCGGAATGCGCCCGCAGCATGGCGTTGCTCGGCGCGGAAATTCTGTTCTACCCGACCGCGATCGGCAGCGAGCCACACGACAAGAGCATTTCGTCCCGCGATCACTGGCAGCGCGTGCAACAAGGTCATGCCGGCGCCAACCTGATGCCGCTGATCGCCAGCAACCGCATCGGCAACGAAGAGCAGGACGGCTACGACATTACCTTCTACGGTTCGTCGTTCATCGCCAACCAGTTCGGCGAGAAGGTTCAAGAACTCAACGAAACCGAGGAAGGCGTACTGGTTCAGAGCTTCGACCTGGACGAACTGGAACACATCCGCAGCGCTTGGGGCTCGTTCCGTGATCGTCGCCCGAACCTGTATGGCACACTGAAAACCCTCGACGGTTCCCTGGAGTCCTGATTGTCATGACCACTTTGCACAGCACGCCTCGCGCCGATGGCTTTTACATGCCCGCCGAATGGGCGCCGCAAACCCAGACCTGGATGATCTGGCCCGAGCGCCCGGACAACTGGCGCCTGGGTGGCAAACCGGCGCAAGCCGCGCACGTCGCGGTGGCCAAAGCCATTGCGCGTTTCGAACCGGTGACCGTGGCGGTTTCCGCCGGTCAATACGAAAACGCCCGTGCCCGCCTGGACGTGCCGAATATTCGTGTAGTGGAAATGTCCAGCGACGACGCCTGGGTTCGCGACACGGGCCCGACGTTTGTCATCAATAACAGTGGCGAAGTCCGTGGTGTGAACTGGGACTTCAATTCGTGGGGCGGTTTCGACGGTGGGTTGTACTCGCCGTGGAATCGCGATTCCCAGGTCGGCGGCAAAATCCTCGAGATCGAGCGCAGCCAGCGCTACCGCACTGAGGGCTTTGTGCTTGAAGGCGGTTCGATCCACGTCGATGGCGAAGGCACGCTGATCACCACCGAAGAATGCCTGCTTAACCGCAATCGCAACCCGCACATGAACCGTGCAGAAATCGAAGCGGTGCTCAGCGCGAATCTGGCTGTGGATAAAATCATCTGGCTGCCGGACGGTTTGTTCAACGACGAAACCGACGGTCATGTGGATAACTTCTGCTGCTACGTGCGCCCGGGCGAAGTGTTGCTGGCCTGGACCGATGACCCGCAGGATCCGAACTACCCGCGCTGCCAGGCGGCAATGAAAGTGCTGGAGAGCAGCACCGACGCCAAGGGTCGCCCATTCACGGTGCACAAAATGCCGATTCCGGGGCCGCTGTATGCGACCGAAGAAGAGTGCGCGGGTGTGGATCCGGTGGACGGGACTCAGGAACGTAATCCGACCGTGCGTCTGGCCGGTTCCTACGTGAACTTTCTGATCGTGAACGGCGGCATCATCGCGCCGAGCTTTGACGATCCGTTGGATGGCCCGGCAAAAGAGATTTTGCAGAATCTATTCCCGCAGCACGAAGTGGTGATGGTGCCTGGCCGCGAACTGTTACTGGGAGGCGGTAACATCCACTGCCTTACCCAACAACAGCCAGCCCCCCACAAAGAGTGAGTGCGGTTGTAACAGCTTGAGTTGATTGCAAAATAATCCAGGCAAACGTTTTCGCTCACGGTTTGGCACAAAGCCCGCAGCCCTACAGGACTGCGGGCTTTTTTGTATCCGCTCGTCGACAGTTATGAAACTTTGGCACAGCTCTTGTATCGCTCAGGGGGTAAACAGGGAGGGGGAGAACTGCGATGTTCTGTCATAAACCTTGGATAAGTTAGCCGCTCACAATCCAGGAGAGAGCGCGGAAATGAACGCCGAAATGAATGTGGTGAGCGAGCGGGCGTTGCATCCCCTGGCAGTAAACAGCGAATCGCTCCAGATCCTGGCGCACTGGTTGAAGTCCAATGGAACGCGTCAGATCAGAGAACCTGATCCGCGCCGGACGATGATCGAACGCTACCCCGCTGGTTTATTCAGCGAAGCGGAACTGGAAGCGTTGTGGGATGTGATGGAAGGATAAGAAGAAAAACAACGGATTGGTAAAAGCGCTGCCGGGATGGCGGCGCTTTTTTTATGGGCGAAGGTTTTTTCGTGATCACTGGAGATCAAAATGTGGGAGTGAGCCTGCTCGCGATGGCGGTGGATCAGTCGACATCGATGTTGACTGCCCGGCCGCTATCGCGAGCAGGCTCACTCCCACAGGGTTTCGCGGTGTTTAGAAGCTGTAGGTCCCGGTCACGACCACACTGCGCGGTTCGCCCGGTTGAATCTGCGCCGCACTGGTGGCCGACGAGTAATAGGTCTTGTCGCTGATGTTGTTCAGCGCAGCGCGCAAATCCCAATCCTTCTGCCGGAACCCGGCCAAGGCATCCCAGCGGCCATAACCCGGCAGCACGGTGGTGTTGAGGTTGTCGGCGTAACGCTGGCCCACCAGAGTCAGACCGGTTTCGGCGTACCAGCCCATTTCCGGTTTCCAGGTCAGGAACAGGCTGCCGTTATGCTTGGCCACGTTGCTGATGCGTTTGCCTTCAAAGCCGTTGTTGTCCTTCTCGACCGTCGCGTCCTGCACACCCACGCCACCGCGCACGTACCAATTGCCGGCGATTTTGCCGGTACCCGTCAGCTCGATCCCGCGGGAACGTTGCAGGCCGGTCATCAAGGTGACGGTCGGATTATCGGGATCGCTGGTACGACGGTTATAGAGTTCCAGTTCGTAGATCGCCAACGTGGTGCTCAGGCGATCATCGAGCCAGTCGCTCTTCACGCCGATTTCCTTTTGCTTGGTCAGTTCGGGGCTCAGGTCGTTGCTGTTGCCGGCGGCGCCTGGAGTGATACCGATCAAACCACCGCCGACCGGGGAAAACGTCTTGCTCCAGGAGGCGTAGAAGGAATGATTCTGCAGCGGCGTCCATACCAGTCCTACACGTGGGCTGGTGCTATGGCTGTCGCGATCTTCGGAAATGTCCCGCAGCTTGTTGGTCGACTCGATATCGAAAGTGTCGTAACGCAAACCCGCCAGCAGTTGCCATTGATCGTTCAGGCGCAGTTGATCCTGCACGTACACCGCACGGCTTTCGACTTCGGTGTGAGAGCTGCTGGACACTTGCATCCGCCCGGTATGGCGCAAATTGCGGTCGGGGTTGTACAGGTCCAGTGCCGGCACCGGCTGAGTTCCGCGCCCGGTGGCCGCGTTGTACAGCGTAGGGTCGCGCCGCTGGCTGCCGATTTCGAGGCCGGTCAGCAAGCGATGCTCGAGGCCGAACGTGTCGAAACCGCCTTCCAGCTCGACGTTGTTGTAGACGTTGCGGGTGCTCAGGTCCTGTTGCCAGTGCTGGCGCGTGACCTTGTTGGTCGCCGGGGTGTAACCGGTCAGGTAGGTGTTGTCGAAATCGCTGTTGAGCTTGAACACGCCCAGGGTATGGCGCAGCTGCCAGTTGTCGCTGAGTTCATAACTGAGCTTCGAGCGCAGGGATTGCGACTTGTCGTCGATGAAATCGTGCTCGCTGCCGTAGGTCGTATCCCGTCCTACGTCCGCCGGGCGTCCGTTTACCCCGGGGATTCCGCGATCCGGCGTACGGTTGTAGCGGCTGTATTCGTACTGCACCAGCCAGTTCAGGTCCGGCGTCAGTTGCCAGCTCATCGACGGAGCGAACAGTTGGCGATTGCCGCTCACGCCATCGCGGAAGCTGTTTTGATCCATGTTGCCCATGTTCAGGCGCAGGCTGATGTTCTCGCTCGGGTCGGTGCTGAGGTCGGCGTAGAGGCTGCGCAAATCGTCGCTGCCGCCCTGGGCCTCGAGGGTCGAACGGCGACCGAACTCGGGCAGTTTGCTGACCCGATTGACGATCCCGCCCTGACTGCCACGACCATACAAAACAGCGGCCGGGCCTTTGAGCACTTCGATGCGTTCGATGTTGTGCAAATCGCGCACGTATTGGCTGTCGTCGCGGATGCCGTCGAGGTAGAAGTCGTTGCTGGCGTCGAAACCGCGGATGCGCAGGCTGTCGAAGCGAGTGTCGGCGCCGCTGCTGACGTTGGGGATGCCGCTCAACGCGGTGCCCAGGTCGTTGGTGCCGTAATCCACGACGTTCGCGGTTTTAATCGAGTCGATGGCTTGTGGAACGTAGCGCACCGGCGTGGCGGTGCGGGTCGCGGTGCTGGTTTCTTTCACCCGCGGGTCATCGGCTTCGGCTTCGGCGCTGATCGACGTCTCGGGTAAAACAGTGGGCGCGGCGCAGGCAAAACCGGCCGAGAGAAATGCAGAAAGCCCAAGGGTGACGGGCGTAAGGCGAAAGGGGGCAGGCATCTGAAGCGCATCCGAAAGGGTGGAGAAATTCGAGGGCGCGAATGGTAATGCTTGTTATTTGCTTCCGTTAATTATTCTTGAAAGGTTCTGCTGTTTGATTATTTCTAATTGTGTCGAGATGGCTACAGTGGGGCCGCGAGGCCATTCGACCGATTCATGAAACAGTCTGAAAGCCATTCCAGCGTTTTTCAGCAACGGGCGGAGGACTAATCTGCCGGCACGGCTGCGCCGATTGACGTTTACAAGTGATTTCTTAGACGTTTTTCGCCTATTCACAGACGATTCATGAAATTGACACACCATTAAGGGCGCGGCTAGGATTCGCCCCACGCCTGTGGCCAACCGCCACGACTCATAAAAATAACAAAAAGGCCCGCCACGATTTCTTCGTGCGCGGGCCTTTTTGTTTGGGGTGAAAAAAGAGTGCGATAGCGCCGTTTCAGCCGTTCGACACAGTGCGTATCAACCGATCATAAGGAAAAGAACAAAATGTTGAACAAGCGAATCAGCCTGATCGCTCTGGGGATGTTGAGTGCTACACAGGCCATGGCTAACGACCAGGCCGAATCCAAGGGTTTTGTTGAAGACAGCAGCCTCAAAGTGCTGCTGCGCAATGCCTACATCAATCGCGACAAAAAAGACGGCAACGCCGACCAGCGTGAATGGGGTCAGGCTGCCATCGGCACCTACACCTCGGGCTTCACCCAAGGTACCGTCGGCGTGGGCGTTGATGCCTTCGGTCTGTACGGCTTGCGTCTGGACCGTGGTAGCCACAGCGGCGGCCAAGGCATCGACTTCTTCAAGGAAGGCGACAGCGGTAACCCGGCCGGCGACCTGGCCAAAGCCGGCGGCGCGGTAAAATTCCGCGTATCCAGCACCGTTCTGACTTACGGCGACCAGATGCCAGTGCTGCCGGTGTTGAGCTACGACAACGGTCGCCTGCTGCCGGAAAGCTACACCGGCACGCTGATCACCTCCAAGGAGATCGACGGCCTGGAACTGAACGCCGGCCGCTTCACCGCCGAATCGCGCAAAAGTGCTGAAGGCCATGACAGCGGCGGCTTGAAGTCGATCAACGTATTGGGCGGCAGTTACCAGTTCACCGAACAGTTCAAGGCTGCGCTGTACGCCTCCGACGTCGAAGACGTGCTGAAGAAGCAATACGTGAACGCCAACTACGTGTTCCCGATCGACAAGGATCAGTCCCTGACCCTGGACTTCAACGGCTACCGCACCAAGCTGGACAGTTCCTACGTCCGCGAAAACACCGTGCCGGGCCAAAGCATCGTCACCGGCGACGACAACAAGATCTGGAGCCTGGCCGCCACCTTCGCCACCGGCGCGCACTCGTTCACGCTCGCCCATCAGCGCAGCACCGGCGACAGCAACCTGGGCTATGCCTATGGCGGCTACCAGAAGGACCAAGGTCGCGTCGGCGACGGTGGCAACACCATCTACCTGGCGAACTCCTACTGGTCCGACTTCAACGCCGAAGACGAACGCAGCTGGCAGCTGGGCTACGGCCTGGACTTCAGCACCTTCGGCATTCCAGGCCTGAGCTACAACTTCGCCTACGTGCGCGGCGACAACATCACCACCTCCACCAGCGAGGGCGGTACCGAGCGCGAAATCTTCAACCAGTTCAAGTACGTCGTGCAAAGCGGCCCGGCCAAAGACCTGAGCGTGAAACTGCGCAGCTCGATCCTGCGTGTGTCGCAGAAATCGAGTGAGTACAACTCCAGCGGTAACGAAGTGCGTGTGTTCGTGGATTACCCGATCAACATTTTCTGATGATCGGTTGCGTTATCGAGGCCTGATGCAAGGCTGAGAAAGAAGAAGCCCCGACTGGTTCGGGGCTTTTTTGTGGGCGCGATTTAGAGCTCAACGCTCTCACGAGCCTTAGATAATCCGCAAACGAACAAAAATTTAAAACATGTTCGGATCTGTACTACTCTGAAGGCACAACCCTTTGCCCGAAGAAGTCCTTCCGATGGCCACTTCATCCCCCATCCGCACAGCTCCCCAAGAACTCGACACGCCGGAAGCCGGCCGTGTGGCGCTCAAGTTCTTCTTCAACCTGATGGAGCGTTGGGGCTGCACCGCCGAAGAACAGCGCACGCTGCTGGGCAAGGTCGGCAACACCACCTTCTATAAATACAAACACCTGCCGCCCAATGTGCGTCTCCCTCACGACACCCTGGAGCGCATCTCCTACCTGATGGGCATCCATAAAGCCCTGAGCATCATCTTCAGCAACAACCGCGACCGTGCCTACAAATGGGTCAGCAGTCCGAACACCGCCGCGCCGTTCAATGGTCAATCCGCGTTGAGTTATATGTTGGCCGGCCGGGTGGTGGACATCGCTGACGTGCGTCGCTACCTCGATGGCGTTCGCGGCTGATGGCCCCGCCAGTAGCGCTCCCCGAGTGGAGCCGTGCTTACCGGATGATCAACAGCGCGTTTCCCCCGATCACCCTGTTCGAAGACGTGCTCGACCCCGAAGACCTGCAAACCGCCTACGCCCTGGAAGCCCTGACCAACGACCGGTTGGTGCAAGAAGCCGGCGTGCTCTCCCGCGTGCTGCCCGAAGACCGAATCTCCGGCCCCGGCTCATCACCGGTCATGGCCGCGTTCACCCACATCGGCAAAACCAGCCGCTTCACCGACGGCACTTACGGCGTCTACTACGCCGCCAGCAGCCAGGCCGCCGCCATCGCCGAAACGAGCTACCACCAGGAACGCTTCCTCGCCGCGACCAACGAGCCCGACATCGAGTTGACCCTGCGCACCTACGTCAACAAAGTCGTCAAACCGATGCATGACATCCGCCAAAACTACCCCGAACTGCACAACCCGGATCCCGACGCTTACGGGCCTTCACAGGCGTTTGCCCGGCAACTGCGTGAAACCTTGTCGTGGGGGCTGCTTTACAACAGCGTTCGATTATCCGGCCATGAATGTGTCGCTGCGTTTCGTCCGCCGGCCGTGTCTATTCCGAAGCAAGGCAAGCACATTCGATATGTGTGGAGTGCGAGCAGTCGCAAGATTTCGTTTGTGTTTGAAGTCAGCGAGGTGTGAGCCGGAACTAAAAAGCCCATTGATTAGGGAATTAACGAGGTCATGTCGCGAAAATTCAATTTCGGTAACACGTGTCGCCAACATGTCGTCCGCGGCGACATGTTTCTCAGACGTGTCGCAAAAAGTGAAAAATTGCGACACGTTATGGCCTCATGTCTACACTGGCGACATGAGTAAAGCCTCTCTCTGCTCAAAAAACATACAAGATGATCAGGATCGCATTCATGACCGAACCGTTGCTGCCATGGCAGGCTGACAGGCCATACAACCAACTGCCGCTGCTACCACCTGGAATCGAGCTGGAAACACGTGCAGTCCTCAAAAAATGTATTGAGGCACGTACCGCGTTGGCCGAGTTGAAACAGGCCGCAGAGTTGATTCCGAATCAGACGGTCCTGATCAATACAATTCCGTTGCTGGAAGCAAAAGACAGTTCGGAAATAGAAAGCATCGTCACCACCACGGACTTATTGTTCCAGCATGCTCAAGACACTGAAAACCATGCGGATCCAGCGACCAAGGAAGCGTTACGTTATCGAACAGCACTGAATCAAGGCTTTCAATCCCTGACGGAGCGGCCGCTGTCCACCAACACTGCTGTAGAAATTTGCCGCACGCTAAAAGGCGTTAAGTTGGACATCCGCCGCACGCCAGGCACACAGCTCGCGAATGACCGTACCGGCGAAGTCATCTACACCCCGCCCGAAGGTGAGGAACACTTGCGTAACCTCCTCGCCAATTGGGAACGCTTTCTGCACAACGAAACCGATCTCGATCCCCTCGTTCGTATGGCAGTCGGGCATTATCAATTTGAGGCAATCCATCCATTTATCGATGGTAACGG
The DNA here is from genome assembly GCF_058788075.1 of Pseudomonas sp. FW305-20. Taxonomy (NCBI): domain Bacteria; kingdom Pseudomonadati; phylum Pseudomonadota; class Gammaproteobacteria; order Pseudomonadales; family Pseudomonadaceae; genus Pseudomonas; species Pseudomonas sp. FW305-20. The sequence continues at coordinate 103,931 of NZ_JBYTAJ010000014.1, read as the reverse complement.
CCGCACCGGACGGGTCATAAATACTTTGTTTTTGATCCAGGAAGGCCTGTTGAACCTGCCTATCCTCTACCTCAGCCGCTACATCATTGCCTACCGGGCCGATTACTACCGACACTTACTGGAAGTCACGACTAAACAGGCTTGGGAACCATGGTTGTTGTTCATGCTAAGCGCTGTAGAAGAAACCGCTCGCTGGACGACGGCCAAGATTGCGGCCATTCGTGCATTGTCCGAACACACCACTCAGTTTGTTCGTGAACAACTGCCGAAGACCTATACGCGTGAACTGGTCGATGTCATTTTTGAGCAGCCTTACTGTCGTATCAGCAACGTCGTCGAGAAGAAAATTGCTCAGCGCCAGGCTGCGTCTCGTCACCTGAAAGAGCTGGTGATGATTGGAGTATTGGAAGAGGTTCAGGTGGGTAAGGAGAAGCTTTTTATTCATCCGAAACTGATGCAATTACTCATTCGCGACAGCAACGAATTCAAGCATTACGCAGGCTAATGTGTGTGAGTCGAAACGCAAAAAGCCCCGATTGATCGGGGCTTTTTCTTGTGTACGATTTGTTTATGACGCGACGTTACTGGCTTTGTTGTTACCCGGTGCATCGAGCACCTTCGCTACGTCATCGATGATCGCCTTACTCATCTCCTGCAAAAAATGCGACGCCCAGGCGGGCACCTCCGGTTTTTGGGCGGTGGTGGGTGGTAACCAGTGAAGCGGTAACGCAAATTTTGGACGGATCGATAGCGGGCATTAGCAAAAACTCCTGAATCAAAGTTAGAGCTACCACGTTCGTTATCAGGCGAATGGGTGGCAGCTATGCGCGGGCTGATAAACCGGAGATACAGGAACCCGGCAGACCCGAAGGTCTCCCACGCACAGCCGCCATTACACGGAAATGTTGGCACAAAAAAAACGCCAGCAATCGTGATTTGGGGCGCTTGTGCGCCTGTATCTTACTCGGGTTATCAGGCCCGGTCGCCGAATTGGCAGCGACGGGTTGAAGGTAGCTTGCGGGCGGAGGATGCGCAATCGTGGCTAGGTGGTGGCGTGGGTTGAAGGTTTTAGTGATTTTTATGGCTGGGCAATGATTATTGGGCAGCCATAACTTTCATAATTTTGAAGAAGGCATGCTGATGGCCTTGCCGACTTGTTGAAGGAGATATTCGGAATGGACATTGAATTGGATCAGTTTCAAAAGGATTTGCTGGAATCTGTACGCGAAATGAATGAGAGCCGCGCGGCTCAAGTCTCCAAGACCAGGCCGTTGCGAATACAAGATTGCATCGACACTTACGTGTCGTCCTCAGCGACACATCCCAAGAACGTGTCGCCGAAACAGGAAAATAGCGACACGTAACAAGACGGACTACAACAGAAGGGGCTGAGTCCTACTGCAAAATCGCACAACGTCTAGCAGCCGTTAGCTTGTGAAATGACGATCTGAGGCAAAGCCCCGGCATCGTTGGACGGCAGGGTAAAAGTCGTTCGAAAACCGAGTTTATCCAGCATGTCCATCATCGCATCGATCGTAAATTTCTCGATCTTGCCAGTGGTGAGTTCTGAGACGCGTGATTGGGTCACGTTCAACCTGGCTGCAGCCTCACTTTGTTTGAGGCCCAGGGTTTTGATGTAGTCAGTGATAAATATCGATAGCTCCATCTTCAACGCTGTTTTGCTAGCGACTTCGCTGTCATGCGTGGCATGGAATGGGCTGTCGAAAAATTGAACTGCCATGAACGCCTCCCTACTTTGAGTTATCTAAAATTTGCGATAAACGCAGGCTAGTCGATTGATCGTTTTTGATGCAAACGTATTGTGTCTGCGAGACATAACTCATTACATCAAGTAACTAATGATGTTCCCGTCCCCACCTTTATCCCCTCCAGCCAACCCCATACATTGAACTCCAACGCCGACCCATTCATTCCGAAGGGAAGGTCACTTGGAGATTCCTCATGCCTTTCGTAAGCGTACGCATCACCCGCGATGGCGTTACCTCTGAGCAGAAAGCTCAGGTGATCGCCGAAATCACTGAAACCCTGCAGCGCGTCCTCAACAAGGATCCGCACCTGACCCACATCGTGATCGAAGAAGTCGACACCGATAACTGGGGCTACGCCGGCATCACCACCACCCAGTACCGCAAGCAGCTGGCTGAGGCGGAGGGGAAGTCATGACCGCGACCGTCTCCATCGATTTCATCTCCGACGTGGTGTGCCCGTGGTGCGCCTTGGGTGCGACGGCGCTGGAGCAGGCGATCGAGAACGTGGCCGGTGAGGTTTCGGTGGAGCTGACCTACAAGCCCTTCGAGTTGAACCCGGACATGCCGGCAGTCGGCGAGAAAGCGGTCGAGCATTTGATGCGCAAATATGGACGAACCGCCGAAGACGTCGCCGCCGGCAAAGCGATGCAGATCGCTCGCGGTGAGGCCATCGGCTTCAAGTTTGATCTGGAGAAACGCAGCCACTTCTACAACACGTTTGATGCTCATCGGTTGTTGATGTGGGCGTTGCAGAAAGGGCGGCAGGTCGCACTGAAGAAGATCCTGCTGCGCGCTTACTTCACCGACGGCCAGAACCCGAGCGATCGCGAGACGCTGGTGGGTCTGGCTGCTGAAGCGGGACTGAATGCGGTGGCTGCTCAAGAGGTGTTGGCGTCCGGCGCGTTCGCCAAAGAAGTGCGTGAGCTTGAAGCGTTTTACCGCCAGCGCGGCATCAATTCGGTTCCAGCCATGGTGCTGAACGGTCGTCACCTGGTGTCCGGTTCGCAGTCGGTCGAGTACTACGAACATATGTTGAGACAAATGGCGAAGGCCCCCGCCGAAGCCTGATTACTTACTTTCTCAAACCATCATTTATTAGTTGAGGTTCATCATGAGCAATTCGAAAAAAGTCATCGTAATTACGGGCGCTTCCCAAGGTCTCGGCGCAGGCATGGTCAAGGCGTTCCGTGATCTGGATTACAACGTTGTCGCCACTTCGCGTTCGATCAAACCGTCCACCGACCCGGACATCCTCACCGTGGCGGGCGACATCGGCAACCCGGAAGTCGCCCAGCAAGTCATCCGTGAAGCCATCGAACGTTTTGGCCGCGTCGACACCCTGGTCAACAACGCCGGGATCTTCGTTGCCAAGCCGTTCACCGCTTACACCCAAGAAGACTACGCCGCGGTCCTGTCGGTTAACCTGAATGGCTTCTTCTACATCACCCAACTTGCGATCACCGAGATGGAAAAACAAGGCAGCGGCCATGTCGTCAACATCACCACCAGCCTGGTGGACCACGCCATCGACGGAGTGCCGTCGGTACTGGCTTCGTTGACCAAAGGTGGTTTGAACGCGGCTACCAAATCTTTGGCTATCGAATACGCCAAGCGCGGGATTCGGGTGAATGCGGTGTCCCCAGGCATTATCAAGACGCCAATGCATGGCGAAGAAACCCACGAAGCGCTGGGCAATCTGCACCCGGTCGGGCATATGGGCGAGATCAGTGATATTGCGCAGGCTGTTGTGTATCTGGACAGCGCCAACTTTGTTACTGGCGAGATCTTGCATGTGGATGGTGGGCAGAGTGCGGGGCACTAAGGCCGGCTTTTCCAAACGCCAGAAACAACAAAGCCCTCGTATTTCTACGAGGGCTTCGTTTTGTATGGTGCCGGCACCAGACGAACGGTATGTTTCGGGGAGGCCAGGTTTTCCGGGCGTCTGGATTTCGATGGAAAATTCGGCGTACCCCAACTAGTAACTATAAATAAATCAGCTAGTTATGGCGTTCAGTGGAATCGAACTCGGGATTTTTCAGATGTCAGTACGCTGTCGGTCTGCAAGTTATTCAGAGCCGCATACGGAATGGTAAACCTCCTGAGTTCGAACGTTGTCGATCATCCCCTCCGCAGGGAATAGGCCGGAGTCCGCTAAAAGCTGCCAGTGGCGATAGGCAGAAGACAGCCGATTCTGTTGAAAAAGTCGGTTTTCTCAAACTGCCAGGATACTGATCGGTGAAAGCGTCTATTTTGTTCACTGCTACGTGAAATCTAAGTCCTAATACCTCTGCGCCGATTCTAGATTTTAATCTCAGGTGCGTACTTTTCTGCTGTGAAAACCGCGCCAGACTATTTTCAATAGAATCAGCCAATAGCAGACGCTCATAGAGGATAGGTATTGGTCCTCAGTGGACTGTGACAGGTAGAAATGGGTTTAGAGCAGCTTTCAATGTTTCGATGAAATCAGTGGCGATTCGAAGTGCAGGCGCGGGCCAAGGTTGAGCATCCATTTCTGGTGATCAAGAGGCATCTGATGGGTATGGGCGAGTTGCGCGGTTAACACGGAGAACCGGACGGAAAAGCCCGCCAAGCTGCTACGCGCACTGACGCCTCGATTAGGTTCCAAGGCCGGAAACGTAGAGGGGCCGCATGAGGGCTGGCTTCTAGTTGGTGACTGATGGGCTGACTTTTTACAGCGGTACATCTAGCTGTGGTGCACGGCTTGCTCTCGACCGGCTTTTACCAGCTTCACCTTCTTTTCGCGTTTTTCCTTTTCCCGCTGCTCAAGAAACTGGTCGAGAAGGCTATCTAACTGCTGCTCATGGGCCTCTGCAACTTCGAGGAAATCCGCATCGATGACGAATTCCTCCGCTGGCTTGGCCTTTTTAGCAAAAGACTCCTTACCGTGCACGTAGAGTTTTATAGCCATGAGTTTGATCCTTGAAGGATGATGTCGAGATCTTTGCTTCTAAAATAAGAGACAACCGACTCCTGAATACGTTCTAGGCAGTCCACCATTTCAACCATAGGGTTATCAAGGCTTTCGTCAAACGCCATCGTACCATCGATGATTATAACAATGGGTCGGATTTTCGCTCTCTCGCCGTGGACGCCATCGCATAGAGGAGCCTTATGACGGCGCCCGATCACTGGAGCAATTGGCAGGAGAGGCCGTGGCGTGACCGGGATGCACATGAACCATTGAACCTTTTCCCACATTCGTTCACGGGCATGAAACGGAACGTCATCTGCAAACGGCAGCGTCATCGCCAACGCGCCTTCATCCCAAGCAGTGCCAGCTGCGGACGACGATAATGGAAGAGTAATTTGGTGATCCGGGTGGTGGTCAGCGAAACCTGCTCCGTAGACCAACGACAAGCTATTCATCGCTCCTGCGCGTTGCGTTCCCAAGGCTAAACGAATCGTGTGTTGATCCATGGAGCCGCGAAACCAGCGGTCTTCAAATTTCTCCATGATGGCTATGACTGCGGCGTGGAGCACCGTCGCAGTCTCACGCATCAGGGCGGGGTATACGGTCAGCTCACGGCGCAGTTGATTAACCACTTGATCCCGCGACCTGCTGACTTCGTCATAAATTTTTCCGATGGGAGCATCAAAATCAAGCAGTGCTAGGTCACACTTCAACGGGATTTTAATGATACGACCCACTGCTCGGGTGTGGATTTCTCCGGTGCCAGACACAATGGCATTGATCACCGACCCCAGCCAATGCTGCGCTTTGGGAACTCCGCCTGGAAAGGGGGATGAGCTGATGCCTAGGGCAATGGTGGTTGTCCCCGGGTAAATTAAACGCTCCTCGTCGAACGGCCATGCCGGAAGGTTAGACATCAAGCCGCCGTCAAAGAAGCTGCCGGACACGGATCTCACGAAGTTTTCCGTGCTACGCCGGAATCGAATGGGCCACGGAGCAAAAATGATGGGTAGACAGATAGAGGCGGCGACCGCATCGGCAATAAGTGTGTCTGGCGTGCGCTCTAGACAAAACAGTTCCAGGCATTCACCAGTAATATTGGTTGACACGATTTTCAAAGGCAGACCTCCTGCCGATGAGAGATCTTTAAACGTTACGTTCGCTCGCCCCAGCGCAAGCTTGTCAGCGATGGCTCCATCAATCAGCTGTCGAACCTTGTTGACACTGGAAATGCCCTTAGCGACGCGAATAACGATTGCCACCAATCCCACAGCCGCAACGGAGGAGAGGATTGCGACGACTTGAGCGAAAGTCGGAAAGAAATAAAGAGAAAATAGTAGCAACAGTCCCAGAATCACGCCTTGACGTTTCCCTGGGCGCAGGACAGCCGGAAGAAGCAAATTCAAACTTTCATGAAAGCCTTTTACCCCCTGAACGAGGACGGGCACTCTCCTGGTAAACTTCAAGATGCTCCAGGCATTCTTCGAAAAAATGTCCGTCGCGCGCACAATCCCAAATTTTGGCGTGATGGATTGGAAAAGATGGCTTTGGGTGTCAGGATCGACGAGCTCTTTACCCGTGTATCCCGCCGCTACCAGCGCTGCAATCAACGAGCCGGCGGAGGTACCAGAAACGCCTTTGATTTCCAGCTTGAGGTCGTTGATCGCCAACAGGGCGCCAGCATGAACCACGCCTTTGGCGCCTCCCCCCTGGAAAGCGAGAAAAACGGGATGCGGCTTTATCATCAAATCATTCCTTGGTTTTACAATATGGTCTGGTGAATGCCCCAGATGCTTAAAGTATCTGTGCCGCGCAATCACTCGGATCCAGGCGCCTGCCTCTTGAGCCCTAACGACTTTAGCGTGCCATGTTTGTAATGCTCATAAATACCGTCAGTGTATTTCAACCTGCTGGCCATATGCTATAAGTTTGCATGATCACTGAACCATGCCTTGAGCGCTGAAATTTCTGGTAAGCGGTTCTAAAAGTAGAATTCTGGTCCCACCGGCGTCCCATATGGGATAGTCCGCAAACGGCTGACCCTGGGAGAAATAAACGGATGACAGTGCAAGAGGTGATGGATACCCCAGCGGCCCGGCTAAAAGGACTGGAGCTCCAAGGCGGCTGGATTGTCGAAGAACTCCTTGGGGTAGGAAAGACCGACCCCAGTGGTGAGGGCACAGGGGGGTCGTTTTCGGTGTCCTACCGGGTCAAACACAACCAAGCCGAGGCATTTCTTAAGGCACTGGATCTGGACCGCATCCTAGACAACGATGACGAGCATGATTTTTTAGACGTCATCAATCGGGAAACGACCGCGTTCTCTCAAGAGCAAAAGCTCAATGAGCACTGTGCGAAAAACCGAATGCGGCAGGTGGTTAGCATCATCAGTCACGGCACTGTCAAGGTTGAACGCAAGGAAGGCGACAAAATTTCGAAAGTGCCCTACATGATTCTGGAGCTTGCCGATGGCGGTGACGTTCGTGGATACCTGAAGCAGCGCTCCATAAACGACTTTTGGGCTAAATTTGGCTACCTTAAAGATGTCCTTCTTGGCATCAGTCAACTCCACGCTCAGGAAATAAGCCATCAGGATTTGAAACCCTCGAACGTGATGGTGTTTGCAAATCACGGGGCCAAAGTAGGTGATCTGGGAAGGGCCTCGATCAAGGGTTTTTCTGGCGGTGCTTATGAGGATTGGGTCGTCGCAGGCGACTCAAGCTATGCTCCACCGGAGCAGCTGTACGGCTTAGCCCCTCCCGAGTGGGTGGATCGGCGTGAACGCAGTGATCTTTATCAGTTCGGCTCCTTGATCTCATTCGTGTTGTTCGGTGTAACACTGAATACGATGATGCAAGAGCGGATTCCGGCCGCTATAGGCCCGAAACACTGGTTCCCGGAGGAAGGGGGCGGGAGCACTTACGCGCAAGCACTACCTTATTTACAGCAGGCATTTTTTGACGGACTGGAAGAGTACAAAACATCGCTGCCTGCCTGGGCGGCAGTCAAAGTGATTGACCTAATCGTTCAATGTTCCAACCCTGATTACACGCAGCGCGGGTCCAAAAGAGTGCTGGGGAAATCCCAGTTTTTGGGATTAGGCCTGAACCGGTTCGTCAGTGCTCTGGAGAATCTACGCACTGAAGCCGCCAAGCAGGCTCGGCTTGAGGCACGCAGGCCAGTTAAGCATGAGGTTTAGCATGGAAGAATTCGACAGGAAGGTCATTCCGATCTGGGATTCTTCCATAATGGCTGCCACCCTGGCCGAGAATTCATCAACGAGGAATACTGCCGACCCTGTGGTGTTAGGGAATGAAACGCCCAGGCTTATTGATGAGCTCGCGCACTCGCAAGCAATTGGCGCTGCGGTAGAATTGCTCAACGCTGCAAAGCTTGAGCGTCACCGGGAAGGAATGATAATCGCTTCCAGACGAATCCTTACGGAAGGCGACTTGCCACAACCGGTTTTGGCAATGGCGCGCATCGCCCTTGCAGAAGAGTCGGATGAATTTCAGCCGCAAGTTTCTGGCCGTGCTCGAATTCATGACCTTCGCCGGCGTCTCCGCAGCAACCCGCGCAACACCCTCGCCTGGGTAGATATGTCCCGCGAATATCTTATCCTCGGGCTTGGTGAGCCGGCAGCTAGAGCGATGTCTATCGCATTGGGATTGGCCGGCGGGCATCGCTGGGTCACCCGAGTGGCCTCCAGACTGTTTGTTCATCTCGAGGATTTTGACCGATCCCATGCCCTGTTATCCAAACACCCAGCCGTAAAAAACGATCCTTGGATTGCCTCGGCCGAGCTGGCTGTTTGCCAACTGCTTGAACAACCCAGTAAAAATATAGTGGCCGCCAAACGCCTGTTGGAGCAGCGATTTCATCCCCGTCACACTTCCGAGCTCGCCAGTTCCCTTGGCACATTGGAAATTGAAAGCGGTGCCATTAAAAAAGCTAAAGCATACATCCGCGCGTCTTTGCTTGATCCAAACCGCAATTCCTTGGCACAGGCGGTATGGGCGGAGCAAGCGCACGACATCAAGTTTGCCTCGCACTCCGCTGTTCAGGGCCTGGATATTGCCTATGAGGCGAAGGCTTGGGAGAACTACATCAGGGGCGAAATACAGCCTGCGATCGAGAACTGCAAGGCCTGGTATGACTCCGAACCTTACTCAAGTCAGCCCCCAATTCTGGCAGGATATCTGGCTGCTCTTGATGATCGCTACGACGAAATCATCGCGACTGCAACGCGTGGATTAGTGACAAGTCCCGGTAACCCAACGCTGAAGTTAAACAAAGCATATGGGGAAATGGCGAAGATTGATCCGATAAATCCGACGGAATCGGATACAAGGAAAGTAGCGGGCTGGGTGACCTTGTTTCAGGAACACATGAAAGTAGACCGTTATCACGCCGCCCATGCCCTCGCTAACATGGGCATGCTCTGCTACCGACTGGGTGTACTTGATAAAGGTCGCGAGTATTACGAAAAAGCAGAAAAAATTTGCACCGCCGAGCGCTTCAACACCCAGTTGATGTGCGTGATTTATCATGCCCGAGAAGCGATGCTTGCCCGAGCCAGCTGGGCGGGCGAATTGCTCGAAAAAGCTCGCCAGGCCAGTATCAAACACGCAGACCATGGCAAGGAAGCTGCCGTGGCCTATCTGGATAAACTTAACGCACTCCAGGCGAACCCAGATAATTACCTGGGCATTTTTAAACTTGAACGGCCAATTGCCGCTCGCCAGACGCCATCGATAGATCGCATCGCCTTTGCGAACTCTATCCAACAAGGCTTGACGTTTTATTTGCCTGAAGATTTCAAGAGGTTCTAACGGCATTTCGGTCTGTTATCTAAGATTCGAGCGGACCAACTTGTTTGTGGCGGAACTTGCCCCTAATCGGCCTCAAGCGCGCTGCGACTTACGCTGTGCGCCTTGACCGTCCCGTAATGCCCGCCGCCAAATAGGTCGCGCAATGCCTGCGATCCGGCATAGCTCAGTTGCCGACCATAGCCAAAATTGCGCCCATCCCGTTTACCGACCAACCGCATGATCACATTCCTCTCGAAACCAAACTTTTAAAGCCATCCCCACGTCATCCCGCCATGGATGTTGAGTGTTATCAGGGATCAAGGCCCCTGCGACCTGTGAGGGTTGTCCACTAACGCGGGACTGGCGGCTCTTTACGACCGGGAGCTTGGGCATCTCATGATCTGGCCTCCTGAGCACTTCCGAAGAAGTGGGCGGGTGGAGGTTGCGCTGGCTGACGAGACCAGCGCCGCGAGATCCTGAGTCGGGTGAAGGCAGTGAAGCGATGACCGGGGCATGCCTGGCTGTCAGTCAGGTGCAGCCCATTCCGTGGGCTGCGGCACCATCATCTGCATCGCTGTTGTTGGTGACTTCGGTGTTTGTCACGCCGATTGTCACGAGGGGAAATGCCGCAATGCCTTGTACGAGTTGGGTTGCAGCAGCGGTAGGAGCGCCCGTCTCTTTCCGCGAGAAAGAGACGGGCGCAGGTTGGCGCAAGGAAATGGCCACGCGGATAGGTTGCTGCAGAGCAGCTATGAAAAGGGATGAGTTGCCGCAGTGGGCACACTGCTAGAAGTAGGCATCCATCACATCGCTGTGACCGTGCGAGCCGCCGGACGCTAATCGCACTTTGGGAGAACCACCACGGTGTGGCGTAGCCTTAAAGGTTCTGGCTACCTGGGTTGCTGTCAAAGACAGCGCTTTGCCCGATCTTTTCTACGCCTGTGGATAATTTGGGTCAAGGCTCGAATTTTCGGGAATTCTGCGGCTGTGGATGAAATTATCCACCGGTGGAAATCTATGGTTTTCCACAGACAATTTGCGTGGGCTTTAGATTTTTTAAATGAGGTCCATCCAAGCAGGGCGGCTTTGCAGCCCCGCTTGGATGGACCCGCGTGGAAGGGCGGACAACGGCGATCTCGCAGGCTTACCCACGTTTGGATGCGCCACGGCTATTTTGTAGGGCCGTGATGTTGTCGCCGACTGGGTGAGCGAATTCGTGGGGTGTCACATGCCCATGGCGGTTGGCGTCGATGTAGTTGCTCCACCACGCCATGATCAGCCTGCGCTGTTCGAGGAATTCGGCCTTGTGGATATACGCGGCACGCACACGGTTGCGTTCCTTGTGGCTCATTTGTCTTTCGATGGCTGCGTCGGTCCATAACCCGGACTCCAGCAGGGCGCTACAGGCCATGGTCCTGAAGCCGTGGCCGCACACGTCCTTGCTGGTGTCATAGCCGACGTTGCGGAGCATGGTGTTCACCGTGTTTTCAGACATGGGCTTCCAGTACTTGTGGTCGCCTGGTAGCACTAATTCTGAAAAGCGACTGAGGCTGCGCAGCCGCTCCAGTATTTCGATGACCTGCGGCGATAGCGGAACCATTTGAATGTCGCCATTCATCTTGGTCCCACGTGTGGAGTTGCGTACCCCTTCAATCGGTGCGCGTGTATCGGGGATTTCCCACATGGCGCGTTGGAGGTCGAACTCACTCCATCGCGCGAAGCGCAGTTCGCTGGAGCGGACGAATACATGCAGCGTGAGCAGGACGGCGAGGCGCGTCAGTTCGCGGCCGTTGTAGTTGTCGATACGGTGTAGCAGTTCGGGTAGGCGGTTGAGGGAAAGGGCCGGGCGATGGATTGTGCGCGGCGCGTAAATCGAGCCTGCCAGATCCAGTGCAGGATTCATGGTGATCTGCCGAGCCCTTTTGGCGCCGCGCATGATGGTGGATAAGTAGTTCTGTACCCTTAAGGCCACATCCATGGTGCCGCGTTCCTTGATGCGCTGGGTGATCTCTAGCAGGTCATGGGTATCGAGCTCAGCTATGGGTCGTTGGCCGATCAGCGGGAAGACGTGGGTGCGCAGTCGGCTCATTACGGTTTTTGCGTGGCCTTCGGTCCAGCGGCGGGACATATCTGCGTGCCACTCCAGAGCAACGGTTTCGAAAAGCAGTGCCGCCCGCTGGGCTACGATCTTGGCCTTCTTCTTTTCTTCCATTGGGTCGAGGTTGTCTAGCAGCAACGCCTTGGCTTCGTCTCGCTTACGTCGTGCGACGGAAAGGGTAACGATGGGGTAATTGCCGATGATGAGCGTGCCTTCCTTGCCGTTGGGCTTGGTGTACTTCAAGCGCCAGGTCTTCACGCCATTGGGTTTGACGAAAAGGTACATGCCGCCACCGTCGAACAGCTTGTAGGCGCGCTCGCGGGTTTTGGCCGTGCGGCATTGCAGGTCGCTGAGAGGGATCGCTAGACGTGGCATAGGGGTACGCGCTCCTGACCGGAAAATCGCAGTACCCCTAACATACCCTCGGGGAAGGGGGATTTTGTTGGATCCCGACAGAGGGTTCTGGAACGAAAAAACCCGCCAAAGGGCGGGTTTTCGGGGCTTCCAGAGCATTCAGTAGAATGCAATGGAGCCTAATGTGGTGCCGGCACCAGGAGTCGAACCCGGGACCTACTGATTACAAGTCAGTTGCTCTACCAACTGAGCTATACCGGCGTGTTGGGCGACGATTATAGCGATTGGGTTGGTTCTGTAAACCCCTGAATTCAGACTATTTTTGCGCAGGCGTCAAGCTGGCCCCGCGGATGCTTCTGCGGGGCCGAGCGATGCAATTGCTTTAGCCCCTTACACGCCGTTTTTAACCGCGTTGATCAAGTCCTGGCTTAGCACCTGCGCGGGCGCCACTTGCACGCTTTGCGTGTAGAACGGCGGCAGGTTTTGGGCCAGTGTCGACAACGCTTGGGCGGTGGTGTTGCCCGGCAGCAGCACGTATTGGAGGTTGGACGGATAGCTTTGCGGCACGGGGCCTTCCATGGTTGAGCCGTACGCGCCGAAGGTCATCACGGCCTGCGGGGTGGTGGGGTCGGGGGAGTAGAGGAAGACGAAGGTGCCGTACTTCGGATGGGTCAGGTATTGGCCGGCCTCGGCGCGAACGACGGGGTCGGGGTCGTTCATCAGGGTCCAGCGCATGACCGCGTAGTTGCGGGTGGTTTCCATGAACGCTGTCCGAATCGGCGACTGGTTCTCGACGCCGCCCAGACACACCAGCAGGTTGCCGAACGGATCGATGAGGGCTACCGAGTTGAACACTGTGCTTTGTTGCGCAGTCTTCAATAGCGGCGGAGCGAGTTCTGCGCCGGGGTCACGCGGGTTGGCCGATTGCACAGTCAATGCAAACGGGCTGAGCGCAGTCAGTGCCTGGCGGACTTTGCTGGTGGCCGGGAGGTTTGCCGGGTTTTGCAGTTGATCCGGCGGCAGACCGCTGTTGTTGCTGGCCTCGCGGACGGTGTTGACGCTGGCGGAGAAGATCGAGCTGGTGAGGAAGTAAGCCGCCGAGTCGATGGTCTGGCCAGCAAACACCGGACTGGTCGAGCCCTGATAGGCCCGGCTGACCGGCGCCGCGATCGCGTAATAACCCCAGGTGTCTTGCGCCTGTTGGCGGATCTGCGGCGGCAGCGATGGAAAGGTGAACTGGCTGTTGTAGTTGATGCCTGCGTAGTCATCGATCGCACTGACGGCGACGTTAAATCCTGCAGTCAGCAGCGAACCGGCGCACATGGCGCACGGGTCTAGCGTGGTGACGACGGTCAACTGATTGGGCGGTGGCAGGTTCAATGGCGCGGCGTTTTCGTAGTACCAGTCCACCAATTGCCGTTCGCCGTGGGCGGTCGGGTCATGAGGTAGAAAGTACGTGGTGCCACCGCCGGGGATAGGCATCAGCACGTTGTTGTGCAGCGCGGCGATGACCTCGCCCGTTGCGTTGTTGATGATGGCGCCGCCCACCGCGAAGGTTTGCTGCAGCGCAGCTTCAATGGCTTGGTTGGCGACGGTATCGACGGCTTCCTGTGCACTGTTCAATGTGCTCATGATCTTCCCAGCTCCTTGCTGTTTGAGCGCCAGGAAAATCTGGCGTTTGGCAACGATAGTTGAGGTTTCGCCGGTCGTTATGTTGTTTTGTCTTAATGCTTATGCACAACGGGATCTGTACCGCACCTGTTTAGAGGCAAATTTGCGGACCCGTTCTCATTTGCTCGCAAATACCTGTTTTCCCGCTTTTTTTACAGGTGTACGAAAATTGTACAGTTGTGTTTCTGCCCCGAAACAGCCGGATATATTGGATCCACGATAATTTCATCCCCAGAGTTATCCACAGGCTGGAGCGTTTTAGGGGCGCTCAGCCAGGATCAGGAAATTACGCGGTGTAAGCGGGGTTTCGCAGAAGGTGCCGAGGCGGACCGCATACCCCTGCTCGGAGAGGAAAAGGGCACGATCGAGTACCAGCCAAAGCTCCAATGGGCGTCGGAAAAGTCCGCGCAGCAGCTCGAGATTGCGCACTTCAGCCAGTCGCTGCCAACCGGTGGCTTCGAGCGCTGGCCAATCGTGCGCTCCGATTGTGGATAACTCCTTGAGCGCGGCTAAATGATGGCAGTAATCGGCAAAGGATCTATCCAGCCAGGCACTGGGCAGCGACGGGGTGGGCAGGTATTCGTCAACGCCGCGAAGTTGCCGTTGCAGCAGGTCGAAACCCAGGCGCCGGGCCATGGAGGTGTCGCGCTGGCGTCGGACGCGAGCGCCGGCGGTGACGGTTTCGTTCATCGGCAGCGAGAGATCTTCGAGCGACAGTTGTAGGTCGGATCGCATACCCGCAGAGGAAAGCGCCTGATATTCACTCACACTGATCCGGTTGTAGCAGCAAGGGGCGATGGCCAACTGCTTGCAACCGGTGGCGCTCGCGAGTTGCATCAGCCGCACGTGAAGATCACCGCAGGCGTGCAGCGCTACCGGCGTGTGGCCGGCCTTCAGTAAAGAGGCAGCCCCCGGCGCGAGCACGTCTTGCTCGACGTGAAGCGCATGCAAATGATGACGCTGACTGAGTGCCTGGCCACTGGCGACCAACGTCGGGTCATATTCCAGGCAAGTGAGCTGCTGACCGGTTTGTAACAGGCGTCGCCCCAGATGTCCTTTGCCCGAACACCAATCCAGCCAATGCTTCGGCGCCTCGGAAAATTCCAGCCGACTGGCAAACGCCTCGATCTGCTGCCACTTGCGCCCCGGCACATCGACATTCAGCCGATGGCCAGCTGCTTCGAGTGCGTGAGGCGGCAATTCAGCTACAGCGCTCAGTTCGAGGGACAACGCCGCCAGTGAAGCGAATGGCTCCGGCGCCTCCAGAAGAGCAGGTTGGTTATGAGCATTTTCCGCATCGTCCAATGACCTGCCGCGTAGCCGTGCAGACAACTCGGGGTAGGACGCTTCCCACGGAAGCCGCAGGTGAGTAAATGGACGAGGTTTCCACAGCGCCTGATGCTTTGTCAGAAAAGCATCCAGCGCCGTGAAGCGGGCGAGTAGGGCCTCGCCCGTCAGCACGTAAGAATCAACGCCCTTGGCAGGCATCGACGCGCAGCCAGCGCTCCAACTGACGGAACGCCTGCACCAGTACAAACGACATCAATAGATAGAACACACCGGCAGTAAAGAACATGTCCACCGTCAGGTAGTTGCGGGCAATGATGGTGCGCGCCATGCCGGTGAGTTCCAGCAGGGTGACGGTGCTCGCCAGAGAACTGGCCTTGAGCATCAGGATCACTTCGTTGCTGTAGGCAGGCAGGCCGATCCGTGCCGCTCGCGGCAGGATGATGAAAAACAGCGCCTTGGCCTTGGACATGCCCAATGCGCGTGCCGCTTCGATCTCACCGGGCGGAATCGCCTGGATCGCGCCGCGCAGGATCTCCGCAATGTAAGCCGCCGTGTGCAACGTCATGGTGGCCGTGGCGCACCAGAACGGGCTTCGCAGGTAAGGCCACAGGACGCTGTCGCGCACCGCGTCGAACTGCGCCAGGCCGTAATAGACCAGGAACAACTGAACCAACAGTGGTGTGCCGCGAAAGAAAAAGATGTAAGCGTAGGGAAACGCGCGAACGTACCAAAGCTTGGACGAGCGCGCGATGCCCAATGGGATGGCCAGCAGCAGGCCGAGAATCACGGCGATGCCCACCAGCTCCAATGTCAGGGTGGCGCCCTGGATGAACTTCGGCAGCCATTTGTAGATGACTTCCCATTCCATTACGTCGTCCTCACAAAGCCGCGGGCGGCGCGTTTTTCCAGAAAATGCATGCCAACCATGGCCAGTATTGTCAGGCCCAGATACATGAAGGCCGCGACCATGAAGAACGTAAATGGATGCTTGGCGAAGGTCACGGCGTTCTGTGCATGACGCATGATTTCTTCCAGGCCGATGACGGACACCAGTGCCGTGTCCTTCATCAGGACCATGAACAGGTTGCCCAGCCCCGGCAGGGCGATGCGCCACATCTGCGGCATGATCAGTCGGGTGAAGATGCGAAATTTCGACAGCCCCAACGCCACACCCGCTTCGCGGTGACCTTTGGGGATAGCCAGAATCGCACCACGAAACACTTCCGTGGCGTAGGCGCCGAAGCACAGCCCCAGTGCAATTACGCCGGCGGCGAAGGCATTGAGTTCGAGGTCGGGCTTGCCGAAGAACTCGCCCAGGGCACGCATCAGGTTGACCGTGCCGAAATAGATCAACAGCACCCAGAGCAATTCAGGGATGCCGCGAACCAGGGTTGAATAAGTGCCGCCAAGCCATTGCAGCGGCTTGTACGGGGAAGTCTTGGCCAAGGCGCCGAGCAGACCGAGCACCAGCCCCAGGCACAAGGCCGAGAGTGCCAGTTTCACAGTCATCAGCGCGCCAGCGGCGAGCGCCGGGCCGAATCCGTAGAGATCGATAGTCATGGATTTCTTTTCAAATCGCGCAGGCAATGCCAGGGACTGGCGCCGTCAGATAACGGCGCCGGCCCGACAGGTCAGAATCAATAGATGCTGAACGGGAAATACTTGTCGTTGATCTTTTTGTAGGTGCCATCAGCGACGATTTCTTTCAGTGCGGTGTTCAGCTTCGTACGAATCTCATCGCCTTTACGTACAGCGATACCGATCTTGTCGCTTTCTTCCACCGGGTCGCCTTTGAACTCATAAGAACGGCCGGCGTCGCTTTTCAGCCACTCGTAGTTGACGTACTTGTCCGCCAGGATGGCGTCCAGACGACCGGAAGTCAGGTCGAGGTAGGCGTTTTCCTGGGTGTCATAAAGTTTGATTTCGACGCCTTCCATGTTGTCTTCCAGCCAGGTGCCAGCGAGGGTCGCACGTTGTGCACCGATCACTTTGCCTTGCAGGGAAGCCTTGTCGGTTTTGAAGTCGACGTTTTTCGGAGCGATAAATTGCAGCTTGTTGGAGTAGTACGGGTCGGTGAAGTCCACCGCTTGCTTGCGCTCGTCGGTGATCGACATCGAGGAGATCAGGAAGTCGAACTTCTTGGCGTTCAAGGCCGGAATGATGCCGTCCCAGTCAGACGTGACCACGGTGCATTCGACTTTCATCTTGGCGCACAGGGCGTCGCCGATTTCTTTGTCGAAGCCGACGACATTGCCACTGGCATCTTTGTTGTTGAACGGCGGGTAGGCCGCTTCGATGCCCATCTTCAAGGTCTCGGCGGCGGCACCGGCGCTGAAGGCCAGGGTGACGACAGCCGCCAGGAAGATTTTTTTGTAGTTCTGCATGCGGGTAGCTCCGTTAGCGGTTGCTGGACATGAATTGTTTGCAGCGCGCCGAAAGCGGGTTTTCGAACACCTGCTGTGGCGATCCTTGCTCTTCTACCAAGCCTTGGTGGAGGAACACCACCTCGCTGGACACCTGACGGGCGAAACCCATTTCATGGGTGACCAACAGCATGGTGCGGCCTTCTTCGGCCAATGCGCGGATGACATTAAGTACTTCCTGGACCATTTCCGGGTCAAGGGCGGAGGTGGGTTCGTCGAACAGGATCACCTTGGGCTGCATTGCCAACGTGCGGGCAATGGCGGCGCGTTGTTGTTGACCGCCGGAGAGTTGCGCCGGGTAGGCGTGGCGTTTGTCCGCGATGCCGACCTTGGCCAGCAAGGCCTCGGCGACTTCGATGGCCTCGGCCTTGCTCTGGCCGAGTACGCGGCGCGGCGCTTCGATGATGTTGTCGAGCACGCTCATGTGCGGCCAGAGATTAAAGTTTTGAAATACAAAACCGATCTCGCTGCGCAGGCGATTGATCTGCTTGCCATCAGCAGCAACCAGTTCGCCGTTCTTGGCGGCTTTGAGCTTGAGTTCTTCGCCGGCCACAAGGATTTGTCCCTGATGCGGGTTTTCCAACAGGTTGATGCAACGAAGGAAGGTGGACTTGCCGGAACCGGAAGAACCCAGGATCGAGATCACGTCGCCGTCGCGGGCGGTCAGCGAGATGCCTTTGAGCACCTCAAGCTGTCCGTAGCGTTTGTGCAAGTTGCGGATTTCAAGCGCGGGCGTGGCCTCAGCCATGTGCGTTCCTCATAAGTATTTCGCTCCTGCTATTGGCGGCCTTCCTGGCGAGGCGGCCAAGCTAGCATAGCGTCTGAATGACAGCCAACAGCGCTACGGACGCTAAACAGCTGGCGTGTGGCAGGTTGTCGCATCGGTACAGCAGACTGTCGCGCTGCTATCAACCGAACAGCCGTTTGAACCCTGCCTGTCGATAAAAAGGCTGGGGCTGTTCCAAAAAAGGGCGCGATGTTGCCAGCTTTGACGGGGGGTTGGAAGCGCTAACCGGCCAAACGTTCCTGATCCGCACTTTTATTGTGCGTCGCTTTATTTTTGGGTGTGTTTCTGGTGCGCCACTTCGTTCCTGAAAGTGGGTCGCAGGGTAACGCTCTGGCGAATTGCCATTAATCTCAATGACTTGCGATGACTGTCCGGTCCGGCGGAGAGCCCCATGTTTGGGTGCTTTGTAATATTTTGGCGCAATTATTGCGTGCAGAATACGGAACGCCCTGTTGGTTTCTTTTTACGAGAAGGAACGCCACGCCGGGTGGACGTCATCGCTTTTCCTTACAAAAGGTAGTTTCAATGAGCAGTACCCCAAGCTCCAATGGCCTCGAACAGGGGCTCAAACCGCGTCATGTGACCATGCTGTCGATCGCCGGGGTTATCGGTGCCGGCCTGTTCGTCGGCTCGGGCCACGCCATCGCTGCTGCAGGCCCGGCCGTGCTGTTGGCCTACGCTGCCGCCGGTATGCTGGTGGTGCTGGTGATGCGCATGCTTGGCGAAATGGCCGTGGCTTCACCCGACACCGGCTCCTTCTCGACGTACGCCGATCGCGCGATCGGTCACTGGGCCGGTTTCACCATCGGCTGGCTCTACTGGTGGTTCTGGGTACTGGTGATTCCGCTGGAAGCCAACGCCGCCGCGACCATCCTGCACGCCTGGTTCCCGAATGTGGCGATCTGGGCCTTCACCTTGGTCATCACCTTGCTGCTGACGGTGACGAACCTGTTCAGCGTGAAGAACTACGGTGAATTCGAATTCTGGTTCGCCCTGGTCAAAGTCATCGCGATCATCGGCTTCATCGGCCTCGGCGTTCTGGCGATTTTCGGCTTCCTGCCGACCAGCCAGGTCAGCGGCGTTTCCCACCTGTTCGACACCCAGGGCTTCTTGCCAAACGGCATGGGTGCAGTGTTGGGCGCGATCCTGACTACCATGTTTTCCTTCATGGGCACCGAAATCGTGACCATTGCGGCCGCGGAATCGAAGAACCCTGGCCAGCAAATCTCCAAGGCCACCAACTCGGTGATCTGGCGTATTGGCTTGTTCTACCTCGTGTCGATCTTCATCGTTGTGGCCCTGGTGCCATGGAACGACCCGGTACTGGCAGCCGTCGGCTCCTACCAGACCGTGCTTGAGCGCATGGGTATCCCGAATGCCAAGCTGATCGTCGACATCGTGGTGCTGGTTGCTGTGACCAGCTGCCTGAACTCGGCGCTGTACACCGCTTCGCGCATGATGTTCTCTCTGGGCAAGCGCGGTGATGCACCGGCCGTTTCCCAGCGCACCAACAAGAGCGGCACGCCGTACTGGGCCGTCATGTTGTCCACCGGCGCTGCGTTCATTGCGGTTTTCGCCAACTACGTGGCCCCGGCCGCCGTGTTCGAATTCCTGCTGGCCAGCTCCGGCGCTATCGCGTTGTTGGTGTATCTGGTGATCGCGATTTCGCAACTGCGTATGCGCAAGCAGCGCATGGCACGCGGTGAAAAAATCGCTTTCAGCATGTGGCTGTTCCCGGCCCTGACCTACGCGGTGATCGTATTCATCGTGGCGGCCCTGACCATCATGCTGTTCCAGGAAGCGCATCGCGTGGAGATTCTCTCTACTGGTCTGCTGAGTTTGTTGGTGGTGGCTGCCGGTTTGTTTGTGGCTCGTCGTCGCAAGCTGCAGAAGATGGGGGCGGTGGTGCTGAACTGATTCGCACCGCATAACGCAAAACGGCCGCTGTCAGTGATGACAAGCGGCCGTTTTTGTTTCTGTCAGTTGTGCCGGGCTCAATCGGGGTGAACCCAGTCTTCTACGCGTAGCCCTGGAACCCGTTCAAATTCTCGCAGGTTGTTGGTTACCACTATGAATCCGCGTGAACGTGCGTGGCCGGCAATCATGTGGTCGTAGGGCCCGATAGGCGTGCCAGCCTTGGCCAGCTCGGATCGAATCATTCCGGTATGCGAGGCTGCTTCATTGTCGAAAGGCAAGACTTCAAGGCGTGCCGCAAAACCCTCGATCACAGCGAGGTTTTTTTCGGGTGCTGCTGATTTTTCCGCACCGTAGATCAACTCCATCAGCGTGACGGCGCTGATACATAGCTGCCCGTCATGACGGTTGAAAGCTTCTCGTACGATTTGCGGTTTGTTCTTTATGGTGAAGATGCAGATGTTGGTATCGAGCATGTATTTGATCATCAGAACGACTCACGCTCCTGATCGGCGGGTTGTTCACGATCGCTCATGAAGTCTGCACTTACGCCATCCCCGTCGAACCAGCTGTCCCATGTTTCATCTGCGGGAGTGATGATGCGAGCTCTGCCGATGGCAACTACGTTGACTCGTTTCACGTCGCTTGGCATCGCAACAGCTTTGGGGAGGCGGACAGCCTGGCTTCGATTGCTCATGAAAAGGGTGGTCTGTTCCATTTTGGCCTCCTGCATTTGCGGGGTTTGTGAGCCAGAGAATAGATCTCTTAGAGGATATGTCAACGGGATATACACGGTTGCTGACGAGGGGATCGATTGTTTCAGGTGAGTGGCTTCCAAAGAAAACGGCCGCTGTCAGTGATGACAAGCGGCCGTTTTTGTTTCTGAGGCGAGTGTTTACTCGGCCTTTACTTCCTGAGCATCCAGCGACTCGCGATAGCTGTCGAGCGCCGCGCCGAAGTCAGTGATGAACTGCGGATCCGTCAGCCAGGCCTGGGCGGTGTCGCGGTCCATGCCGTCGGCCCACATGCGGTAATCGATCAGCATGTCGGCGGCCAGGTGAGTGGCGGCCATGGCTTCGTTGTCGGCGTTTTCCATGTCCAGCAGTTCTGGATGGTCGCTGATGATTTCGGCGAGGTCTGACAGCAGGGTCAGCAGCATGTCGTTGCGGCTGGTGGCCTCTGCATCGCGCATTTTGCTGAACATCGCCAGGGTGTATTCCGGGATCGGCTCGCCGATTTCGCCGAGGTCATCGTCCAGTGCGGCGGGTTTTCTGCCGTGGATATTGATTTGCTTCGCTTTGATCTTGGCGCGTTTGGCGCGTTTCTGTTGCTTGTTCAGGGAGGCCATGGGAACTCAGTTCGGTTTCTGTTGGTTTTGGGCCGCGATAGCTTCGGAAGCTGCCACGTAATCAGTTTGGAAGGCCGGGGACTCAATCCAGGCCAGGGCACTGGCTTCGTCCGTTTCGGTGGACCATTGGCGGTACTCGATCAGCGCAGCGATGATGAAATCTGTCGCTGTTTCTTCGCCCTCCTGCTCCAGCACCAGCGCGAGCAGCGGGTGTTCAAGGAATGCCTTGCACATGGCTTGCTGACTGATCTTTTGCGCGTCGATCATTTCTTTGAACAGGTCGGTCAGGTCCACCGATTCAAAGTCGATGCGGTCGTCGTTCGGGTCCAACTCGACCGGCGCGGCGGCCCGTTGGGTGCGGTTCTGCTTGGCCTTGGCTTTGGCGCGGGTGGCGCGTTTGTTCTGCTTGTTGGCGGATGCCATGGGCTCGTTCCGTATTCCGATGAGTGGGAGCATCAGTCAGTTGCGTGGCACTAGCCGCCCGGGTGTGTCGGGGGCCAGTTTGCCGGTCTGCAACCAGGACAATGCAATGGGCCATAGTGTGGCTTGGTATGGGCTACGAAAAAAGGCGAAATGTCCGACTTCTTGTTCGCCGATGTCTTCGGGGGCGATTCGCAAGTGGGCATTCGTGCTGTTGGTGAAGTAACCCAGCAGCCGTTCAATGGCTGGAATCGTACCGTAAGGATCGTCGCTGATGCTGATGGCCAGGGTGTGTGCGGTGACGGATGAGAAGGGCAGGCGCCCGGTCTTTGCGTGAAGAACGCGACCGCTGGGGCGTTTCTCGTAGTGCGCGGTGGGCATGCTCCAGTCGCGAACCACGCCAGCGGGGGTGTCCTCTAGCCAGCCGAGACGTTTGCCGGGGAAGTAGCCGCAAAGCAATGTCATCAACGGCATCGCCAGATGCCACTTGCCGAACATCCGCCAGCGATGGGCGGGTGCGTAATCGCGCCAGTAAGCAAATTGCGCACCGACGGTCAGCAGACGTCGAATCAAATGCCCGGAAGCTCCCAGGCCCGCTGCACAGCCTCCAAAGCTGTGGCCTACAACGTCGATGGGTTGCCCGGGAAATTCACGCTGAGCGCGCTTGAGCATCGCCTCAAAGTCCAGCGCGCCCCAATCTGACCATGAAGCACGCAGTCCTTTCAGCGATGCGGGTCGCGAGTCGCCAATGCCACGGTAGTCGTAAGTGATCACGTCGAAGCCGTTGGCGAACAGGTAATCGGCGAATCGCGAGTAATGGCGGCAGCGGACGGAGGTGGCTGCGTTGATGATGACCACCGAGCGGGTAGCGTCGTGACGGGGGTGCCGCCAGGTAAAGCCGCCGAGGCTGTAGCCATCTGCGGCGGGCTCCTTGAACGGTTCGCCTGCCGTAGATATGCGCGGTGGCAACTCGGCTTGAGTGGGTGCCAGTGAGGGCATGTCCTGCAAATTCATCGGCGTCGGACCTTTGCGGGTAGCTGCCAACGATAGTCTTCGCGCAGCGCATGAACAATCCACCCGTGCTTATCGGAGCCTGTGCTTGAGTATTCGCTCCTCAAGCACCGCCCATTCCCGATCCAGCTCCGCGCGAAGTTCCTCCTCGCTCGGCAGTACCAGTCTGTAGGTACTGGCGAACAGTTGTTCGTTGCCTTGCAGCACTGAATAGCGCACCACCGATTCATCTTTTTGTGCGCAGAGAATGAGGCCGACGGTGGGGCCATCCTCCGGTCCGCGCTTGAGGTCGTCGTACATGCGCACGTACATGTCCATCTGGCCGACATCCTGGTGGGTCAGTACGCCGCGCTTGAGGTCGAAGATGACGAAGCACTTGAGCAGGTAGTTGTAGAACACCAGGTCGATGTAGAAGTCTTTGCTCTCGGTACTGATGCGTTGCTGGCGAGCGATGAAGGCGAAGCCTTTGCCCAGTTCGAGCAGGAAGCCCTGTAGTTGATTGATCAAGGCTTGTTCAAGTTCGCTTTCCTGGACCAAGCCCGCATTGGGCAGGCCGAGAAACTCCAGTAGCACGGGGTCGCGGATGAAATCCCGAGGGCTGGCGTTCATCTGCTCGATATGGGTGGCGGCTTCCTGTTTGACGGCCGGCCGGTCGCGACTCGCCAGCAAGCGTTCGTAATAGAGGGTATTGATCTGGCGCTCGAGGGCGCGACTTGACCAGTTCTGCATCGCTGATTCGTTCATGTACCAATGGCGAGCGTGATCGTTCTCGACTCGTAGCAATCTGCGGTAGTGGGTCCAGCTCAATTCATGACGCAGTGCGTCACGAATTGGGAATGCTTGATAGAACAGGCGCATGTAGCGAAGGTTGGAGATGTCAAAGCCTTTGCCAAACTCTGTTGTCAGACTCTTCGCCAGCGTCGCCAGCAACTGCTTCCCATATCCCGCCCGCCGGGCCCCCTCCTGCTCGAACTCCACAATATGCCGTCCGATCTGCCAACAGGTTTGCACCTGGACGGTATCGACCGCTCGCAACACTTTCTGGCGGGCTTCACGGATCAACTCGCCAAGATTTCCGAGCAGTGAAGTGATCTGTGAATCTTGAGTGTTACCGGGTTTGAGAGGACTCATGACATTTTCCGCGGCTGAAGGAAACAGGCGGAAAAGGATGGCAAAAGAGTGGTAGTCCGCGATGCCGGGCGTTGCTGGTAAATCGGAAGGAAAGGCGAGTTTGCTTTGCAGGACCAGGCCGACGATATCCCGTGTAAGAGGAGTACATCTCGTAGTCCGATTCGCAGTGAGCTCAAGTGCTAATCGATCTAAAACTTGAACATTCGGTAACAAATCTAAAAGGAGTAACGATTGGGTTCCAAGCAACCCGGGAGTCGCCATCATGAAGAACGTCCATTCATTCATGCTGCCCATCGCCGCCGTCGGCGTACTGATGTTGCCAGTCGTGCTTAACGCCGCCAGTCTTGAACCGATCGACAGCACAGGTGTGCAAGTGCAACAGCAACAGCAAAACGGGATTACTTACCTGAACGGGGGGATCGGAGAGGATGAGGCGAAAGCTATCCAGCAAACGCAGGGCTACAACCTGCACATGACTTTCTCCATCGGGGCGGAGGGCAAATATGTTCCGGATGTAAATCTGGTCATTCAGAAAGATCCGGGGCAACCCGTGCTGACGCTGAGCGAGGCTGGCCCGTTGGTTTACGTACAGCTGCCACCAGGCAAGTACACCGTCGTCGCGACACGCAATGGTGAGGAACGGCGTGATACGGCGGAGATAGGAAGTGGTGCCGCTCGCAATCTGGTTTTCCACTGGAATACTGAAAACTAGCCGAAGACCGAAGAGAGACGCTTGCACGATGCCTGATCAAATCGCAGGCATAAAAAAACCCTGAATCTTGCGATTCAGGGTTTTCGGTATTTGGTGCCAGAGACGGAATCGAACTTTTGTCTGTAGAGTGCGTTTCATAAGGAGTTTGCTAGTCAGGTAATGAAAATCTACTCACAAATCTACTCTCTTTTTGAAATGCTCCCCCTCTTTCGGTCATGTTAAGGGTGGTCGAAAACGACGCTGACTGCGCTCAGCCGAACCCGACGAGCGGTAAACCTGCCTCGTCGAAGCCGTCGCCGACTTAAAGGTGTGGTCATCTTCACCACCCCGGATCAGGGTAGTGGTCATTCATGGGGGGAGTGTTGGTGGCAACCCTAGGACTATGCCATCTCACAGGTGGCCGGCCCCCTAGAGAGAGAGCTGGTTCCATCAAGTCGACCGATGCCGGTATCTCGGCATCGGTTTTAAATCAAAAGGTTACGCTAGCTTTTCCAGTAGGGCAGGCAGGTATTGTAGCGCCACCGGGTCTTTTTCCTGAAAGTAGGTCCGGCATCGTTGTGGAATCCACGTACCGTAGAAGTACAGTCGGAAATCACTTAAAAGCTCAATGGGGTAAAGTCTGGCGTCGACAACACGTCCATCCAGATACTGATGTTGATAGTTTGGAAAATCTTTTGGCTCGATGCCTTTTTCTTTGCGCAGCCAACCAGAAAACATTCTCCCGCTAGAGATGTCAGGGATCATATTTTCGGGCAGAACATAACCATCAGCCTCTAACGGCGCAATCAGAGCCAGAACAATTTCATTGAGCATCGAGAAGTGTGTATGGGGAATCTTCGCTCTGTTTGCGATATACCGCTGGAGATGCACAGGGATACGCGCGGCATTTTTTGGAGATACCCCTCCAGCCATCCATTCGGTAATCCAAGCGGTCACCTGGACAGCGAAATCTGCCGATAGCCACTGAGCAAGGTGGAGAGCTACCTGGGGATGTACCCAGGTACCTTGGTAATTGCCGCCTTTTACTGACTGGACCAAGACCGCAATTGGTAGCTTGAGTGACTTAGACAAAGCCTCAAGAAAGTCACTATTCGTCTTTGTCGTATGGTAGTGGCTAAATTTTTTATCAGCCGCTTGGCACATAGCTGTGGCGTTGATGTATCCATCTACGGCGCGCTGGTGAATTAGGTTGCCTTCCATCTCGTGCGGAATAACCGGCAAATCCATTTGAACCATTTTGTTCCCCTCGTGGCGATAAGGTGACCTGTCCTGCACCCAGATGCCCTGGAGTACGGGGTTAGCCGAGGTGTTCGGCGTCACACTGAGCCCTTATACCGGGTCTAGTGGCACTCGGCTATTGCCCTTTAGGATTGTGTTTCGATAGGGAGGTTGTCTATATCTGACTCCCATGGGGACTAAGCGCCTATGGCTAGGAGATGCCGGAAACTCTCTACGCATCTTCCTGCAACGCGAGCTCGCAAGGCTGGCTGAACTCCCATTTCGGTAGGGCAGGTGTCGCGACTCGTTTTGCGAATTTTGAAAACGTGTCGCGGAAAATTTATTGCCAAAGGGCTTTTACGATCTGCTCGTAAACCCGCCGGGAAACAACCGGGGACAAAGTGAGAAAATCCCAATTCGGTCCGTATGGATCAAATGTGAGCCTGAATCACAATTAAGCCACACCTGCTCCAGCCTGCTATCAGGTCGGCGGACGCCCCAATAAATACTTGACGAGCATCAAACGCCAGCACACGGCCTTTAACGATGGAGACGGCGCGGTACGTGGGCTGTTGAGAAACTGACCGGCGCCTGCGGGCGAAAATCCGTCAATGCCCTGTCAAGAATTGCTTGGTGCGCTAAATGAATTGCCAGGGCCGGTAACTGGTCGTCCGACATATAGAGCGCGGCATATTTGGCCTGCTATTTCCCTTGATGGTATTTTTGACGAGCACGCTGAAAATTCTAGACGAGATCTCCGACGTTTTGTCGGCGCCTGATCGCCAAAGTCCCGTATTACGGGGCTCTTAGGCCGACGGCAGCGCGCCGGCGCTATAGAGTTCGTCTGGGGTCTGTCTGAGGTTCGTCAAGACCTGTCAAAAATTTCGTCAAGGCTATTGCGGGATTGGAATGGGGGCCTGAGATAGGTGGTGAGTCTCACTCTCTTCCAATAAATCTTAGGCACTCCCTCCTCGGCTTCTTCAATTAGTTGGGTAGTGGAACGTTGTGCGTACGAGCAAGATCGAACACCTTAGCCTCAACGTCTAGGTAAGAATCTAATATTTCTTGGGATACGTGACTGGCTTCTTTATTCATTATTGAAACAGCCAGTCCTTTGTCATCCTTGCGCTTAGTGTTGAATGCAAAGAATGCCGTATACCGTTTAGGTGACACACCTTCGAAGGTTTCGAAGATGATTTTGTTTTCTGCTGCGAGGTCAATAGAGATCGCGTCGGAGTGGAGAGCCATTGCTAAACTTTTTTCATATGGCTCGATATATACAACTCGATTGATTCCGGAGGCGATTATATGTCTAGCGCAGTTGTGGCAAGGGTAGGTTGTTGTATACATTACCCCGTCTGTGGTGCTGCCTGATGGTTTGCGAGCGATATTTAAAATAGCTTCCATCTCAGCATGAATTGCACGGGAGTATTCAATTAAGGCTCCGGCAGGTGTTTCTTTCAATATTTTTTTTGAAATTTCTTCGGCGAGGCTCGGATCAATTTTTGCGGAGCTTTCCAGAATTCTGACAATGCTTTCTACCAGTCGGCTTTTATGAAAGTCGTTGTAACATTTTCTTCCGTGATTTACACATCGTTGGTCGTTGGGGTTATCTGCGGTATACAGGCCTCCACCTGCTTGTGGAACGTCATTCCAACCAACCGATAAAATATTGCCTTGCGAGTCAGTAATCGCAGCTCCAACCTGGCGGCTGAGACAGGCCGACTTCAAAGACGCTGAGTGGGCGGCATACATGCCTGACTCGTCGCGCGTTGGCGTTATGCCATTCTGTCCGTGAACTAGTCCTACGAACCTACCGCAGGGTTTAGATAAGTTTCCAATACTGGTCAGATGGTTTCGGATGAAGAAGTCAGATTTTTGAACGGTTTTTTCCAGTAGCTGACCATGATCAACATTTTCGTTGCGGTCTCTTTCAATCAGCTCCTGAGCGGCTACGGAGCTCATTCCTTCCTGCTTGAGTTGATCTATTCTAGAGTGTTGAGGGCTCATTACGCCAACAAGATAGAATATGTTTTTATAGACTAATCTGAAAAGCTCAACTTCTGCGGGATTCTTCAGCTGGTCGATAATATATACGGTTCTTGGCGGGTCTTCGTCCTCACTAGCGTTGATTTGAATCTGTCGGGATAGTGAGAGGTTGTGAATGGCCAAGGTTGCTAATGCATCATCCCCTAATCGCTTGCGAATACTGTTACCAAGATCTTGGAGCACTCGATATCGCTCGTCAACGCCGAGTCGATTTAGATCTTTTCCGAAGTGCTCGGTAGGTACAGTATGATTGGCGAAATAGTCTTTAATAATTTTGCTGAGCTTTATGTGAATTACATGGTAATTACATAGGCCAAATTGGTTTTTCAGCTCTTCGACCACGTCTGCTAAGTTGCAGCCGACGGCGCCACATACACCAATAACAATTTCTTTGGTTAGGCGGGATTTTATGCGGGCTTGTATATTTCTTTCTTTTTCATCAACTAAAGCAGTAGCTTCGCCCAAAATAGGCAAAGCTTTTACATTCCCTGTACTCATCTGATTCCTGCTTACCAGTCGGTTTTTTGAGCGCGCCTTGAGATTTGCTCGGCAGCAATCTCATATTCGGTTTTTTTCTTTTTGGCCGCAAAAGCATCGGTATAGATCACAGCCCCTTTCAGGTCGTCCTGGGTTTTCAAGTCCGTCCGATCTGACCTTCCCGTTCTTTCCTGAATGTTCATATGCTATCCCTTCTGACTCAGTGAAAAGCCTTGCAATTCACTTCTATTTGTGCTAGCTGGTCGTATCTCTAGCCCGCGTAGATGATAAACGGTATAGCTCAGAATTTGGTACTCGTTGGTCTGAAATTACAATTGTTTTTTTCTACTAGGAATAGAGCGATCCCGAAGAATGTTGTTGGATCTGAGAATGCACAGCCTCCTCCATGGGTTTGTTCGGCAACTGATCAGGTTGCCAGTGGAAAACACTGCAAAACCTTGGAAACCACAGTGGAAACCAGCGCCTGGTCACCATGTCTTTTGACAGGCGGGCGGCTTGGTTCGCGTTAGTGGGTGCGAACCTGGTGCTGGTACGCATAGGTGGGTGCGTACCGATGGTGCGTACCTGGCTGCGTACCATCGGCACACAGCTCTCTGCCACGGAACGTTCGCGCACTCCAGGTGCGTGAAGACACTGCGTGAAACCTTGCTGGGCGATGGCTTCGCGCATTGACCAGGTGCGCGACGACGGTGCGCGACACACAGCGCGAAAACACCCTGATGAGCCTTGCCGCCAGCCTTCCATGGGGTTGTTTCCGCAAATCGGTGGGAACCATTAACTACTTGGTTCTCCAATCATCTACGATCACCGTGACGGATTCGCACCAATTACCTACGGAGCTTTTGGATGGACGATAACCACGGCGAATTGCTCGATGGCCTCGATTGGTATTGGTCTCGAAAGGTGGAGGCTTACCGAGGATTTGAGTCGATGGGCGCATCGACTTTCAGTGCCAACGCCCGCCGATATTATGGGGAGTATTTTTTATATATCGTCAGCGCAGTCGAGCTTCTTTGCGATTTTGATGCGTCGTTCAATGATTGCATCGAAACCACACTTGATGGATATGGTGGCCACTCGGGGAAAAACAATTTCCAGTACCTTCGGCTCCTCCGCCACGCGATGATACATAGGGGCGCAGACTTAACGAGTGCTGGTGTCGAAGTAAATGGCATCATTTGTCCGCTGGCTCCCCCGACACTTACTGCGAGGGGGGGGAAGAGATTTGTGCGGTTCTCACCTTTTTTGACTGTCATTATTTTTTTCTGCGAGGCCAAGATCGGGCCCACTATTGAGCGCTTCATGGACGGTAAGCAGTTGTGGGATAGAGATCCCGCTAAATCGCTTGAAGTGGCGCTGAATGTTGTGAGGTCTATGGAGCACTGCTCAGCAATAAAGAAACGTGACATAGAACAGGTCATGAATGAACAGGCACAAAAGGGGGGCTTGCCATTCAATACATTCGAAACGTTGCGAGCCTCTTTGAAATCTGGAATGTCATCAGAAGCTGATTTGCAAGGCCTGCTCAGCGAGGCAGAGGCATGGTGGGCGTATTACCTAAGCAACCTATAGCTGTGCCTGAAGCACTCCTTAGTATCCAGTGTAGCCACGGCCAAACCGTGGATACCAGAGTGGATACCGAACGATCAGGCCGGCGTCAGCCACCTGGACAAAAGCCTGACATTGGCCAGCCAATTAGCCTGTTAACAATTGTCAAGGTTGGGGGCGGGATGACTCCGTAGCGAAGATCCCCTTTGATGGAGGGTAACCAGGCTCAGGTGGTACTTTGAGTGGTTACCATACTCGTGGCAGAGTAGGATCAGTTTCAGAAGGTGGATACTCTATTTTGGATACCGATCAATCTGGTCAACGCCTGAAGATTGGCGAAAATTGATGATTGCAGTCTTCGATTTGATGACAGTCCTTTTTCCGCACTTATGCGAATCTTCTAGACAAGGCTCATCTACAGGAAGAATGCTGTTCACTAACAATTGTGCGCATGTCCGCACCATTTCCATAGCTAGGAGTTATACCATTCGATGGAAAGTATATTTGGTTTCTTTGAAAGCCTCTTCAAGAACTTCACATGGGGTCGCCTAACTTTTCTTGCTTTTTCTATTCTATTAACTGTTGGTGGTTTATTTGTTTACGAGTCGTACACAGGGAACTTTAAATTAAATCGAATCAGTGCTGAGTTGAAAATAGTTGAAGCAATCGTTGAGCTCGAAAAGAAAGTCGAGAGTCTTCCGGACAACTCCCCTAGTAAGCGATACTTTGACAGGCTTATGTCCGAAGCAGGGAAAAGTCAAATTGAGTTTAATTTTCAACCAGGATTCTCATCGCCGAGGTTCGAGCGTATTTTTTACCAGTGCTTACCATGGGCGTTGTTATTAACAATTATTTTCTTCACTACCTCGTCAGGCCGCAGTTCTGCTGTTGGGGGCGTGCTTGCAATTGGTAGTCCATTTATAGTGCTTGGCTATAATCTGCCAGCATTGGAAGAAACTTGGGTGATTGATTATCTATACCCATGGGGAGTATTCACCTTGATACTGATTTTTATACTTGTATGGCAGCACCGCAAGAAAAGTTAGCTACAATCCTCATTTTTATGAGGTCCTGATCAAAGAGATAAAATGCGGTGTTTTGCCCAGGTTTTCACTATCATGGATGACTAGTTTGTTGGAGCAAATTCTCATTCGGAATCGCTTTCGGCGACAGATCATATGGTCCCAGTGGGATCATATGGTCTCTCTCGGTGGTGTACTTTTGGCAACTATAAACAGGGTTTGAGACTTGCCACGCGGCGGTCTGAAATCCAACTCATGCTGCTGCTGGAAAAGAACTGGACCTTTGTTGACTCCTTGCTGCCGATCACGTCCGCCATTTCTCTGTTGTTTGCGCTCACCACTGACTTGCCGCCACTCGGCCTCGGCTGAAGACTCACGTTGTAATGAGCCCCCGCCAGTGATTCATTTTGCCAGGCGTACAGAATGCACTCTGCCACCTGCTGTTCTGGTTTAGAAGTGGTGAAGGACTTTAGCGCCCCCTCTGTCCTCATCTCCTGGGGTGAGGTAGTACATCCGCCCAGTGCCAATACGATCACGCCGACTGCGATAATCCTTTGCATTTTCTTCTCCTGGAAATGGGCGAATGTATCACCGGCTGGGCTACATCTGGTCTTCGGCGTAAATCGCGGCGCTGATGATCGCTCCGCCGACACGGCGCTTCCCATAACAGAGCGGCACCGGGTTGCCAGACGCGGTGGTGTTCTTGGCACTGCCGAACGCATAGCCCGGCGTATTCTCGGGCGCGGCGCTGGTCCTTAGCCCCCCGGCTTGAGGGCTCAGCATCTGAATTACGCCGCCGATAGCCATCGATGCGCCTGCCGCGCCAACGGCGCCCCACGCCCCACCCGCGGCGAACCCGCCGACACCTCCCGTGGCGATGGTTGCAACAATTATCAGCGCGACACCGATAATCGTCTGCATCATACCGGCGCGCTTACTGCCCTCGATCACGGGCGCAATGATGATGTCGTCACCACCTTGATAGCAGAGCTCGGCCTCGCTGATGTTCTTCTTGCCCAGAAAAACAGCGAACACAAGGCCTCGAGATTTCGCGTTGGATATGAACCGCTCGAAGCCCGGGATTTGCACGCAAAGAGCCTTGATGGCTTCAGCAGGAGTGCGCACAGCGAGCGGGTACGATTTCCCGAACTGCCGCAACTGACCATAAAGCTTTACGGTTCTGATCGGCGGATTAAGACAGCTGCTCATGCTTTGTCCTCTGCGTAGATTGATGCGGAAATGATCATGCCGCCCCAGGTTCGCTCGCCGATGCAGATCGGGACGGGGTTACCGCTGGCAGTCGTGTTTCGGGCGCTCCCGAAGGCGTATGAGGGTGCGTTTTCGGGGGATGAGCTCTTGGCCAGCCCGCCCTGTTGCGGGCTAATCATTTGGATCACGCCGCCAATGGCCATAGAGGCGCCCGCCGCTCCCACAGCTCCCCAGGCGCCGCCGGCGGCGAATCCTCCGACGCCTCCTGTTGCAATAGTGGCAACCAATATGAGCGCAACTCCTATGATCGTTTGCAATGATCCTGCTCGCTTGCTGCCGGCGATCACCGGGACTATGCGAATCTCCGTGGCCCCACCCATCGCGAGCTCCTTCCCTCCAATATTTCGGCGGTTCCGAAAAATCGCGAATTCGAGACCTTTCCTTTTGGCGTCTGCGAGGTATTTCGCAACCCCGGGATGGTTGACGTCAACCGCCTTGACTGCTTCGCGCACATCGCCGGTTGATAACTCGAAAAAGTGTTCGCGACCGAACAGCTTTCCAGCTGACCCACCGAGCAGAACACGGGTTTTGTCTCCGAAATCAGTTGCCATACGTTACCCCTGGGCGCCTTGGGCGCTGTGTTTTGGAATTCCCATCCCGAGCTGACCAGCCAGGATCATGCGAGCGGCCATGGCATCGTCTCGGATCGCGATTTCTCGCTTCACGTCTGGA
The DNA here is from genome assembly GCF_058788075.1 of Pseudomonas sp. FW305-20. Taxonomy (NCBI): domain Bacteria; kingdom Pseudomonadati; phylum Pseudomonadota; class Gammaproteobacteria; order Pseudomonadales; family Pseudomonadaceae; genus Pseudomonas; species Pseudomonas sp. FW305-20. The sequence goes on along the minus strand of NZ_JBYTAJ010000014.1, from coordinate 70,984 downwards.
TTCCAAGCCGAGCAGTGCGTCGACTGGTAAGCCCGGGCGCCGCGGTATTCAATGCGCATGAGTTCGGCCGAGATCCGGGCCTCGTCCTCAGTGAAAAAAGGTCCCTCGATTTCAACCCTTTCCCCGTCCCGCACGCGCTGAACGTTCCACACGAAATACCCACCAATCATTCCGGGGTCAGTAGTGAAATCCGTGGTCTTGCACGCCGCGGCGAAGCGTATGTGGTGTGACATGTGTTTCCTCCTTCGACGCCTTGGCGCCATTGATGGGCTGATGCCCGGTGCTGTTGCTCAATGTCGCGACACGTTTTGCGAATAACGAAAACGTGTCGCGGAATAGGTCGCTTACTTGCCGACGATGCTTAGGGTGGGCGGCAACTTCGGGCCGAACGGGGCACCAGGTGCGAACGGATCAGGCAGCAAGTGCTCCGGGCATTCCCTGATGAAATTCGCGGTCGCGAGTTGGCAGGCGTTGAACAGTGGGCCGTCGTTCCATTCCTGGCCTCGGCGGGCGGCGCTATCCTCGAGCGCATAGGCGAACACCAGGTCGGCAAGGCTGGCCAAACCCTCCTTGCGCGCCGTCTCCCGCTCCACGGTGTTGATCGCGAGCAGATCGCACAGACGATCAAACCCCAGGCCGTTGGCCAGTCCCTCGGTGTCCAGCACCAGCGATCGCCCGAATGCGGCGAGTACCGTGCGCAGGTCTTCCCACTCGGTGCGGCGGTGTTCGGTGGCTTGCTGCTGAATCTCGTAAATCTTGGCGGCAGTGAAGGGTAGGTAGTGGCGCAACTTGCTGGCCTCGCGGCGTATTGCCCGGCGCTCGAGGCGGATCGAATCAACCCGCGCCCCGAAGATGCGGCAGATCCGTCGAGTGGTGATCAAGCTGGTGCTCATGCTGGCGCCTGGCTTCCTGGCAATGTCCAGCAGGCCGATAACGAGACTGGTGCTCATGGGTGAGCCTCCATAGGTGTTTTGTCGTAGCTGGCGCGCAGGTGAGCACCAGCCGTGCAATGGCGGCCGGTGGGCGCGTAGCAGGAACGGCAAACCATGATGTGATTGAGGTATTGGTCGCGGGCTTGTCGCCACTCGGGTGTGGCAGTGGCGGCGTTTGCGTGTGGGCCGGTGATGAACTGAGCAGGACGCTCGACGCGAGTGGCCAACACCAGGCGCGGGCGAGCCCGACCATCCACTTTTGGCGTGTCGGTACCTGGAATGGCTGGTGGCATGTGATCGAGCAGGCGGGAAAGGAGGCTCATACCTTCACATCACCCTGATTGCTCCATTGCCCATATGTGTCTGTAGAAAAAAAACGGGGGAACGGGGGAACAGTGGGAACAGCCAATGTTTCCGGGGCTTTCAGAGGGGGATTCTGTTCCCCACGTTTTTTTGTGGGGAACAGTGATAACCAGATACTCAGAAATGCGGAGATGCTTATATTCAAAAACATGTTTGTGTTCCCCCTGTTCCCCATACATTCAATAAGGGGGAACGGCTACAGGCCACGGTTTTACTGGCTGTTCCCCCGTTCCCCCTGTTCCCCACGTTTATAGGTTCCTGTGAACTCGGGTATTCGTACTTGGTGGCAGTGGTGGTCATGCGCTACCCCCTTCGCAGTCCATGGCTTCGGGATCGATGACGTATAGGCGCGCTGAGCCGCCGGCGGGGATGCGGTACTTTTTGGTTTTGCGGCTTTCGCGGTCGGTGTCGCGTTTGGCCAGGGCTCCACCAACCTCAATGGCCTTGACCACTCGGGTAAGGCCGAACCCGTGAGCGGCCTCAATGAGCGCCGACTTGTTGAACAGGTAGAGCCGCTTGCCGGCCACCAGCTCCCAATAGCCGGCGCGGTTGAACACCTTGGCGTCCACCTCTGGCGCATCCACGTTGGAGAACCGGCTGCTGCCGTGTTTGTCGATAAAGTCGATGATGCCGGCCAGGATCTGGCGGTCTTCTGCGTTACCACCGCCCACACGGGAGAGCCATTCGCCATAGAGCAAACGACAGTCGGCGAGGGCGGTACCCGGCTCCCAAGGCAGCAGGCCATAGGCGATGGCCATCTCGCCCGCGAGCGCGATGACGGCGAACCGATCGGCTACGCGCCCGGCCTGGGCGTTGTCCTCGACGAACTGGGCGCGGATGCCGTCAAAGTCACTGAGCAGGCCGGGCTTATCGTCGGCGGCGACAAGGCGCTCCACGAACGCTGGCCCAAGGTGGCCATGGTGGGCGCCGACCGCCACGGTGAGCTGCCGGTGGAAGTCCGCTCCCTCAAGCCCGTGCAACTCATCGAAGGCCCGGTGTGTGCGGGTGCCGGCGTTCACGTCGACCATGCGCAGCTCGGCGCCAGCGTGGGCGGCATTGCCGGAAATGGCGGCGTGTTCGGAGAGCGAGCGCTCGCCGCTGGAGAGTGTCAGCAGGCGCCAGCTCAATTTGGCGCGGCCTTCACGCTCGCGGGTCATGGTGCCTTTGCCTTGGCCGTTGGCGAGGGAGTAGGCCATTTCCTGTACCCGTTTGGGGTCGGCGCGCTTGATCTCGTCCAGCGGAAGGATGGTGTCATTACGGCTCGACGCTTCGATCTCAAGCCCGCCCTTGGTCATGTCCCAACTGGCAGCGAACACGCCCGGGTCGCCCCACACCGACGACCCGATCAGTTGCGCCAGTGACTTGCCGCTCGAGCTGTCGCCCACCAAGTGAACACCGCCACCCAGCACGCCGACCAAACTCAATAGCGGGCCAGCCAGCGAGCACCCGATCGCCAGTGTCAGTACTGGATTGCCCGCGCACTTGGCGGCCACCTCTGATTGCCACAGCGCCAGCTCGCCGCGCCGGCTGAACAGTACCTGTGCCTTGTTGCTGGCCTGGTACCGCACATTGGTGCTGCCAATAGTTCGCCCAGGCAGTACGAACGCGCCAGACTCATGCCAGCCCGGTCGGCTAGTGGTGGCAAACACTTCTGCAGGATGCTGGTCGAGCAGGTACTCCATGAAGGTGCCGCGTTTCTTGAGGGCGATAATGACGCCCATCCCGAACAAGGCGCGCCGGGCGTCCTCGCCGCTGCCGCCGAACACCTCCATGGCGATGATCCATTCCTTGATGCCGCCCTCAGTGACCAGACGCAGCAACCGGCCCTCGCTGCCGTCGTCGCTATTGGTGGTGCGGGCCACGACCGTGATGGGGCTGGAGATCCATTCATCAGTGATAGGTCGGTCGCCGGTATCGCCCTCGGCGTCATCTTGGTCGGCGGCGGTGCGTTTGAAGCTGTGCCAGTAAACGCCTGGGCGCAGCTTGCGGCCTTTCTCATTGGTCACCCAATGCTCGTACACCGCCCAGCAGGGACGATCTGGCGCAATGGTTGCCGCATCTGGTCGAAGGTTGATCACGTTGGTGTCAGGCTTGGACATTGGCGAGTTTCCAGTTGGCGAGATCGTTGAAGTCGGTGAGGTCATCGGGGGCGCCTTCTGGCCACTCAGGGAAAGCCACTTGGCCGCCCACGGCCGCCGCGGCAGCGTTTGCCGCTTTGCGTCCTGGGTTGCCGTCGGTGAGCCGGTCGTCGTCGCCGACGATAACGATTGCCTGGCCCGGGTAGCGGGAGCGAAGGCCCATCGCCGCCGGGATCAGGTTGCCCGCGTTCATGGCTGCCGCAACGACATAGCCGCCGTGCTGGTGGAGGCTGGCGGCGGTCGCCCATCCTTCGCAGATGCAAAGCACAGAACCCGGCTCGATGATGCCCAGCGGCGAGTAGGTGCCCTTCACGCGGCCACCGGGCAAGAAGCGCTTGGCGCCGTCCGGGGCAATTCGTTGCAGGTTGACCAAGCGCCCATCCAGGTACAGAGGGATCAGCAGATCAGCGCCGCGCTGGCGCAGGCTGTGGGAGCGAACTCCTTTGGCGGCGAGATACGGGTGGTCGGGTGCGGCGCGGCGAGCATTGCGCCACCAGTGGTTGGCCTTCTCGGCGGCCTGCTGCTGGCGTCGGTGTTGCTCGGCCTCGCGCTGGCGCCGGGCCTGATCAACTCGCTCGCGGACCTGCGCGGCCTCGCGAGCGTCCACCGGTTCACGACTACACCAGGTGCTGGCGCCACCGGCTTTCCAACTGCCGAATGCGCCGGATGCAATGCCGTCCAGATACAGCACATACCAGCCGTTGAGGGAGCCGGGCTTATCCTCCGGCACACGGAACCGGTGGATAGTGCCGTCGGCCAGGGGAAGCCAGTCGAGCTGGCCATAGACGGCCTGGAGTGCGTCACGGAACAGGATCGTAGCGTCAGTCATGCGGCCCCCTTCGGTGGGGTGAACCGCTTGGCCAAGCATTCCAGTTTCTGGTTCAAACGATCCAGTTCATCGCAGTGACGGCCCTGGTCGCCTTCCTTGATGCGCAGCTCCAGAAAGCCAATCAGGGTTTCCACCAGCAGCGCATAGCTGGCGCTATCGATGTGCGCGCCAGCGGTGGGCGGCACGCCGCTACCTTTGCGCTTGATCGGGGTCACGTTACCCATGGTGGACCTCCCGGCGATCAGCGCCAGCAAAGGCCCGGCAGACCTGGCCGTTGTTCACGCCGTGCCAGTGGGTAATGTCGTCGATTGAATCAACCAGGCAGGCCGTCACTTGGGCGCCAGCACTACGTATAACTACGCGCCCGAACTCGGCGTCGGCCTCGGTCAAGAATGGCCCCAGCAGCGCCTTGGGCACCTTCGGGTGAGTGACGTAAAACAGTTTGGTGGCTTTTTTCGGGCAAGCCGATCCCGTCGACGCAAATGCGCCATTTTGAATTTTCATGCTTAACCTCTTAGGTCAGGGCGTCGGCGCATTGCGCGGGTGGTTTGAGAAAGCGTCATGCTGGAATTTCCAAATCAGAAACCAGCTCATGCAGATCACGTCTCGCCATATCAGCAATCAGATGGATTGCGGACTGAATTGCGGATTCGCCGAGATCGTCAATTTGCGGGGCTTCATCCAGATCGCTGGCGCCTTTGTAGGAGCCGTTGTCCATCAGGATTTGCGATAGCTGGGTGACGGTGAACAGGGAAAAGTCGAGACGATCAACGAGATCGCGGACGTACAGGCTTGGCCGATTCATAGCGCGATCTCCCGAACATTCTGGTCGGCGCCCGGGTCGTCTGAGCCGAAAATGGCCTGATTCAATGCCTTCCTGCTCTCACTCCACAGGTCGTACTCGGGGTGGCTGCCAGCTCCCGCATCATTCGCCCATTCTGGTAGCTCGTTACGCCACCGCATTTCGTTCAAGTGCGTCCACCAGCGGCTCGCGTGGCGCTGCTCATCGATGATCAACTCCGCCAACAAAGCGCGTTGCATATCCGTAAGCACAAGGGTCGTCGTGGCGATGAGATCGGAATTATCGATAGTCATGCGCACCCCCGTTGTCTATCCCGCTCCGTTTTCCGACCACGCCATAGGAGGCGCCTAGGTCGCGATGCTTCCAGCAGAAGTTGCCACTGAAGATGCGGATCTGCTCGATGTGTCGAGCAATATCGGAAGCAACACCATTTTCCTCACGACACATCATGGGATCGATCAGCGGCACCAGAATCCGCACCAGCTTGTCGAACTCCTCCGTGGCGAAGTTCATCGAACACATTTCTTGAGCATTCAGAGCGGCGTCACGCAGCACCTCGCCCTCGATGAACACTGCGGCAGGCAGAGTTTGCATATTCATTGCACACCTCCTTCAACCAGCAGGTGCTCATAGTCCTCGATGAAACAGTCCACGGAGTTGGCGTGATCCATGGCGACGAATGCGCCCAGAGAGGCAAGGCGCGCCTGATTGGAGTGCTGCGGGGAGGATTCTTTGAGGGCGATCAGCAGTGCTTCAAGCTGCTGCAAAACCTCCTGACAGCCCCTCAGGTGCTCAAAGGCGTCACTGGCAACTCGATGCGCAGAACGGGCGGAGGCAGTCATGCGGCACCTCCGATAGATTCCAGGGTGCGGACGATGGCCATGTGGGCGTTGTAGCGGGCGAGACGAACGGAGAGGGACGAGTTTGCGCGGAGAGCGCTCAGGGCCATGCGGCGGTGAGCAAAGGCGCGAATTGCGGACGGAATGAGGGCGTGTTTCATAGGCGAAGCTCCCGAATCATGAGAGCCACCACGGCCTGCCGCCAAGCAGAGAAGGGTGGCGAATTGCGCAGGATTGGCGGACCGGTGATTCAGGAACCCGGCGCACCCGAGGGTGCTCCTGCGCAACCCGCCATAACGCGAGAATGCGGACACAAAAAAAGCGCCTGCAATCGTAATGGGGGCGCTGTTGCGCCTGAAATCATTCGACCCGCCAAGGTCGTTGTCAGCAATGTGACGGAGGGAACCATACCGGCGGGCGTGACTACTGGCAAGAAAAGTTATCGACTGATTGTCACTGACCATAAGCATAGCTGTCATGCGGCATCACTCCGAAGATGCTTGGCGCGCAGACTTTGGATGTAGCGCAGCAGAGACTCTTTGCGAGCTGTGAAGTCTTTCCCCTGACCGATCAGCAGCACGTCGCGGATCTCGATCAGCGTCACCAGCACCAACTCGTGGGCGTTGAGTTCATCGCGATTGCGGCCGGCGAACTGCCCGGTAATTACCTGATTGATCAGCTTGGCTTCGTTGATGAAGTGGTGGCGCTGGGGAGTCTTGCCGCTCTCCTCGTAGGCGATCGCCAGCGCGTCACAGAGGCCGCGATAGCCGACGGCTGATTGCTGGCGGGCCTGGTGCCAATTGACTTGATCTCCGTGGATCAGCGCCTCGATCTGCATGTCACACCAGACAGAGAACTTGGCATCACACCAGCGGGCGAATGCCACTGCCAATTTAGGGTGGAGCCAGGTGCCGCCGGCGTTACCGCGGCGAGATTTCAAATACCCGGATTTCCGGGTATTCAAGATTGCAGACGGCCCCGCAGCAGGATGCTGAATTTCATCCAGCGCACGGATGTACTCGAGTGTTTCAGCGTTATCGAGCCAGTGATCAAGGCGTTTGCCGAAGCGTTCAGCGATCACTGTCGCGTGAAGCCAGCCTTCGGTGTTGAAGTTGACGGCCTGGCCCTGGTATTCGAAAGGGAGAATGCGGGCGCTCATGCTGTCACCCCGGCCGGCGGGTTGGTGCTGAGGTAGTAGAGCGCCATGCCTTGGTGAGTGCGCCCTTGATCGTCGGTCAGGGTGAGGCGGTGGGTCAAAATCTTGTGGCCCAGGCTGCGCAGCTCATTGATGCGAGCACCAGGGCGGACGATGTTAAGTTCGCGGATGGCGGTGAAGGTATCAATCGGGCCGGTTTGCAGACGCTCCAAAAGGCGAGCGCGCTGTGCCGTTCCGCTGGTATTCTCTACGTGAGTATTTTCGTGGCTGGCCTGTTGGTCGGCCATTTTTTTTGGGCTCATGCTAGGCGGCCTCCACTCGGAGGGCGACCAACGAGTCGCACCAGGCTATTACCTCGGTCTCAATCCAGACGGCGGACTTCGGCCCCAGCATAACTTGCTTAGGGAAGCGTCCGGCTGCAATGCGGCGGTAGATCTCGGATGTGGAGAGGGTGGTCAGAGCCTTGACCTCTCCTAGCTTAATAAAGCGAAGTGGCCGTTCAGATTGTACTGAGGACTGTTCGGTCGGCTTGCGGATTGGGTGGGTTGTGTTTGCCATGCTAGCGCCTCCTTGGGTGGCGTTGAGAACATGGGCATAGATTGGCTGGCGAGTATTGGCGGGAACAGGTGAGAGGTTGCAGTCAGGGGGTGAGGTGTTAACGCCATTTAGATATGGATAACGGCTGCACGCTTTGAATTACAAGGCTTACAACGGGTCACCCCTTTTTTCGGGAGTTCCGGGTTGGAGCACCGCCTTTTTTGCGTGAAAGGAGAGTCAGTGCTGTGGCAAACCGGTCAATTTGAATTTCTGCCGGTTTCTCCGCTCGTTTTTCCAGCCATCGTCTGACCTGTTCACGAAGTCCAATACCTTTCTCGGCCACTGCATCAACAGTGCAATCATTGCTGAGCTCGCGGCAGCACAAAACCATGAGACGTAACTCTGGCGGGGAAAACTCGTTATCGGCGCGCAGTATCTCGGCCAAGGCCATGACTTCCTCTAGCCTCTCCTCCATTGACAGAAGAGACTCCTCGATCTCTAGCCTGGCCCGACGCTCGTCGCTTGATTCTCTTCGGAAGCTTTCAGCCTCTTCCATGAATTGCTGTGATCGCGCTTTTTCGATTGAGAGCTGAGCTTTGAGTTCGATGTTCTCCAGTTCTGCGCGCTGCCTCCCTGATCGAGCCTCGTCGAGCTCTGCGCTGGCGGTCTTCTCGCCCTCACGGCGTAATTGAGCTTGCTGCGCTTTCAGAACTATTGGGGCGCTGCCCGAGAGGTGAGGTGGTGGAGGCTCAAAGTTAGCTACAGCAGAGCCACCGAAGGGGATGGAGAGCCGTCTGCTATCGTTTGCTGGTTGAGCGAAACCAGCGGCCAACTCGGACCGGGTGGTTGCCTCATCGACAAGACGCTCAATCCATTTCCGCCATATCAGGATGTTGGTAGCAGGTATCGGGCCCGAGCTGGTTGAGATAGTTGTGACAGCTCTGCCGGTGCTGGCGGCGGTGAAGTAGTCGGCGAGCGCGCCGTGAGTGATTTGAATATTCCTATCGGAGCGACCTTCTGAAAAGACGCTCGCATGCAGAGGCTGAATCGGCTGATTTAACGGTGCCAAGGTCTCGAGTGTTGCGGCGAGTTCGGAGGCCAGGAGGCGGGGGTTCAGATGGTGGCCTGACGCCCAGTCAGAATAGATCCCGTCGAGCTTTATCCGCCCGAAAGGTCCTATCTGATTGTCTCCATCGGCTCCCGCCATTTGACTAGCTCATATTTGCCGGCTGTACGAATATACAGCGATAGCCATTATGTTATCAGCAAATCCCAGCCACACCCAACCGAGCCCGCGCATACCTAGGAAGCTATGCCTTACGCTTGATGCTCACCACGTTGGCGCCGTTGCACAATGCGTCGATAGAGTCTGCCCAAGCTTGCATCATCTCCCGACGCTGCTCGACATAAGCGGCGTGATTGTAGGTGCCGCGTATTTCGTCGCTGTCGCCGTGGGCAAGTTGGCGCTCAATCCAATCCTTGTTGTACCCGCGGCCATTTAACTCGGTGCTGAGCAAGTGGCGGAAACCATGGCCGGTCTGCCGACCTTCGTAACCAATTACTCGCAGTGCTTTGTTGACGGTGTTCTCGCTCATAGGTCGTTCGGGATTGGCGCCAGCAAAGACCAGCGTGTAGCGTCCAGTGATCTCATGGAGCTGGCGCAGGATTGCAACGACCTGGCGGGGCAGCGGGACGATATGAGGGCGCCGGGCTTTCATGCGTTCGGCAGGAATTGTCCACAGAGCGGCATCGAGGTCGAACTCTGCCCAGGGGGCTTGGCGAAGTTCACCAGGGCGAACGGCCGTTAGTGCCAGCAAGCGAATGGCGTGCCGGGTCAGTGAATGGATGTTCGCGGCTTCGCTCTTGGCCAAGAGCTCGGGCAATTCGGCAAAAGTGATGTGCGGGTGATGGCGGGCAGCTTTTGTTGGCGCAGCTACCACGTTGAGGTCGGTGGCCGGATTGACCTCTACGACGCCCTTGGCCAGCCCATACCGAAATATCTGGTGTAGCCATTGGCGGATCTTGCCGGCGGCATTCAGTGTGCCTCTGGCTTCCACCTTGCGCGCCAGCTCCACCAGATCGGGCCGGGTGATTGCTTTTACCGGGCGGGCGCCGATACCCGGAATCAAATCATTCTCCAGATACAGCTTTGCCTTGTAGGTAGTGCTCTCAGCCCAGCGGGGAGCATTGTAGGCAAACCACTCTCGCGCCAGCGTCTCGAAAGTCAGCCCCTCGACCTTCTGCGCTTGCTTGGCCGTTTTCTTCTGCTCGCCGGGGTCGGTGCCTTCAATCAGTAGCTGGCGCGCTCCATCGCGAAGCTGGCGGGCTTTCAGAAGGGTGACCGCAGGGTATGCGCCGAGCGCCAACATCTTCGCGCTGCCGTTGAAGCGGTAACGATAACGCCACAGCTTGGAGCCGGTCGTGGTTACTTCAAGGCATAGGCCATTGGCGTCGGTCAGCCGGTAAAGCTTGTCCTTCGGCTTGGCGGTACGGATGGTGGTATCTGAGAGTGGCACGCAGCCTCCTTGCAGGCCGCACCAGCCGGGCTTTTGCCGCGGAGGTGTGAGTAGATTTGTAGACCGAACTGGATCTACTCACGAATCTACTCACATATGTTTGGGCTTACAAGGGAACGGTTGGGAACCGTAGAAAGCAAAAAGCCCGCACGAGGCGGGCTTCTTGTGTGTTTTCAGGTGTGCTTGGCATCACCTGAAAACGAAAGGTGGTGCCCAGAGACGGAATCGAACCGCCGACACGGGGATTTTCAATCCCCTGCTCTACCGACTGAGCTATCTGGGCAACGGGGCGCATTAAACTGGTTTTTCAGGGGGTCGTCAAGAAAGTTTTCAAAAAAATTTTAATTATTACCGTCGCTTACGTTCCGACCCTCGAAAAAGCGGGATTATTCTGCCGGCGGAACGTAGCCGTCAGCCTTGGCGTATTCCTCGCCGGAAAAGAACTTGTCCATCTCGCCCTGAAGATATTTGCGGTCTTCGGCGTTCATCATGTTCAGGCGTTTTTCGTTGATCAGCAGGGTCTGGTGCTTTTGCCAGTCGGCCCAGGCCTTGGCCGAGACGTGGTCAAAAATGTCCTGACCTTTTGCGCCAGGAAATGGAGCGCGCTCCAGGGCGGGCAGTTCTTCTTTGTACTTGCGGCACATGATGGTGCGGGTCATGACGACTCTCCTGCGTTCAATACGGCAGCCGCGCGTTCGAGCAAGGTTTTGACCGGGGCGGCAAGGCCCAGGCGCGGCGGGGTGGCGAGGTTATACCAGAGCCAGTCGGCCTCGGCCACGTGATGGCCGGCCTCCTGGACCTGAACCAGCCAGGGTTCGATGGACAACTGAAAATGACTGAAGGTGTGTACCAGGCTCGGCAGCGACTGTCGGCTGCCAAGCTCCAGCGAATGCTGCGAAGCCAGATGTTGCAGGTCGTCGAGGTCGTCGAGTTCCGGCAGGCTCCATAGGCCGCCCCACAAGCCCGTGGAAGGGCGACGGTAAAGCAGAATCGCGCCGTCACCGTTGGCGAGCATAGGCATCAGCGTTCGCTTCTGTGGCACGGCTTTACGCGGTTTGGGGATCGGGTAGCGCGTCTCCAGGCCGAGCATGTGCGCTTCGCAGCCTTTTTCGAGCGGGCAGAGCAGGCAGCTTGGTTTGCTCCGGGTGCAAAGCGTGGCGCCCAGATCCATCATCGCCTGGGTGTAGGCGTTGACCCGATCATGCGGCGTAAAGCGCTCAGCATTCGCCCACAGCTGTTTGGCGACCTTTGGCTCGCCCGGATAGCCCTCTTGCGCGGTAAAGCGCGCCAGCACCCGTTTGACGTTGCCGTCGAGGATCGGCGCCCGCAGGCCCATGCTCAGGCTGGCGATGGCGCCGGCCGTGGACAGGCCGATGCCCGGCAGGTCGGTGAGTTTTTCCACATCCCGCGGAAACTCGCCGCCGTACTCGGCGACGACAATCTTCGCGGTTTTCTGCAAATTGCGCGCACGGGTGTAGTAACCGAGGCCGGTCCACAGGTGCAGGACTTCGTCTTCCGGCGCAGCGGCCAGGGCTTCGACCGTCGGCAAAGAGGCCATGAACCGATCGAAGTAGTTGAGCACGGTGCTGACCTGGGTTTGCTGCAGCATGATTTCCGAGACCCACACCCGATACGGGGTGATGCCTTGTTGCCAGGGCAAGTCGTGGCGGCCGTGGCGGTCGTACCAGTCCAGCACCGCCAATGAAAACTGCTCGGCTCTCATTTTTTGAACAGCCCCTTCAACGCGTTTTTCAGCTCAGGGCTGACTTTGTCGCCAAGCTTTTCATCGATTTTTTCGCTGATCCGTTCGCCAGCCAGTTTGCTTGCGACCTGGCCCATGCGGTCGTTATCCAGGCGGCAAGCCTTGGCGCCCAGTTCCAGCGGGCCACGGCAGCGCAGCGGCCACTCGATGCCGACAAACCTCTCGTTGACCTGGCAGGCCGGGTCCGGCATGTCGCTCTTGTCGCCTTCGACGATAACGCCCACGCGGTAATCCATGCCCAGCACCCGCAGATCGACATCGCCGTCGGCGTTGACGGTCATGCCCGGGATGCGCACTTTCAGGTCCGGGTTGCTGGCCACGCCGTTACGGAAGGTCAGGTTGCCCTTGAGTTCCTGGAACGGTGTGTCCTTGCCCCGTGGTTCGCCGCTGAGGGATTTACGGTTCAGGGTGGCGATGCCTTTGCACAGCTGTTGTTCGAGGTTGGCATTGAGCAACACGCCGTTGTTGATGATGAAACTGGCGTTGCCGTTGAGGGTTTCGATCAGCGCTTTCTGGCTGTTGCCGCTGCCGGTCAGGTTGCTGTTGAGCGTCACCAGGCCTTTGACCGGCGGATTTTTACCCTGGCTTTCGAGGATTTTTTCCACGGGTACTTTGGTGATGCTCGTCTGCATGTTCAGCGCGGGCACCTGTTGGCGCACGTCGAGCGTCCCTTTGGCGTCGAAGTTGCCGTCGTACAGGTCGCCGCGAAGGCTTTCCAGGGTCAGCAGGCCGCCCTGGCCTGTGGCCTTGAGCGCAGCGTTCTGGATCGGCAATTTATCGAGGGTCAACTGACCGAAGGTGAGGTCGGCGTCTACGTCGAGTTTGGCCAGGCGCTCCACCGGCAACAGGCGCTCGGTGCTCCATGCCTCTTTGGTCGGTGCTGGCGGCAGCGGTGTGCTGCCAGCGCCCGCCATGGCTTCGGCTTCGGTGTTGGCCACTTCGGCTTTACGCACCTGCGTCGCACTGTTGGCTTCTGCGGATTTTGGTGGCAGATAACGGTCGACGTTGAAGGTGTCGGCCTTGAGATTCGCCCGCAGCGATTGTTTGGCGAAGTCCTCGACGGCGATGCGACCGCTGAAGGTACTGTCGTCGACTTTGAGGTTGATGTTGTCCAGGATCACGCTGGTCGGCGTGCCGGCAAGGCGACTGACCAGTTCGACTTTGCTCAGGCTGCCTTCAGCCATCGCTGGAAGCTTCTGGCCGATGCTGTCGATGAATTTCGCCAGATCGAATTGTGCGATGGAAAGGCCGCCGCTGATTTGCGGAGTTTTGTCGAGGTCGTTGACCTTCAATTCGCCCAGTGCGCGCAGTTGGTTGGCGGAGATCTTGATGCCGGTCCATTCGGCGACGTTCGCTGCTTTATCCAGCAGTAACTGACCTTGTGCGGCGAAGGTCATGGTTTTGCCTTGCAGCGGATCGCCAGCCGCTTCGCCAGAGAGTTTCATGTCTTCGAATTTGTAGCGTTGCAGGGCACGCTCGAAACGCAACTCGCCGTTGAGCTCGGTGCGCACACGCAAGACCGGCTGATTGGTGCCCAGGAATGCGGTGAGTTTGACCGGGATATTCGTGGAGTCGTGCACCGGGCCGGTACTCAGCTGGATGCTTTCGGCGCTGAATTGCTTGCCGGTTTTCTCGTCGCTGTATTCAACGCGGGCGTTGTTGACGGTCAGGCTGTCGATGTCCAGGCGGATCGGCTGGGCCGGTTTTTCCGCTTGGGCAGTGGTCTCGGTCGCTGGTTCAGCAGTGGTCGCGGACGGTGTGGTTGGGGTAGCCGGCGCCGGTACCTTGCCGATGTCTTGCCAGTTGCCGTGGCCATCCTTGTCGCGGTTCAGGCGCAGGTTCAGGCCTTCGACGCGCACATCGCTCATCTGCACTTCGCGGCGCAGCAGCGGCAGCACGCGGACCGACAGACCAAGCATCTGCAAATCAGCAAAGGGCTCAGCGGGCTTGGCCAGGGTCGCAACGCTGGCTTCGTGCAATTCCAGGCCCAACCACGGGAACAGGCTCCAACCGATATCGCCATTGAGCGTCAGCTCGATGTGGGCCTTGTCGCGGGCTATCTGGCGAATCTCGTCTTTATAGTCGTTGGGATCAAAGAGGTGGGTCAGGGCAAAGCCCAGCGCCACAATGATCAGCAACAGCCCGAGAAGTACCAGACCCAGGATTTTGCCGAACGCTTTCATGGGCGAGTCCTTGTAGTTAGTCGAATTCGAAATTTAGCCGGGGAGTATAGCGCCCCGCAGCGGACGATCGGTCAGCGATCACGTCGGCCACTCATCCAGCGGTATTTTCAGTTTGGCCGCCAGCGCTTGTGCCTCCAGATGCCCGGCAGGCGCCAACAAATGCAATGTCGCACCCGCTTGCGACGCCATTTTCTGCGCTTCGTTCACCAGGCGCTCGGCCACGCCACGACGACGGGTAATTTTTCGTACGCATAATTGGGACAAATGCCAGACATCCGAGTGCCGTTGCAGACGTGCCGCGCCCAAAAGTCGATCGTTGAAGCGGCCGGCGATCAGCGAACCGTCCAGCAGACAGCTTTCGATCAGCTGCAATTCCCCGGCAAACGGGGCAAACAGCCAGTCCGGAGCATCGCGGTAGATCTTCTGCAGATCTTGCTGATCCTGATAAGTGGCTTCGTTTAGCGGCTCGACAATGATCGGCATGAGGGCTCCTTCGGTGGTACGAGAACTGATGACATACAAAAGGTGATATCACTTTGATTTTTCTGTCACGTACAGATGGTAACCTTTGCCCGTTCGTCCGTCCTTCTGCGACGTGAAGTCGCACCAAAATGAAGCCTTACCTCAAAAACAGTCATGCGTGCGCATAAAGGCTGGGGGTGAGGAGCGCTGACGAACCATTCTAATAATTGGGGGAAACATAATGACCACGAGCATCACGGCGGACGGCCTGAAAGCCGACCAGCCCGCGTTCCTGTCCAAGGAGCGCATCATCGCCAAGCCCGGTTTCAACCGTTGGCTGGTACCACCGGCCGCCCTGGCCATCCACTTGTGCATCGGCATGGCCTACGGCTTTTCGGTGTTCTGGTTGCCACTGTCCAAAGCCCTGGGCGTGACCAAGGCCGTGGCCTGCGCGCCGGACATGAGCTTCATCTCGCAAGTCTTCTCGTCCCAATGTGACTGGCCGATCTCGATGCTCGGCTGGATCTACACCCTGTTTTTCATCTTCCTCGGTTGCTCGGCAGCCATTTGGGGCGGCTGGCTGGAACACGCCGGGCCTCGCAAGGCTGGCGTTGTATCGGCCCTGTGCTGGTGTGGCGGTCTGCTGATTTCAGCGCTGGGGGTCTATACCCACCAGATCTGGCTGATGTGGATCGGTTCCGGGGTCATTGGCGGTATCGGTCTGGGCCTGGGTTATATCTCGCCGGTCTCGACCCTGATCAAGTGGTTTCCGGACAAGCGTGGCATGGCGACCGGCATGGCGATCATGGGTTTCGGTGGTGGCGCGATGGTCGGTGCTCCGCTGGCTGCAGCCTTGATGGGCCACTTCGCTTCGCCAACCAGCGTCGGCGTATGGCAGAGCTTCCTGGTGATGGCCGCGATCTACTTTGTGTTCATGATCGGTGGCGCACTGTCCTATCGCGTTCCGCCAACCGGCTGGAAGCCTGAAGGCTGGACCGCTCCGGCGAAGAAAGCTTCCAACTCGATGATCACCCACCGTCACGTCCACGTGAACGTGGCGTGGAAAACTCCGCAATTCCGTCTGGTGTGGCTGGTGCTGTGCCTGAACGTTTCGGCAGGTATCGGCATCCTCGGCATGGCTTCGCCGCTGTTGCAGGAAGTGTTTGCCGGCACGTTGTTGGGTAACGGCCTGACATTCGGTCAGCTGGATGCTTCGCAACTGGCCTCGATCGCGGCGATTGCTGCCGGTTTCACTGGTTTGTTGAGTCTGTTCAACATCGGCGGCCGCTTCTTCTGGGCCTCGTTCTCGGACTACCTGGGCCGCAAAAACACCTATTTCGTGTTCTTCGCCCTGGGTTTTGCCCTGTACGCGCTGATCCCGAACCTCGGTCACCTGGGCAACGTTGCGCTGTTCGTGGCGGCCTTCTGCATCATCCTGTCGATGTACGGCGGTGGTTTTGCGACGGTTCCTGCGTATCTCGCGGACCTGTTCGGTACGCAAATGGTCGGCGCGATCCACGGTCGTCTGCTGACGGCCTGGGCGGCGGCGGGCGTGTTGGGTCCGGTGTTGGTGAACTACCTGCGTGAGTATCAGTTGAGCATTGGCGTTGAACGCGCCGCGGCTTACGACATCACCCTATACATTCTCGCGGGCCTGCTGGTGCTGGGTTTCATCTGCAACCTGCTGGTGCGTCCGGTGGCTGACAAGTACTTCATGACCGACGCTGAACTGGCCGCCGAACAGGCGCTGGGCCACGACAAAGGGGCTGACAGCAGCACCGTGTTGGAGTGGAAAGCGGATCCGGGCACCAAGCCTTTGGCAGTGGCTGCGTGGCTGGTGGTGGGGATTCCGTTGGCGTGGGGTGTTTGGGTGACCCTGCAGAAGACTGCAGTTTTGTTCCACTAAGTTAAGTAAGCGCATTACCCCTTGTAGGAGTGAGCCTGCTCGCGATAGCGGTCTGACAGTCGACAGAGATGTTGAATGTGAGGTCCCCATCGCGAGCAGGCTCGCTCCTACAGTTGTTTTTGGAGGGGCCGAAATGAGTTGTATGGACATGTCTATCCCCGACAACAGGGGATTCAGCCCGTCAGGGATATCACGTCGCGTGTTTCTGTTTCGGCCCCGCGCCCCTATAATGGTTGCCTTTTTCGCCCAATGATTTTGCGGAGCTGGTGATGGCCGAACGTAAGGCGTCAGTCGAGCGCGACACTCTGGAAACCCAGATCAAAGCCTCGATCAACCTGGATGGCACCGGAAAGGCCCGATTTGATATCGGCGTTCCTTTTCTTGAGCACATGCTGGACCAGATCGCCCGTCACGGGCTGATCGACCTGGATATTGTCAGCAAGGGCGACCTGCATATCGACGACCACCACACGGTGGAAGACGTCGGTATCACCCTGGGTCAGGCCTTTGCCAAAGCCATCGGCGACAAGAAAGGCATCCGTCGCTACGGCCACGCCTACGTGCCGCTCGATGAAGCGCTGTCGCGCGTGGTGATCGACTTCTCCGGCCGCCCTGGCCTGCAGATGCACGTTCCCTATACCCGCGCCACCGTTGGCGGCTTCGACGTTGACCTGTTCCAGGAATTCTTCCAGGGCTTCGTCAATCACGCGCTCGTCAGCCTGCACATCGACAACCTGCGCGGCACCAACACTCACCACCAGATCGAAACCGTGTTCAAGGCTTTCGGCCGCGCCCTGCGCATGGCCGTAGAGCTGGATGACCGCATGGCCGGTCAGATGCCGTCGACCAAAGGCGTTCTGTAATGCAGACGGTCGCGGTTATCGATTACGGCATGGGCAACCTGCACTCGGTGGCCAAGGCCCTCGAGCACGTGGGTGCCGGCGAGGTCTTGATCACCAGCGATGCCGATGTGATTCGCGAAGCCGACCGGGTGGTTTTCCCCGGCGTCGGCGCGATTCGCGACTGCATGGCAGAGATCCGCCGCCTGGGCTTCGATTCGCTGGTGCGCGAAGTCAGCCAGGACCGCCCGTTCCTCGGCATCTGCGTCGGCATGCAAGCCTTGCTCGACAGCAGCGAAGAGAACGACGGCGTCGACTGCATCGGCCTGTTTCCTGGCGCGGTGAAGTTCTTCGGCAAGGATTTACACGAAGATGGCGAGCATTTGAAAGTCCCGCACATGGGCTGGAACGAAGTGAAGCAGACGGTCACCCATCCGCTGTGGCACAACATTCCGGACCTGGCGCGTTTCTACTTCGTGCACAGCTACTACATCGCTGCCGGCAACCCGCGGCAAGTGGTGGGTGGCGGTCACTACGGTGTTGATTTCGCCGCGGCGCTGGCCGATGGCTCGCGTTTCGCCGTGCAGTTCCACCCGGAGAAGAGCCATACCCATGGCCTGCAATTGCTGCAGAACTTCGCTGCGTGGGATGGTCGCTGGTAAATGGCTGTCAAGAAAAAGCCGCCGATCCTGACCCTCACTCCTGAACAGGAGAACGAGGCTAATCACAAGATCAAACGCTTTATGGAAGATCGCTTCGAACTGGACCTGGGTTCGTTCGAAGCGGCTGAAATCCTTGAGCTGTTTACCCGTGAAATTGCGCCGCACTATTACAACAGGGCGATTTTCGATGTGCAGACGCACCTCAAAGAGAGGTTCGAAAGCATCGAAAGCGACCTGTGGGCGCTCGAGAAAAACTGATTTCCGAGCAAAGCTGAATACTCGAATTTGAAGGTTTGCCAGATGCTGATTATTCCCGCTATCGATCTTAAAGACGGTGCCTGTGTTCGTCTGCGCCAGGGCCGCATGGAAGATTCCACGGTGTTCTCCGATGACCCGGTGAGCATGGCTGCCAAGTGGGTGGAGGGCGGTTGCCGTCGTCTGCATCTGGTCGACCTGAACGGCGCCTTCGAAGGCCAGCCGGTCAACGGCGAAGTGGTCACCGCCATCGCCAAGCGCTACCCGAACCTGCCGATCCAGATCGGCGGCGGTATCCGTTCCCTGGAAACCATCGAACACTACGTCAAAGCGGGCGTGAGCTACGTGATCATCGGCACCAAAGCCGTGAAAGATCCGGCTTTCGTTGCTGAAGCCTGCCGCGCATTCCCGGGCAAAGTGATCGTCGGCCTGGATGCCAAAGACGGTTTTGTCGCCACTGACGGCTGGGCTGAAATCAGCACCATTCAGGTGATCGACCTGGCGAAGCAATTCGAAGCCGACGGCGTGTCCGCGATCGTTTATACCGACATCGCCAAAGACGGCATGATGCAGGGCTGCAACGTTTCGTACACCGCCGCCCTGGCCGCTGCGACGAAGATTCCAGTGATCGCTTCCGGCGGTATCCACAATCTGGGTGACATCAAGTCGCTGCTCGACGCCAAGGCGCCAGGCATCATCGGCGCCATCACCGGTCGGGCGATTTACGAAGGCACCCTCGATGTCGCCGAAGCGCAAGCTTTCTGCGATTCGTACAAAGGCTGAGGACTGACCATGGCGCTGGCCAAACGCATCATCCCTTGCCTGGACGTGGATAACGGCCGGGTGGTCAAGGGCGTCAAGTTCGAGAACATTCGCGACGCCGGCGACCCGGTGGAAATCGCCCGTCGCTACGACGAGCAGGGCGCCGACGAGATTACCTTTCTCGACATCACCGCCAGCGTCGACGGTCGCGACACCACGCTGCATACCGTCGAGCGCATGGCCAGCCAGGTGTTCATCCCGCTGACCGTGGGTGGCGGCGTGCGTACCGTGCAGGACATTCGCAATCTGCTGAATGCCGGCGCGGACAAGGTTTCGATCAACACCGCTGCGGTGTTCAACCCGGAATTCGTCGGCGAAGCGGCTCAGCATTTCGGCTCGCAGTGCATTGTCGTCGCCATCGACGCCAAGAAAGTGTCCGGTCCGGGCGAAACCCCGCGCTGGGAAATCTTCACCCACGGCGGTCGCAAGCCAACCGGTCTCGACGCCGTTGAGTGGGCGAAGAAGATGGAAGGCCTCGGTGCCGGTGAAATCCTGCTGACCAGCATGGACCAGGACGGCATGAAAAACGGCTTCGACCTGGGTGTCACCCGCGCCATCAGCGATGCGCTGGGGATTCCGGTCATCGCGTCGGGCGGTGTCGGCAACCTGCAGCATTTGGCCGACGGCATCCTCGAAGGCCACGCCAGTGCGGTATTGGCGGCGAGTATTTTCCACTTCGGCGAATACACCGTGCAGGAAGCCAAGGCCTACATGGCTCATCGCGGCATCGTGATGCGTTAAACAAACGGTACAGGCCAGTGGACAGCATGGCGGGCTCAAGGCACTCTTGGACACGCCATGGATTCCGGTAGCCCGACATGCTTAAACGTCTTCTTCTTGCCTTCGCCAGCGCTTCTCTGTTGTTCATCAACGGAGTTCACGCCGCAGAAAATCAGGGCACCGGTCTGGTGTTACTGACGGAAAACTTCCCGCCGTACAACATGGCGAAGAACGGCAAGAACTTCGCTCAGGACGAGAACATCGACGGCATTGCCGTGGACATTGTCCGTGAGATGTTCAAGCGCGCCGACATCCCCTACAGCCTGACGCTGCGTTTCCCATGGGAGCGAATCTACAAACTCGCCCTGGAAAAACCCGGTTATGGCGTGTTCGTGATGGCGCGGTTGCCGGACCGCGAGAAACTCTTCAAGTGGGTCGGTCCGATTGGTCCGGATGACTGGATCATGCTGGCCAAGGCCGATAGCAAGATCACCCTCGAGACGCTGGATCAGGCGCGCAAGTACAAGATTGGCGCCTACAAGGGTGATGCAATTGCCGAGACGCTGGCCAAACAAGGACTGAAACCGATCGTTGTGCTGCGCGATCAGGACAACGCAAAAAAACTGGTCAACGGCCAGATCGACCTGTGGGCCACGGGTGATCCGGCAGGCCGCTATCTGGCGCGTCAGGACGGCGTGAACGGGCTCAAGACCGTGCTGCGCTTCAACAGCGCCGAGTTGTACCTGGCGTTGAACAAGGATGTGTCGGATGACGTCGTGGCCAAGTTGCAAGCCGCGCTGGATCAGCTACGCAAGGAAGGCGTGGTCGACGAAATCATGGCGCGGTACTTGTAGTGGATGTTGTATTCCGCTCGATTGGAGGAAGGGTGATCACGTCAAAGCGTATCGCGGATAGGTGTGGTTCAGTATCTCGGCGGGCGTAGCTGCAGAGTTTGACAGGTGAGAATGAGTATAAAACTCCGCTGTCGGCTATGGTTTTGTAACGCGGGTCATCATGATTGCCGCATTGTGTGGAGTCGGCCGGGCCTAAGTGAAAAAAGTGGGAGGTGTATTCTGGATATGAATTTTCCCATGTGATGTTGATGTGCCGATTGGAGTTCAGAGTAATATTCGGTACAGGAGCCGGCTCTGCCAGATAGACAGCGTGCGTGAAAGTATTTCGTAGTAATCCACTGGAGAGCTTCTGCTCTTGTGACTCCACACCAATAATGCACAAGACGTGCATGCGAGTCTGAGGGCCAATAGCGCTGGTTATGTGAGGACTTGTCGAACTAATAGCGGCACTGTACCGGTTGGGGTCTTGGCAATTTATGGCGTCGCGTGTGGTTTTGTAGCGATAGTAAGGGCTGTTGATACTGAACTTGTAATCCCATGTCGGTAAAATTTCTTTCCCCGCTGAATTCCAATGAGAGTATGTATGTGTTGTGAAAAGACTCGGTAGGTCGATAGTAATATCAACTTCCCGTAATGTGCAGTTTTCTGAATTGTTTGTGAAGACTCCATTAATAAAACAGTCGGAGATAAAATTTGCCGCGTAGCTATAGCCTTTTTCTGAGGTAATGCTGATGATCTCGTTTGTACGACGATCCAGCATCGGGCTCCCGGAACTTCCTGGGTGTAAATCAGCACACTGATTCGTTAAGCCCCCGGGGAACCTTGAGATGCTGTCGGACATGGTTCTGGAAACCTCTTGAGTACATGCGCTCAAGCGCAGCCCCTTCTCCACGAATTTTCCAGGTGCGCCCACATTGAGTACGTCATGCCTGTCTAGGGGCGGGAGGGGTGCAAGTTTGAGCGGGACAATTCCGTTTTCAATTAGCAGTGCAAGAGGTTTATCGACTTCAAGTAAAGCCATGTCCGTGCCGACCATGCTGGTCCAATTGGCTGTTTGAACTTTATATGTCTTGTGATTGTCGGGCGTGTCATAGAAATAATTGAAAGTTATGCTCGCATCAAATGTCTGGTTTAACTTGGCCGTTCCGATTTCAGCTGTTACGCAGTGACCGCTGGTGATTAAATAAGCAGGTCCAACAGCTTTGTTCTCAAAATTTCTGGTGTCGATAAGGGTCGCCGTGCAAGCACTGTCTTGAGTGGTCAGGTAACCGATACCACTCCAGAGCGAATATTGTTGTTCGCTATTTTTCAGTGCTTTCGATATGGAATTATTTCTGAGTCCTTCACCAATATCTCTTGGGGCTGCCTGGGCAGGACTAAGGAAGCTGCTGAATAAACAACCGATTAGTACGGTGCGTGTGTAGTTCATGGCCATTCCTTGGCGATATATTTAATTTGGTTAATTTCGGTGCGTAGTGGGGCGGTCGGTTATATGGATAGCTGAAGCTGTCAGATCGTGTCAAGGCAGTGTCAGCAAGTCGGTGCGTACCGCAGAGGACCGGGAGTCCAGGCTGTTGTTGTAGCTGCACAGTGTTAGAGGAAGCTGCTCGGCAGTAAAAGTCACTGCGTTATTTTCATAAGCATAAATATAATCTTCACGCTTTATGTCGCCGCAGTTTGTTTTGTCTGTCGGGCCGGCGTAGTAGAAGCTATTAAAATACAAAGGTAACGAATGACGCCATGTGACGTTGTAATTCCAGTCGGCTCCCAACGTAATAATGGGTTCTGCCATTCTGACGGGTTCTGCCTCTACGAGTTGTGCTGGAGAAATCCAGACGGTTCTCAGTAGCCCTGCTGTCGGAGTCTGCTCTGCTGATTCAACGCCCAGTACGCAGAGAAAATACATGCCTGCTTTGCGACCTGTAGGAGTATTGATCAAAGCGCCGATGGTGCTTATTACGTCGCTGTAGTAGTGAGGGGACAAACAGTCCCTGGCGTCGCGGACAGTTTTAAAGCGGTAGTAAGGCTTGTCCATCGAAAAATCCAGACCCCATGTAGGCACCGTCGGGTTTCCAGTAGATGGTACGGTGGCGTATCTCAATGGAGCGTAATCGTTCAGTTCTAAATTGAAAGTTGGTTCCAGCGTGCAAGAGCTAGATGTGGTGCTGAAAATTCCTTTTGCAAAACAACTTGGTAAGTAATAGGCCGTGTGGCTGTAATTGGTTTCAGGAGACAATTCGGTTTTTTCATTTTTCACTTCACAAGCGGTGTTGAAACATAATTCATCTAGTGACGATACAAATGTAGAAGCAAATAACACGCCGACAATACTTCCTGTTTCACGATCAAGGGCAGGGCTCCCGGAAGCGCCATGACGAATACCCTTGCACCTGTTTTTCAGGGTGTTCGGAAAGGCCCACCATTTCAACACAAGCGTTGCTTCTGTTGATTCCTGATAGCAAGCAGCTAGGCGCAGACCGGATTCTGGAAGATTATCTGGTGCGCCGACAACGAGTATATCGTTAGCTATCTTGGAGGCTCTGTATGCC
This sequence comes from Pseudomonas sp. FW305-20, assembly GCF_058788075.1. Taxonomy (NCBI): domain Bacteria; kingdom Pseudomonadati; phylum Pseudomonadota; class Gammaproteobacteria; order Pseudomonadales; family Pseudomonadaceae; genus Pseudomonas; species Pseudomonas sp. FW305-20. Next base: position 47,858 of record NZ_JBYTAJ010000014.1, on the reverse strand, counting down.
AGCTTCAGTGGTGTCACCCCATCTTCAAGTAGCGTAGACAGAGGGGTGTCCAGCTCCAAAATAGCAATGTCGGTGGTGGACATGCTAGCCCAGTTTACTTTATGAATTTTGTAGCTCTTGTATTCATCCGAGGTATCGATGAAGAAGTTAAATGTTACGCTTGCCTCAAAAGGTATATCGGTGACAGGGTGTTCCAGACCTTGGGCTACACAGTGTCCTGCCGTGAGCAGGTAAGCCGGGCCCAGTGCATTGTTGTCTTCCTCTCGGGTATCTAACAGGCTGGCTGTACACAGTGGTTTGCTGTCTTTGAAAATTTTTCCAATACCATTCCAATGGTTATATTTAGCATCCTTGTTTTTCAAAAGTATCGGATTTGATTGGTTGGTCAGTCCCTCGCCTAGATCACTTGCGTGCGAGGCTTGGGACAGCAAAAGTATCAAAAAAGTGCAGTATTTAATTAGCGTAAGTTTATTTCTCATGACTGTTCCTCGGGAATTCAGATAAGCACTATCGTGGCATTAGGCTGAGTACCAAGAGACATATATAGTTATCGTGAAATCAGAAGTTCCAATCAATCAGCGGGCAGGAGGGATGCGGTAAAGCCCATCCTTGCCGTGTGCGGCTGTAGCGCGATTGCCGCGCACACTGACCATCTGTTTGATGTCGATCCAGTCAATGCCCTGAGCCTTGAACTTGGGCAATTCACGCTCAAGCACCGCTAATGTCTGCGGATACGGATGCCCGATCATCACCGCAGAACCCTGCTTGTGCGCCAGGCTGATAGCCGTCTGTAGCTGAGTGAAAATCGCCGCTTCAGTGGGTTCGTCGTCCAGGAACACATCCCGCGAAACACTCGCCAGACCAATCTTCTGCGCCTCGGCGGCCGCCACGGTTTGCGCACTGGTGCGGCTGTCGACGAAGAGTTTGTGCCGGCGCTGCAAGTCCGCCATCAACCAGGCCATGGCCGCCGGCTGAGAGGTCATGCGGCTGCCCATGTGGTTGTTGATGCCAGCGGTGTAGGGCACGACCTTGAACGCTGCGTTCAGACGCTTTTCAAGTTCGTCGATGGGCAGGTCGGGGTGCCAGGCGAACGGTCCGGTGGCCGGGTCCATGGGCATGTGCAGGATGACAATCTTGCCGGCGCGATGGGCCTCGCGGGCAAATTCGCTGGCGTGGGGTGTGTCGGGCATGATTGCTGCGGTGACCGGGCCGGGCAGGGCCAGCACGCGACGATCCCGGGGCAGGTTCTGCCCCAGGTCATCGATGATCAGGCTCAGATAAGCCTTGTGAGGTGTGGCTGCTGTTGTGGCAGGCGCCGCGTGAGCGACACCCACCAGACAGCACAGCAGGCCGAGGAACAACCGCAGGCTCATCTCAGCGGCCGGAGGTGATGCTCAGTCCTTTGAGCAGGCTCAGGGCCTGGGCCAACTGGTAATCGTCATCCTGCGGCATCGCCTTGGCTTTGCCGCCGGAACCGGTCGGTTTGTCTGCGCCGCCGTTGCCATTGCCCAAGTGACCTTGCAGATCGGCTTCCTTGAAGTACTCGCCGTCCTGCTCGTTGGTGATCTTGGCCCTGCGCACTTCGATGTCCGGGACGATGCCCTGAGCCTGGATCGAGCGACCGTTCGGCGTGTAGTACAGCGCCGTGGTGATCTTCAGTGCGCGGTCGTTGTTCAGCGGCAGCACGGTTTGTACCGAGCCTTTGCCGAAACTGGTGGTGCCCATGACCACCGCGCGTTTCTGATCCTGCAAGGCACCAGCGACAATTTCCGAGGCCGAGGCGCTGCCGCCGTTGATCAGCGCGACCATTGGCACCGCTTCGCTTTCGTCCTTGCCGGTGGCAGAGAAGCGCAGTTCGGAGTTGGCGATACGGCCCTTGGTGTAAACGATCAGGCCCTTGGTGATGAAGTGGTCGACCACTTCCACCGCCGCTTGCAGTACGCCGCCCGGGTTGTTCCGCAGGTCGAGGATGATGCCTTTGAGCTTCTTGCCGTTGTCCTTGCGCAGTTTCGCCAAGGCCTTGGAGACTTCGTCGCCGGTCTTGACCTGGAACTGGGTAATGCGGATGTAGCCGTAGCCGGACTCCAGCAGTTGGCTCTTCACGCTCTTCACTTGAATGATGGCGCGGGTCAGGGTCACGTCGAACGGCGCACCGCCGTCACGCACCAGGGTCAGGGTGATTTTCTGGCCGATCTTGCCGCGCATCTTGTCCACGGCTTCGGTCATGCTCTGGCCGCGGGTCGGCTGGCCGTTGATCTTGACGATGAAGTCGCCGGCCTGAATGCCAGCCTTGGAGGCCGGCGTGTCATCGATCGGTGAAACCACCTTGATGAAACCGTCTTCGGCGCCGACTTCGATGCCCAGGCCGCCGAATTCGCCGCTGGTGCTTTCCTGCAATTCAGCGAAGTCTTCCGGGCCCAGGTAGGCGGAGTGCGGGTCGAGGTTGCTGAGCATGCCCTTGATCGCGTTTTCCAGCAGGGTCTTGTCGTCCACCGGCTCGACATACGCGGCTTTGATCCGATCCATGACCTCGGCAAAGGTGCGCAACTCTTCCAGAGGCAACGGCGCCTTGGTGGTCGCAGCAGTGCCCGCAGGCGCGATCACCGGGGCCGGTTGAGCGGCAAACGCCAGAGGCGCGCCGATCACCAGGGCGATCGTCAGGGCCAGCGAGGTAAGGCGGGACAAATGCAGCATGTCTAACGAACTCCTGAATTAGGTCGCGTGCTTATCCTTGCGCGCGACACCATTGCGCTGGATCACTCGGGTGACCCTGCTGACGAATAGCGAAATACAGCGCTGGTGTGTCCTGCCCGCCACTGTTACCCACAGTGGAGATGGACTCACCGGCTTTAACCACGTCACCCGCAGACTTGAGCAGCGTCTGGTTGTGACCATAAAGACTCAAGAAGCCGTTGCCGTGGTCGAGAATCACTAGCAGCCCGGCACCGCGCAACCAGTCGGCGAACACCACGCGACCGCCATGCACGGCGTGCACCTGACTGCCGGCGGAGGCGCTGATCATCACACCGTCCCATTTGGTGCGGGCGTCGTCGCCACGGGATTCGCCAAAGCGTGCCAGCAGTCGACCATCAACAGGCCAGGGAAGTTTTCCCCGACTTGAAGCAAAGGGACCGCCGAAGGTCTCGCCTGAACTTGATACCAGGGCGCCGGGTGTCGATCTAACGGGTTTGCGTGGGGCGTCAGTGGCGTCAGCATCTGCTGCAGCCTGGACCTCACGTAAACGCTTTTTTTCGGCTTCCTGCTGGGCGATCAGCGCTTTTTGCCGCGCTTCTTCTGCCTCTCGAGCCTGGCGGGCCAGGGTTTCTTCGATGGTTTTAAGGACTTTAGACAGGTCTGCCTGATCCTGCTCGCGGGCCGCCAGCTTCTGATCGCGGGCCTTCACGTCGTCGCTGAGCTTGGCCAGGACTTGCTGGCGCTCCTTGCGGACTTTGTCGAGTTCGTCACGCTGGCTGTCGAGGCTGCTTTTCTGCACCAGCAATTGCGCCTGTTGCATGGCGATGTCTTTTTCGACATTGGCCAGTTGGCGCAGGGTTTCGTTGAAATTCTTCAGCTGCTCCAGGCGGGCCTGGCTCAGGTAGTCGTAATAGGTGAGGGTGCGGGCGAATTTTTCCGGGTTCTGCTGGTTGAGCAGCAGCTTCAAGTACTCCTGACGGCCGTTCTGATAGGCCGCGCGGGCCTGAATGGCGATCAGTCGTTGCTGTTCAATGCGCGCGCTCTGGAGTTTTTTTTTCTCGGCATCGAGTCGCTGCAGCTCGGATTCGCTTTTCTTCAGCTCTTTTTGCAGGGCTTCGACCTGCTTCTCGAGCTTGCCCATCTCGGTTTCGGTGCCCTTGAGTTCTTTCTGCACTCCGGTTTTTTCTTCCTGGAGTTTACCCAACAGTTTTTTCAGCTCGGCAATGTCCTGACGCGTGGCGTCCAACTGTTGTTGGGTTTGCGCGCGCTCGTCAGCAAAGGCCGGTTGGAGCAGGCAAGTCAGGGCAAGGGCTATCAGGACGCGAAGCATAGAGGCGGGCGACACCAGGGAAAGGGACGGCCTAGTATGCCCGCCAAGCGCTGCAAAAAAAACGCCCAATTGGGGCTGTGTGATGACTGGACCGGGTTGCGGAGAAAATTGTTCTATCAAACCACCCAAAACCAATGTGGGAGCGACGGTGCGACGATTCGACCTGCTCGCGATGGCGTCCTAATATTCAACATCGATGTTGGTTATCAGATTGCTATCGCGAGCAGGCTCACTCCCACAAGGTTTTGGCGGTGTTTGATAGGGCGGGTTACACCAGAATCGACGTGCCAGTCATCTCGGCCGGTTTTTCCAGACCCATCAACATCAGCATGGTCGGAGCCACGTCTGCCAGTACGCCGCCGTCGCGAACCTTGAAGTCACGCTTGCCGACATAGATGAACGGCACCGGCTCGGTGGTGTGTGCGGTATGCGCCTGGCCGGTGGTCTCGTCGGACATCTGTTCGACGTTGCCGTGGTCGGCAGTGATCAGGGCTTCGCCGCCGACTTTTTCCAGCGCATCGACGATACGGCCGACGCACAGGTCCAGGCATTCAACGGCTTTTACCGCTGCGTCGAACACGCCGCTGTGGCCGACCATGTCGCCGTTGGCGTAGTTGACCACGATCACATCGTAACGCTGGTTTTCGATGGCATCGACGATGCGGTCGGTGACTTCCGGGGCGCTCATCTCGGGCTGCAAGTCATAGGTGGCGACTTTTGGCGACGGGATCAGGATGCGTTCTTCACCCGGGAACGGTTCTTCGCGACCGCCGGAGAAGAAGAAGGTCACGTGGGCATACTTCTCGGTTTCGGCAATGCGCAGCTGGGTCTTGCCGTTTTTCGCCAGGTAGTCGCCCAGCACGTTGTCCAGGCTGCCCGCGGCGAAGGCCGATGGCGCAGGAATGCTGGCGGCGTACTGGGTCAGCATGACGAAGCCGGCCAGTTTTGGCTGGCGGGCGCGTTCGAATTCCTTGAAATCGTCTTCAACGAACACGCGGGTCAGTTCGCGGGCACGGTCTGCGCGGAAGTTCATGAACACCACAGCGTCGCCATCTTCGACTTTCACCGGCTCGCCGATGCTGGTGGCTTTGACGAATTCGTCGCTCTCGCCGCGTTCGTACGCCGCTTGCAGGCCTTCCTGAGCGGTGGCGGCGTTGAATTCGCCGTTGCCGTCGACAATCAGGTTGTAAGCCTGGGACACGCGGTCCCAACGGTTGTCGCGGTCCATGGCGTAGTAACGGCCAATAATGCTGGCGATCCGGCCTTTGCCGAGAGCCTGGAAGGCCGCATCCAGCAGTTCGATGGACGACTGGGCGCTTTTCGGCGGCGTGTCGCGACCATCAAGGAAGGCGTGCAGATAGATTTTTTCGGCGCCGCGCTTGAAAGCCAGTTCGGCCATGGCCACCAGGTGATCCTGATGGCTGTGAACGCCGCCATCGGACAGCAGGCCCATGAAATGCACGGCTTTGCCGGCAGCGACGGCTTTATCGACAGCGGCGCAAATGGTCGGGTTCTCGAAGAACTCGCCGTCGCGAATCGATTTGGTCACGCGGGTGAAGTCCTGATACACCACGCGGCCGGCGCCGAGGTTCATGTGGCCGACTTCGGAGTTGCCCATCTGGCCATCCGGCAGGCCGACGTCCATGCCGCTGCCCGAGATCAGGCCGTTCGGCACGGTGGCCCACAGACGGTCCAGTACGGGCTTCTTCGCCGCAAAGATGGCGTTGGATTCAGGGCTCTCACTGTGACCGAAGCCGTCGAGAATAATCAGGACCAAAGGTTTAGGCGTGGTAGTCATGGATTCCACTCGTGGCTGAGTTAATAGAGGGCGATGGAAAAGGGAGTGGCAGTTTAAAGCTAAGTTCCGACGGCGTCACCGCCGGACGGGGTTTGGCCCACCATAGTGGCTGTGTATACTGGCCGACATTTTAACGCCCTGGAACCTCCTTCGATGGTTGCTCACCTGATTGAATTTGCCACTAACCACTATCTGCTCGTCGGTATCTTCGTCGTACTGCTGGCGTTGCTGATCGCTTATCAGATGCAAGGCGGCGGCCGCAGCCTGAGCACCGGTGAACTGACCGGGCTGGTCAACAAGGACGCGGGCGTTGTGATCGACATTCGTTCGACCAAGGACTTCGCCGCCGGTCACATTGTTGGCGCGGTGAACATTCCTCACGACAAACTGACTGCTCGCGTCGGCGAACTGGAAAAGCACAAGGCCAAGACCATCATCCTGGTCGATGCCATGGGCCAGACCGCTGGTACTCATGCCCGCGAACTGATGAAGTCCGGCTTTACTGCCGCCAAGCTCTCCGGCGGTATTTCCAGCTGGAAAGGCGATAACCTGCCGCTGGTGAAGTGAAATGAGCAACGTCGTCGTCTATTCCAGCGATTACTGCCCTTACTGTTCGCGAGCCAAGTACCTGCTCGAGAACAAAGGCGTGGCCTTCGAAGAGATCAAGGTCGATGGCAAGCCGCAGGTGCGTGCCGCCATGGCTCAGAAGGCCGGACGTACATCCGTGCCGCAGATCTGGATTGGCAGCACCCACGTGGGTGGTTGTGATGATTTGTTCGCCCTTGAGCGCGCCGGCAAGCTCGACGCCATGCTCAAGGCCTGAATGCCTTCCCTATAAGACCCCAAGATCAGAAAGGATCTGAGATGACTGACCAACAGAACACTGCAGCTAGCGAAGAAGAAACCGCACCGCAATTCTCCTTGCAGCGCATCTACGTACGTGACTTGTCCTTCGAAGCACCGAAAAGCCCGGCAATCTTCCGCCAGCAGTGGGAACCGAGCGTCGGTCTGGATCTGAACACCCGTCAAAAGGCTCTGGAAGGCGACTTCCATGAAGTCGTACTGACGTTGTCCGTTACCGTGAAAAACGGTGAAGAAGTGGCGTTCATTGCTGAAGTGCAACAGGCCGGGATCTTCCTGATCAAGAACCTCGACGACGCTTCGATGAGCCACACCCTCGGCGCGTTCTGCCCGAACATCCTGTTCCCCTACGCTCGCGAAACCCTGGACAGCCTGGTGACCCGCGGTTCGTTCCCGGCCCTGATGCTGGCCCCGGTGAACTTCGACGCGCTGTACGCACAAGAGCTGCAACGCATGCAGGCGGCTGGCGAGACTCCAACCGTTCAGTAAGCGTTCGATGCAGTAACGAAAAAAGCGCCATAACAGGCGCTTTTTTCATGGGCGGAATGATGCTGCTGGGTGCGTTGCGATGATCGTTCCCACGCTCTGCGTGGGAATGCAGCCCGTGACGCTCCGCGTCAACCGGTGCCAGGCTCGACGCCAGTGGTGCTGCTGGAACGCGGAGCGTCCCTAGAGGCATTCCCACGCGGAGCGTGGGAACGATCAGTCACATTTGTTATGCGGTGTTATTTAAAACCGAGCTGGCGCCAGCCTTCGTACACGGCGACCGCCACGGTGTTGGACAGGTTCAGGCTGCGGCAGCCTTCACGCATCGGCAGGCGCAGGCGCTGTTCACTGGGCAGGGCATCGAGTACTTCTGCCGGCAAGCCACGGCTTTCCGGGCCGAACAGGAACGCATCGCCCTCGGCGAAGCTGGCATCGTGGAACGGCCGCGAGCCCTTGGTGGTGAAGGCGAACAACCGAGGATGCCCGAGGCTTTCCAGACAGCTGGCGAGGTCTGCGTGGCGTTGCAGGGTGGCATACTCGTGGTAATCGAGGCCGGCCCGGCGCAGACGCTTGTCGTCCATCTCGAAGCCCAGCGGTTCGATCAAATGCAGGTGGCAGCCACTGTTGGCGCACAGCCTGATAACGTTGCCGGTATTCGGCGGAATTTCTGGTTGGAAAAGGATGACGTGAAACATGCACGGCTCCGAAGGTAAAGATGAGCGGCATTCTACGCCGCCTGTGGACAACCGTTCGAAACTATTCCCGCGGGTGATGGCTTCGCTGGCGATTGTCGGGGTGATGGTGGGGCTGATGATCGGTCGCCTGACCACTCCCGACCCCAGCGAACTGCAGCAGGTCGAGGTGACGAACGATGGGCTGGTGGTGTGGTTCAACAACGAACCCAAGGCTCACGGCGAGTTCGTCGACGGTAGCCTCGCGTTGCTGTTCGAGGCTGAAGGAAAGTCACAGAAAGGTCAGCTCAAAATCAACGACAAGAACGCGAACTGGCGCGTGCGTTTGAGCGATGGGGGGTTGTTGCTGACGGTGGTGGCGGCCCGGCCACTGCAGGGCGAGTGGGCCGGTAGCGAGGTCGATGACCGCTGGCGGCTGGAGATCCATCTCCGGGAGCAATAAAAGAGGGAATCCCCGGCCTGCCTGTACCAAGGTTCCCAAAACGGCAGGGCTCGCGCATTGCGACGTGAGCCCGGTGTAAAGAAGGAACCCCTGACCTGCCTGTATCAAGGGCCCCAAAACTGCTTGGGCTCGTCGCTTGTGCGGTGTGAGCCCGATGTAAAAGAGGGGAATCCCCGGCCTGCCTGTACCAAGGTCCCCGAAACCGGGTAGTGAATCGAATCACTGAATGGACTATTGCAGGGGGCGTGCCAGGTTTTAACAAGTTGAAACAGAATGTCGCGCTGAAACGTCGAAAGCCCCGTATTCCGGGGCTTTCGTGTTTCTGTGATAGGGATTTTCTTGCAGATGAAGGCGGGGTTTTGGATCGGTTGCCATGCGCGATTGCGGTTCACGGTGCATTGCTGCGGTGCACGATGGCCCTAAAAGCATCGCGAGCAGGCTCGCTCCCACAGGGTTCAATGGTGTTCACAGAATAGTGAACAACTGAAAACCCACTGTGGGAGCGAGCCTGCTCGCGATTGGATCTGACAGTCAGCAAAAAACTAAAGGCTGCTTAGCCTTCATCCGCCTCATCGTCATCCCCACCATCAACCTTCATCCCCAATTCCTTGATCTTGCGCGTCAGGGTATTACGCCCCCAGCCCAGCAAAACGGCGGCATCGCGGCGGCGGCCGGCGGTGTGTTTGAGGGCGGTTTCGATCATGATCCGCTCGAATGCCGGTACAGCGCTGTCGAGCAGGCTCGACTGGCCACGAGCCAACGCCTGATCGGCCCACTGGCGCAGCGCTTGCTCCCAGTTGGTCACCGGCGCCGAATCCTGCGGCAGGTTCAGCAGCTCCGGCGGCAGGTCGCTGATGTGCACTTCACGACCCGAAGCCATCACCGTGATCCAGCGGCAGGTGTTCTCCAGCTGGCGCACGTTGCCGCCCCACGGCAGGTTTTTCAGGTATTCCTCGGTTTCGCTTTTCAACAGCTTCGGCTCTACCGCCAGTTCTTGCGCGGCGCGGCTGAGGAAGTGCTTGGCCAGGGTCGGGATGTCTTCGCGACGGTCCGACAGCCGTGGAATGTGGATACGAATCACGTTGAGGCGGTGGAACAAGTCCTCACGGAATTTCCCGGCATGCACCAGGGTCTCCAGATTCTGGTGCGTCGCGGCGATGATTCGCACATCGACCTTCACCGGCACATGGCCGCCGACGCGGTAGAACTCGCCGTCCGCCAGCACTCGCAGCAAACGAGTCTGGGTGTCTGCCGGCATGTCGCCGATTTCATCGAGGAACAGCGTGCCGCCGTCAGCCTGTTCAAAACGCCCGCGACGCAGGTTGGCCGCGCCGGTGAACGCGCCTTTCTCATGGCCGAACAGCTCGGATTCCATCAGGTCTTTCGGGATCGCCGCCATGTTCAGCGCAATGAACGGCGAAGCCGCACGCGGGCTGTGACGGTGCAGTGCATGTGCCACCAGCTCTTTACCGGTACCGGATTCGCCGTTGATCAGCACAGTGATGTTGGAATGGCTCAAGCGGCCGATGGCGCGAAACACTTCCTGCATCGCCGGCGCTTCGCCAATGATTTCCGGGGTACGTGTCAAGGCGACCGGGACTTCCAGGCCTTGCTGTTCCTGGGCGTGCTGGTTCGCGCGTTTGACCAGCGACACCGCTTCGTCGACGTCGAACGGTTTCGGCAGGTATTCGAACGCGCCGCCCTGATAGGACGCGACAGCGCTGTCCAGATCGGAGTGCGCAGTCATGATGATCACCGGCAGCCGTGGGTGCTGTTCGCGAATCCGCGCCAGAAGGTCCAGACCACTGGCGCCCGGCATGCGAATGTCGGAGATGATCACGTCCGGCTGCTGGCGCGCCAGGCGGCTCATCACGCCATCGGCGCTGTCGAAGCTTTGCGTGGTCATGCCTTCCTGCTGCAAGGCTTTTTCCAGGACCCAACGGATAGAACGGTCGTCATCGACGATCCACACGGTTTCACTACGGCTCATGTCGATGTGGCTCCTTGTTCCAGTGGCAGAAAGATCGAGAAGGTGGTGTGGCCTGGATGGCTGTCACATTCGATCAGGCCCTGGTGCTGGCTGATGATGTTCTGGGTAATGGCCAGGCCCAGCCCGGTACCGTCCGGGCGGCCGCTGACCATGGGAAAGAAGATGGTTTCCTGCAAGTCCGCGGGAATGCCCGGGCCGTTGTCGATGATTTCGATCTTGGTCACCAGGCGATGGCGCACGTGGCCGATGGTGAACTGGCGCATGGCGCGGGTGCGCAGGCTGATGCGGCCAAGGCGCAGCTCGTTCTGGCTGCTGATGGCCTGCATCGCATTGCGCACGATGTTCAGCACGGCCTGAATCATCTGTTCGCGGTCGATCAACACGTCGGGAATGCTAGGGTCGTAGTCGCGCACCAAAGTGATGCAACCCTGGCTTTCGGCTTCCACCAGATGACAAACCCGTTCCAGCACTTCATGGATGTTGCACATCGCCAGTGACGGCAGCTTGTTGGAGCCGAGCATGCGATCGACCAGATTGCGCAGGCGGTCGGCCTCTTCAATGATCACGTTGGTGTAGTCGCGCAGGCTTTCTTCCGGCAGTTCGCGAGCGAGCAATTGCGCCGCGCCGCGAATCCCGCCGAGGGGATTCTTGATCTCGTGAGCGAGGCCGCGCACCAGCATCTTGCTGGTTTCCTGCTTCGACAGCTGCGCCTCTTCCTTGGTGATTCGCAGCAAGCGGTCGCGGGGGTGGACTTCCAGCAGCAGCATGGTGGCGCCGTTGGCCAGGATGGGCGTCACCGCGTAGTCGACGGTCAGCGTCTGGCCGGTGAGGGCGGTGAGCATCGCTTCGCGCTTGGTGAACGGATGGGCTTGCTGGACCGCCTGGCGCAAGGAGTTCAGCGCCTCGGTGGATTCGGTGAACAACTCGCTGATGAACTGCCCATGGCTACGCTGACCGCTGATGGCCAGGAGCATTTCCGCCGCCGGGTTCATGTACTCGAGGCGCAGTTCGGCGTCGAGCAGAATGGTGGCGGTGGTCAGGTTGTCGAGTAGCAATCGATGCAGTGCGTCGCTAATGGTCATCAGGACCTCTTTTGGAGCAGGGCGCGCGCATGAATAAAGCGCTGATGCGAGGAAAATGCAAAAACCAAACCAAGGCTCCGAAAAGAAGCGTTTAAGGCCTGAAACGGGCGTTTGACGCTCGTTTGCGTGGCGTTCTGCCAGCTTTGACGGGTACTTTCGAACCAAAATGGGTTGGTATATGGGTATGGTGCAACCAATTGCACCAATATAGTGCGCAAACCTGAATGGCGTTAGAAGAAGCGCAGGAAGGGATTTTTTTCCTCTGCGGGCTTGTCTTTAAGCGGACATTCCGGCCGTTGGCCGTAATCGGGGAGGGTGCAGGGTCTGACCTGGCGCTTCTGCGCCAGAGAGATGCGCAGCATGTGGAACGGCTGGTTGGCGGTGCGCTCGACCGTGCGGCCCTGCTCGTCGAGGATTTCCACCGAGAGGTTGTGGCTGCCGCGATCGATGTTGCTCAGGGCGAACACCGGGCTCAAGCCGGGATCTGCGGTGGGTTGGCCATCGAGGAGCAATCGGTAGCGATGGCCACGTTGCAGACCGGGTTCGCTGGTGACGCTGACAATAATCTCTCCAGCGCTGCTGCGTACCGTGGCGTCTGGCTCCGGCACCAGTACTCTCAGCATGTCGTAGTGAAACAGTGGTTTTGTTGCGGCCTTCTTTCCAGCTACCGGTGCTGCGCCGCCAGGGTTGGCGGACATGCGGTTACTCGGCGCCATCGGGACACGCTTGGCATTGCCGGAGCCTGGCTGGTCGGTGTAAACCCGATTGCCCTGGGCGTCGATGTAGGTGAATACCTCGGCCGTCACCGGCAGGGCGATCAAGCAGATGATCAGCAGCCACAGCCTCACGGCTTATGCACCCGTTGTACGGTGAACGTCACGGTGGGACTTTGTTGAACGATGGTTTCCCCGTCGATCACCTGCACCGCGAGGCTGTGCGTGCCGCGATCAATATTGACCAGTTGCAGGATTGGCACGTTGCTCGGCTGGCCGTAAGGCTGATCGTCCAGCAACAGCCTGAACAAATGTGGGCCTTGCAGGCGGGGTTTGATCAGCACGTTAACAGTGAAGGTGCCGTTGTTGGCACGCAGCGCTTCGGTGGTGGGCAAGTTGGTCAGTTCCAGCACCTCGTAAGCGCTGCGCGGCTGTTCGCGACTGCTGGCTTCAGCCGGTGGCGCAGGAGGCGCCTGGGGCTCAACCCTGTTCAGCGGTGGCAACTCGACCGGTTGAGCCTTCACGCCATCGGGCGGTTGATTGCTGTAGGCGGTGTTGCCGTCGGCGTCGGTGTACTTGTAGATCTGCGCCATCACAGGGCAAGCGAAAGACAGCAGCAGAAATATCAAAAGTGACCGCATCCAGACTCCCTGTGGGTATCAAGGTTACTCCGACAGTGGAATACCTTGGCTGCCAGCATAGAACACAATGAGTTCTACCGGCTTGTCACCGGTTTTGCCGCGATGGGTGATGTTAACCATTTCAGCCACCGCATCGCCCTGCTTGAAGCGTCGGATCTGGCCGCTGTCCTTGCTCTCGACTGTCAGCTCGCCGGCAAGAATGTACGCGGCATTGGGGATTGGATGGGTGTGCCAGTCGAGTGCAGTGTTCGCAGGTATCTTGAGTTTCAGGAGCGACAGCTCAGGTGCTGCCTTCGGGTAGGCGATGTAAGGCGTGTCGTCCCAGGATGCACTGCTTTGAAGTAGAACTTTACGTTCGATTGCCGCCGTCGATGCTGCTGGGTTGCAGCCCGACAGGGCACCTGCGGTCAAGGTGCCAAGCAGGGTTGTAAGCATGTAGATCTTCATCGTTCCATCCGTTGAGTGCAGGCAAGTCGGTACAGGCTACGAGCAACTCAAATGGATTGATGCCAGACGAAACTGTGAATGTCATGGGAGATGGATCGATTGCTTGTCAGAAATTGCAGAGCGGCTCATCCGGATGCTTCCATGCAAGGCCCGATAACCTTGCGCAACCCGCTGTCGTCTTCTGGCAATACAAACTCTGCAATCAGTGGGGTATCACCCTTGAGCGAAGGCAGTGTCAACGTTACAGGTTGACCACGGGCTGTGTCAGTGAGCCAGTAATGCAACTCGCGCTTGTCGATGCTCGTACCAAACTCGAATACCCAACCGTCTTCTTGCAGGCTCCTTACCGAGCCCGAACCGCTGACCAGAGAGCTGATGGGCGCGCGTGTGCCGGTTGTCAGGCGCAATGGTCCGTTTGCCGGCGCGCCCGGGCCTTCATAATCATCGGCATTGAAGTCAAGTCGCTGGGTCGGGATAGTCAGGGACATTCTCATCGGGTTATCAGGATGACAACTTATCGCCAATAGGGCCTCGCCGGTTTTGCCGTCATAGCGCGTATTTCCGCTGAGAAGGGCAATTTGAAACCGGCTGTCATCGGAAGATTTTTCCACCAGCCAGTGTTTGCCCTGATCAGTGGTATGGGAACTATCCGCTACGGCCCAGGCAGGTGTCAGCGCAGCAAGAAACAACGCTAGCGAATAAAGAGAGGCCGATGCTGATTTCATCTGATGGTCCTTCCGAAAAGTCCCGGGACAGTAAATGAAAATTGCCTGGAAGTTTCACAGAACTATTTTCAAAAAATGTTTTGCCTGAAAACTTACGCCCACAAAAAAGGCCTCCCGAAGGAGGCCTCATTTGTTACGCCGCGTGTGCTGGCGCTACCGGATCAGCAGCTGTAGTACAGCTCGTATTCCAGTGGGTGTACGAAGGTACGAACCTTGATTTCTTCTTCGCTTTTCAGGGCGATGTAAGCGTCGATGAAGTCGTCGCTGAAAACGCCGCCTTTGGTCAGGAACGCACGACCTTTGTCCAGCTCTTCCAGGGCTTCTTTCAGGCTGCCGCAAACTTGTGGGATCTCTTTCGCCTCTTCAGGCGGCAGGTCGTACAGGTTTTTGTCAGCTGCGTCGCCAGGGTGGATCTTGTTCTGGATACCGTCCAGGCCGGCCATTACCAGGGCAGCGAAGGCCAGGTACGGGTTGGCTGCCGGATCCGGGAAGCGAGCTTCGATACGGCGGGCGCGAGGGCTGGATACGTAAGGAATACGGATCGAAGCGGAACGGTTGCGAGCCGAGTAGGCCAGCATTACTGGCGCTTCGAAACCTGGGACCAGACGCTTGTAGGAGTTGGTCGACGGGTTGGTGAAGCCGTTCAGCGCCTTACCGTGCTTGATGATGCCGCCGATGAAGTACAGGGCAGTGTCGGACAGGCCGGCATAGCCTTCGCCAGCGAAGGTGTTCTTGCCATCTTTGGCGATGGACAGGTGAACGTGCATACCCGAACCGTTGTCGCCGTACAGCGGCTTAGGCATGAAGGTCGCGGTGCGGCCGTATGCATCAGCAACGTTGTGTACGCAGTACTTCAGGGTCTGAACTTCGTCAGCCTTGGCGACCAGGGTGTTGAACTTCACACCGATTTCGTTCTGGCCGGCAGTCGCCACTTCGTGGTGGTGAACTTCGATGACCAGGCCCATTTCTTCCATGGCGTTGCACATGGAGGTACGGATTTCGTGGTCGTGGTCGAACGGCGGAACAGGGAAGTAGCCGCCTTTGACGCCTGGACGGTGGCCTTTGTTGCCGCCTTCCACGTCCTGGTCGGACATCCACGAACCTTGTTCGGAGTAGATCTTGAACATCGAGCCGGAGATGTCGGACTTGAACTTCACTTCGTCGAAGATGAAGAACTCAGGCTCTGGACCAACGAATACGGTGTCGCCGATACCGGTCGACTTCAGGTATTCCTCGGCACGCTTGGCGATCGCACGTGGGTCACGGTCGTAGCCTTGCATGGTCGAAGGCTCGATCACGTCGCAAACCAGGATCAGGGTTGGCTCTTCGGTGAACGGGTCGAGAACGGCAGTGCTGTCGTCCGGCATCAGGATCATGTCGGAGGCTTCGATGCCTTTCCAGCCAGCGATGGAGGAACCGTCGAACATTTTGCCTTCTTCGAAGAAAGCTTCATCCAGCGCGTCGCGAGCCGGCATGGTCACGTGATGCTGAGTGCCTTTGGTATCCGTGAAGCGCAGATCAATCCACTTGACGTCATGATCTTTGATGAGTTGAACCGACTTCGACATAGTGTCCTCCGGGTGGCTTCGGGCTTAGTAGTGGATGCCCTTAGAATGTGGGTGATGCCGGCGCGAATACTCTGCCAAGGCAACCTGCCTCACAAGGGAGCAAATTGCATGCCAGTGCCCCACCATGGGTTTTTTGCCCCATTTTCACGCTTATATAGAGGTAAAGCGCAGCAAAGCTGGAAATAGCGCCCTGTAATGTAGCGCCATATTCCACGAATGACCTGTTTTGGTGCGCGCAAAACCTTCTGCACATTAACTGGTTAAACCTTGAGCAATTTCCGCTATAATCCGCGCCCCCCTTTTTCGGCTGGCCCAGCGCGCGCTGTTTTCATGAAACTAATCGTAAAAGTCTTCCCCGAAATCACCATCAAGAGCCGCCCGGTACGGATGCGTTTCATCCGCCAGTTGGCCAAAAACATCCGTACCGTGCTCCGCGACCTGGACCCGGCTGTGGTGGTGAACGGTGTGTGGGACAACCTCGAGTTGGAAACCCGCGTCAGCGAGCCGAAAGCCCTGAAGGAGATGACCGAGCGCCTGAGCTGCATGCCGGGCATCGCGCATTTCCTGCAAGTCGACGAATACCCGCTGGGCGACTTCGACGACATCGTCGCCAAGTGCAAGCAACACTTCGGTGATGCGTTGGCCGGGAAGATTTTTTCGGTGCGCTGCAAGCGTGCCGGCAAGCATGAATTCAGCTCGATGGATGTCGAGAAATACGTCGGCAGCCAACTGCGTCGTCAGTGCGGCGCCGCCGGAATCTCGCTGAAAGAGCCGGAAATTGAAGTTCGTCTCGAAATTCGCGACAAACGGTTGTTCGTGATCCACAACCAGCACAACAGCATCGGCGGTTATCCGCTGGGGGCCCTGGAACAGACGCTTGTGCTGATGTCCGGCGGCTTCGATTCCACTGTAGCTGCCTACCAGATCATGCGCCGCGGGCTGATGAGCCATTTCTGCTTCTTCAATCTGGGCGGACGAGCCCATGAACTGGGCGTTATGGAAGTCGCGCACTTCATCTGGAAGAAGTACGGCAGCTCCCAACGCGTGTTATTTGTCAGTGTGCCTTTCGAGGAAGTACTGGGAGAAATTCTCGGGAAAGTCGATAACAGTCATATGGGCGTAGTTTTGAAGCGTATGATGTTGCGCGCTGCTTCCCGTATTGCCGATCGGCTGGAGATCGAAGCGCTGGTCACCGGCGAAGCGATTTCCCAGGTGTCGAGCCAGACGCTGCCGAACCTGTCCGTGATCGACTGCGTGACCGACAAGCTGGTCTTGCGACCGCTGATCGCCAGTCACAAGCAGGACATCATCGACCTGGCCAACGAAATCGGGACTGCCGATTTCGCCAAGCACATGCCGGAATACTGCGGGGTCATCTCGGTGAACCCCAAGACCCACGCCAAGCGTCCACGCGTGGAGTACGAAGAACAACAGTTCGACATGGCAGTGCTCGAGCGTGCGCTCGAAAACGCCAAACTGGTGCCGATCGATCGCGTAATCGACGAATTGGGCCAGGATTTGCAGATCGAAGAAGTCAGCGAAGCTCTGGCGGGCCAGATCATCATCGACATCCGTCATCCGGATGCCGCTGAAGACGAGCCGCTTGAACTCGCTGGCATTGAGGTGCAGACGATGCCGTTTTATGCATTGAACGCTCGTTTCAAGGAACTGGACCCTACTCGCCAGTACCTGCTGTATTGCGACAAAGGCGTGATGAGTCGCCTGCATGCCCACCATTTGCTCAGTGAGGGGCATGCCAATGTGCGCGTTTATCGACCGAGCTAAGAGCCCGGGGCTGTATGCCTGTGGCCTGCGTCACCGGCCCCCCGACCCTGCCGTCAAGCTGTAACGGCAAGGCCTGACTCTACTGTAAATCGCTGCCAAGACTTGTCAGCACACCGAATCCTCTGATCGAGATACACAAGTGATCGAAAATCTACGCAACATCGCCATCATTGCTCACGTTGACCATGGTAAGACCACCCTGGTAGACAAACTCTTGCGTCAATCCGGCACCCTGGAGCGCAACGAGCTCAACGACGAGCGCGTGATGGACTCCAACGACCAGGAGAAAGAGCGCGGTATTACCATTCTGGCGAAAAACACCGCCATCAACTGGAACGGCTACCACATCAACATCGTGGACACCCCGGGCCACGCCGACTTCGGCGGCGAAGTTGAACGCGTAATGTCGATGGTCGACTCCGTTCTGCTGCTGGTTGACGCTCAAGACGGCCCTATGCCGCAAACCCGTTTCGTGACCAAGAAGGCTTTCGAAGCCGGCCTGCGTCCAATCGTGGTGATCAACAAGGTTGACCGTCCAGGCGCGCGTCCGGACTGGGTTCTGGACCAGATCTTCGACCTGTTCGACAACCTCGGTGCTACCGAAGAACAGCTGGACTTCAAAGTCGTCTACGCCTCGGCCCTGAACGGCATTGCCGGTCTGGAACACACCGACATGGCTGAAGACATGACCCCGCTGTACCAGTCGATCGTCGACAACGTACCTGCGCCGAAAGTCGACCGTGAAGGTCCGTTCCAGATGCAAATCTCCGCTCTGGACTACAACAGCTTCCTGGGTGTTATCGGCGTTGGCCGTATCGCTCGTGGTCGCATCAAGCCGAACACTCCGGTTGTCGCTATCGACGCCGACGGCAAGAAGCGTACCGGTCGTATCCTGAAGCTGATGGGTCACCACGGTCTGCACCGTATCGACGTTGAAGAAGCAGCTGCCGGCGACATCGTCTGCATCAGCGGCTTCGACCAGCTGTTCATCTCCGACACTCTGTGCGACCCACTGAACGTCGAAGCGATGAAGCCGCTGACCGTTGACGAACCAACCGTTTCCATGACCTTCCAGGTAAACGACTCGCCTTTCTGCGGTAAAGAAGGCAAGTTCGTCACCAGCCGTAACATCAAGGAACGTCTGGACAAAGAACTGCTCTACAACGTTGCCCTGCGCGTTGAAGAAGGCGACACCGCCGACAAGTTCAAAGTCTCCGGCCGTGGTGAGCTGCACCTCTCGGTACTGATCGAAACCATGCGTCGCGAAGGCTTCGAAATGGGTGTTGGTCGTCCGGAAGTGATCATCCGCATGGTTGACGGCGTCAAGCACGAACCGTACGAAAACGTGACCATCGACCTGCCGGAAGAATCGCAAGGTTCGATCATGGAACAGATCGGTATCCGTAAGGGCGACCTGACCAACATGGTTCCGGATGGCAAGGGCCGTGTGCGCCTTGAGTACAACATCCCGGCTCGTGGCTTGATCGGTTTCCGTAACGAGTTCCTGACCCTGACCTCCGGTGCAGGCATCCTGACCTCGATCTTCGACCGTTACGACGTGATGAAGTCCGGCGACATGTCCGGCCGTCAGAACGGCGTGCTGGTTTCGGTTGCTACCGGTAAGGCTCTGACTTACTCGCTGGAAACCCTGCAAGCTCGCGGCAAACTGTTCCTGGGTCACGGTGAAGACGTGTACGAAGGTCAAATCGTCGGCATCAACAGCCGCGACAACGACCTGGGCGTTAACCCAACCAAAGGCAAGAAGCTCGACAACATGCGTGCCTCGGGTAAAGACGAAACCATCGCTCTGGTTCCGCCTATCCGTTTCACCCTGGAACAAGCTCTTGAGTTCGTGCAAGAAGACGAACTGTGCGAAGTCACTCCTAAGTCCATCCGTCTTCGTAAGAAGATCCTGGGCGAAAGCGAGCGTACCCGCGCTGCCAAGAAAGCCGGTAACTGAGTTTCGACTTAGTTAGCTGCTAAAAAAACGCCCCCGACCGCAAGGTCGGGGGCGTTTTTGTTTGTCTGGGGTTTGAAGATCGTTCCCACGCTCTGCGTGGGAATGCAGCCCGGGACGCTCCGCGTCCCTAAAGCGGACGCGGAGCGTCCGTTGAGGCATTCCCACGCGGAGCGTGGGAACGATCAGGGTTGGGTTAAAACTTTTCGAGGGTACGACGGCTCTCGCTGGTCTCGCGCGCCACTTCTTTGGGCTTATACGCGCAATACCCCGGCCGCGGCCCGATTTTCGGGTGGTTGCGGCAAGTATCCGGGCGCTTTTCATAAATAGTGCACAGACGGCTCTTACGATCCAGGTACAGGCAATCGTTATTGCTCATGCGCTGAAGGGTGAAGATCTCGGACTTCTGGTTGTAACGCTCGACGATCCCTTCCTTCTGCAGACGCTTGGCGATGTTCTTCGGCGGCTCGCCTCGCTCGAATTCATCGACGATGCCGATACGGATCAGATCCTTGATCTTGACCTCGACCGGCAGGGTGCAGCAGCTGGAAACACACGAACCACACATCGGGGCGGAGTACTTGGCCCAGGTATCGAGGCGATCGATCTCCGCGGCGGCGATCAGGTTGGACTTCATCATCGGTTGTTACCAGCGTGCATCAGGGCGCGCGATCATACCGGGACTGGTGGATTTTTGAACAACCTTTCGCCAGATTTTTTCGTATTTCGCCCGATAACACCTGTAACCCGGCACGGCCCCTGCATTCTTTCCGGTGCGCGGCAAGGTAATGTCGATCTATCTCACACTAACGGGAAAAACTGCCGAACCAGAGTTCCAACGGCCTGTCAGACCGTCTAGGCTCAACAACTCCACGCTCGCTCGAGGTCCTTTCAATGACTCAAGAACCACTTGTTCGCGAAGCAGAGGTGGCCGCATTTCGCGACGCCGTCTTGACCAAACTCACCTACGCGGTGGGCAAAGACCCGGATCACGCCTTCGACCACGACTGGTTCGAAGCCATTGCCCTGGCGGCGCGCGATCACATGGTCGAGCACTGGATGGATCACACCCGGCAGATTTACCGCAAAGGTCAAAAGCGGGTTTATTACCTTTCCCTCGAATTCCTGATCGGCCGTCTGCTCTACGACAGCCTGAGCAACCTTGGTCTGCTGGACGTCGCCCGCGAGGCCATGACTGAACTCGGCGTCGACCTTGAGCGCATCCGCCTGCTGGAGCCCGACGCAGCGTTGGGCAACGGCGGCCTCGGTCGTCTGGCCGCGTGCTTCATGGAAAGCATGTCGACCCTCGGCATTGCCGGCCACGGTTACGGTATTCGTTACGAACACGGTTTGTTCCGCCAGGCCATCGTCGACGGCTGGCAACAGGAACAGACCGAACACTGGCTGGATTTCGGTAACCCTTGGGAGTTCGAACGGCCAGAGGTCGTTTACCCGATCGGTTTCGGCGGCAGTGTCGAAACCGTCACCGACGAAGCCGGCAAGTCCAAGCAAGTCTGGACGCCAGCGGAAACCGTTCGCGCGATTGCGTATGACACGCCGGTCGTCGGCTGGCGCGGAGCGAGCGTCAACACGTTGCGCCTGTGGCGCGCCCGGGCCATGGAAGATTTGCACCTGGAACGCTTCAACGCCGGCGACCACTTGGGCGCCGTGGCAGAAGTCGCCCGGGCCGAAAGTATTTCCCGGGTGCTCTACCCGGCGGACAGCACCGAAGCCGGCCAGGAACTGCGCCTGCGTCAGGAGTATTTCTTCGTCGCCGCGTCCTTGCAGGACTTGCTGCGCCGCCATCGCAACATGCACACCTCGGTCCTGACCCTGGGCGATCATGCCGCGATCCAGCTCAACGACACGCACCCCTCGATTGCCGTGGCCGAACTGATGCGGCAACTGGTCGATGTCTATGACGTCGCGTGGGATGCGGCATGGCAGGTCACCGTCGACACGCTGTCCTACACCAACCACACGCTGCTGCCGGAAGCGCTGGAAACCTGGCCGGTCGGTTTGATGGAGCGGATGCTGCCACGGCACATGCAGATCATTTATTTGATCAACGCCCAACACATCGATTCGCTGCGGGCCAAGGGTATCCATGACTTCGAGGTCTTGCGCGCGGTGTCGCTGATCGAAGAAGACAACGGCCGCCGTGTGCGCATGGGCAACCTGGCGTTCCTTGGTTCCCACAGCGTCAACGGCGTGTCCGGGCTGCACACGCAGCTGATGCGCAAAACGGTATTTTCCGAACTGCACAAGCTCTACCCGGACCGGATCAACAACAAGACCAACGGCATCACCTTCCGCCGCTGGCTTTACCAGGCCAACCCTGAGCTGACCTCGATGATGGTCGACGCCCTCGGCCCGGATCTGCTGGACAACGCCGAAGAGCGTCTGCTCGGCCTGGAACCCTTCGCCGAGAAAGCCGCGTTCCGCAAGGCCTTCGCCGAGCAGCGCCTGCACAGCAAGAAAGCCCTGGCGTACATCATTCATGAGCGACTTGGCGTTGCGGTCAACCCGGCCGCGATGTTCGACGTGCAGGTCAAGCGGATCCACGAATACAAACGTCAGTTGCTGAACCTTTTGCACACCGTCGCGCTGTATCAGGCGATTCGCGCCGAACCGGAAGTCGATTGGGTGCCCCGGGTGAAGATCTTCGCCGGCAAGGCGGCGGCCAGTTATCACCAGGCCAAGCTGATCATCAAATTGACCAACGACATCGCCCGGGTGGTGAACAACGACCCGACCGTGCGCGGTTTGCTCAAAGTGGTGTTCTTGCCCAACTACAACGTCAGTCTGGCGGAAAGCATCATTCCGGCCGCGGATTTGTCGGAGCAGATTTCCACCGCAGGCTTCGAGGCATCGGGCACCAGCAACATGAAGTTCGGCCTCAACGGCGCGCTGACCATCGGTACCCTGGACGGGGCGAACGTGGAAATGTGCGAACGCATCGGCGTGGAACACATGTTCATCTTCGGCCTCAGCGCCCAGCAGGTTGAAGCGCGCAAGCAGAACCATGAGTTCAACGCGACGCCGGATATTGCGGCCTCCCACCGGCTCAATGACGTGCTGCAAGCGATACGCGGCGGGGTGTTCTCGCCGGATGATCCTTCCCGTTACACAGGATTGATCGATTCGCTGATCGACTACGATCGCTTCCTGGTCTGCGCCGATTTCGACTCTTACTGGGAAGCGCAGATGCGGGTAGAAGCCCATTGGCACGATTCGAAAGAATGGTGGCGTTCGGCGGTGTTGAACACCTCCAGGATGGGCTGGTTCTCGTCCGACCGGACCATTCGCGAGTACGCCACGGATATCTGGAAAGCTTTGGAGTAACTTTTAGCAATAATTGCGAGCAAGGCCCGACGGTTGTTGGGCCTGATCGATATACTAAGCGCCGGTTACACCGGGCGGTATGCATCGCGATCCATTGTGGGAGCGAGCCTGCTCGCGAAAGCGGACTGACATTCAACATCAATGCTGAATGTTAAGGCCTCATCGCGAGCAGGCTCGCTCCCACAGGTTTGTGTGGTTTCACACTAAACTCAGCCAGATGCCGCTTTACCCGGATTCGCCCCGCAGCGGGGCCGCTTAGGGATATCGACCATGCAATGGATGTTCATGCTGATTGGGCTGGTGCTGGGCTGGGTACTCGACGAGTCGTTCAGCGATGCGCTGCTGGGCGCGCTGCTCGGGCTGGGTATTGGCCAGGCCATTCGCATTGGCCGCCTGAGTTCTCAGGCTGCCGAGCAACGCAAGCTACTCGATCAGGCTCAGATTGCGCTGAATGCAGTGCAGCAACGGTTGTCACTGCTGGAAGTGTCAGGCGTCAAGACGCCGGAAACCCACGAGCCCGAGCCGGCTCCTGAATTTACGCTCGACGAAATCCCTGTCGAAGCCCCGGAGCTGATCTGGGAGCTCCCCCCCGAACTCGAACCGATCACCGTGGTCGCCGCTGAAGCGAGCCGCCCAGTGCCCGTCGATGCCTGGAAACCCCAGCCGGTCGCCCGCGAGCCGCAACAACCCGCCATCCCGCGTGGCCCGAACTTCATCGATCGCGCCATCAGTGGCGCCCGCAACTGGCTGTTCGGCGGCAACACGGTGCTGCGGGTCGGTGTGGTGCTGTTGTTTCTCGGCCTGGCCTTCCTGTTGCGTTACGCCACCGAAGGCATGGTGGTGCCGATCGAGTTGCGTTATGCCGGTGTTGCGGCGGCGGCATTGGGGCTTCTGGGGCTGGGCTGGTGGCTTAGAACACGCAACAGCCATTACGCGTTGATGCTGCAAGGCACCGGGATCGCGGTGTTGTACCTGACCGTGTTTGCCGCGATGCGCCTGCATCCACTGCTCGATCCTACGGCGGCGTTGGGTCTGCTGGTCGCGGTGACGGTGTTCTCGGCGATTCTCGCCATCACCCAGGATGCCTTGGGCCTGGCTGCCGCTGCGGCACTCGGGGGTTTTGCGGCGCCGATCCTGACCTCCACCGGTGCCGGCAATCATGTCGCGCTGTTCAGCTACTTCGCCTTGCTCAACGCCGGCATCCTCGCCATCGCCTGGTTCAAGGCCTGGCGGCTGCTCAACCTGATCGGCTTCGTCGGCACCTTCGGCATCGGTTTCGCCTGGGGCCTGCGTTCCTACACGCCGGAATTGTTGTGGAGCACTGAGCCGTTCCTGATTGTGTTCTTCCTGATGTACCTGGCCATCGGTCTGCTGTTCGCCCGGCGCAAGTTGCTGGAAATGAGTGATGCGCCAGAGGACGACAGCCGTGAAGCGCTGCTGCACTGGTCGGCGCGCAAGGGCGATTACGTCGACGGCACGATGCTGTTCGGTCCTCCGTTGGTGGGCTTCGGCTTGCAGTTCGCGTTGGTCCAGCACCTGGAGTTCGCCGCAGCCTTCAGCGCGTTGGCGTTGGGCATGATTTACATGGGCCTGGCGCGGCTGCTGATGGGCGGACGCGCGTTGCTGCTGGCGGAAACCTGCCTGGCGCTGGGGGTGATCTTCGCCAGCCTGGCGATTCCCTTGGGGCTCGATGCGCGCTGGACCGCTGCTGCCTGGGCCGTCGAAGGCGCCGGCATCTTCTGGCTGGGCCTGCGTCAGCAACGACCGCTGGCCCGAGCCTTTGCCTTGCTGCTGCAACTGGGCTCGGCCCTGGCCTTCCTCAGTGAATTGCGAATCGGCGAAAGTAGTCTGCTCGACGGTGCGCCGCTCGGTGCATTGATGCTCGGCGTAGCGTTGTTGTTCAGCTTCTACCAGTTGCGCAAAGCCTTGCCCGAGCAGGCGTCGGACTGGGAGCGTAAAGGGCTGCCGGTATTGGCCTGCCTCGGTTTGACCTTTCTTTATCTGCTGGCGCCGTTGTTTTTCTTCACTCATGGCACGGCGATCAGTTGGGCACTGGCGGGGTTGGCGACGTTGTTCGTTGGCTTGCGTCTGCAATCGCGCACCTTCCTGTTCACCGCATTCGCCGTGCAGTTGCTCGGCGGTGCGTTGTTCCTGCTGCGGCTGCAAGGTTCG
Organism: Pseudomonas sp. FW305-20; assembly: GCF_058788075.1. Taxonomy (NCBI): domain Bacteria; kingdom Pseudomonadati; phylum Pseudomonadota; class Gammaproteobacteria; order Pseudomonadales; family Pseudomonadaceae; genus Pseudomonas; species Pseudomonas sp. FW305-20. Next base: position 23,130 of record NZ_JBYTAJ010000014.1, on the reverse strand, counting down.
AGCGGTGAGTCCGGCGCTGTATTCAACGCGGGTTGGAGCGGTTTGTTGAGTGCGTCGTTGATCGGCCTGGCGCTGATCGCTGGCATGTTGTTGGCGGCGCGCGATGAGATGGTCCGAAGCGACGTGCGCTTGCTGCGCGGCTTGTCGGTGGTGCTGCTGGCCGGTCTGGTGTTGATCAATCTGGCGGTGCTGTTCGTCCTGCCTTGGCAAACAGCGAGTGCGGTATGGGCGGCCAGCGGTTTGTTCATCATCTGGCTCAGCCTGTACCTCAAACAGCGCGTGAGTTTTGTCTTCGGTTTGCTGTTGCAGGTGATCGGTGGCGCGGCGTTCCTGCTGGCCGGGCCGGATTTACTCGGCCCGCTGGCGAGCGAAGGGTTGAAACCTCTGGCTCATAGCGGTTTCTGGACGCCGCTGGTGTTGGGTTTGGCTGCGATGGTGGGCGCCTGGCGCTTGCAGCTCGGCAACCATGCTTCGGCCTTCGATGTGTTGAGCTTGCAGCGTTTGTCCGAAGTGCTGCTGGTGTGGGGCGCGGCTTGGTGGGCGGTGGCGTGGGTCAGTGAGGTGCTGCGCTTCGCACCTTTGAACCTGCAAGCGACGTTGTTGCTGGTGGTTGCGGCAGCGAGTGTGGCTCTGTGGACAGTCTTGGCGTTGCGTTTGAAATGGTCGTCGCTGGGCTTGCTCTGCACCTTGCTGATGCTTGCGTCCGGTTTGGTGTTGCTGGCTGCGTGGCACTCGCGTTATCACCCAGCGGCCAATGTTGGTTGGCTGGTATGGGCGGCCGTGTTCGTCGTGCACTTCATCTCCCTGCGGCGTCTGGCGCCGATGTTGCCGGCGCGCGCGCTCAGTACCGCGCACGTACTCGGCTGCTGGCTGTTGATCGGTGTGTTGGCCCTGGAGCTGCGTTACGGCCTGTTGCTGTTGTCCGAGCAGTACAACGCCTGGCGCTGGTTGGGTTGGGCGATCCTGCCGAGCCTGTATCTGGTACTGATGGCCGCACCCCGTGCCTGGCCATGGCCGGTGTCGGCTTATTCGCGCGAATACCGCGTGTACGCGGCAGCACCGTTGGCGTTGCTGATGCTCGGCTGGTTCTGGCTGGCGAACATCGTTAGCGATGGCACCGCCGAGCCGTTGCCTTACGTGCCGCTGATCAACCCGCTGGAGTTGGGTCTGCTGTTTGCGCTGTTCGGCGTCTACGTATGGTCCCGCAGCGCCGTGACACAACTGGCGATCCGCAAGGACTATGCCGAACACGCCACGCAACTGATCGCTGGCGCCTCGCTGTTTGTGTTCTTCACGGCGCTGGTAATGCGCACGGCTCACCATTGGGGCGGCGTGCCGTTCGAGTTGGATCTATTGCTCGAATCCATGCTGGTGCAGGCCGGCCTGTCCATCGTCTGGACCTTGATGGCCCTGAGTCTGATGATCGGCGGTCATTTGCGTCATCGCCGCGAAGTCTGGCTGATTGGTGCGGCGCTGATCGGTGTGGTGGTGGCCAAACTGTTCTTTGTCGAATTGAGTAACCGCGGCGGACTCGCCCGGATCGTCTCGTTTATCGGCGTTGGCGTATTGCTGTTGGTGGTGGGCTATTTCGCCCCGTTGCCGCCCAAGCGCTTTGATGCTGAGCCGGAGGCTGAAAAACCGGCCCCGCAAACCGAAGGAGTGTCGTCTTGAGTCAGAAGCTGAACCGGGTCTGGTTGGGCGCTGTTGCCCTGGGTGTGGCGTTGTCGGCCAGTGCCCAGGAAAAACTGGCGGACTTCGCCACGCAGGTGCCGTTGTCGGTCAGCGGTGAAGGTCCGTGGTATCGCCTCGAATTGCCGTTGAGCGTGCAATTGAATGCGCGGCAAACCGATCTCAGCGATGTGCGCGTGTTCAATGCCGCCGGTGAGGCCCAGGCGTATTCCTTGGCGCGTGCGCCGGCGCAGACCAGCGACAACCGTACCCTGACGGATGTGAAATGGTTCCCGCTATACAACTCGGCGGACTCCACTGAGCGTGCACCGAGCGTGCGGGTGCAATCGAGCGCCAACGGCACGCTGGTCGAAGTGCAGCCATCCAGTCAACTGGAGGCGGGCGAAGAAGTGCTGCGCGGCTGGTTGCTCGACGCCAGCAGCATCAAAGCACCGTTGCAACAGTTGATCCTCGACTGGACCAGCGAACGCGATGGCTTCCAGCGTTTCACCATCGAAGCGAGCGACGACCTGCAGCACTGGCAATCGTGGGGTGAAGGTCAGGTGGCGCGCCTGACGTTTGCCGACGAACAGGTCGAGCAGCATGAAGTCGCGCTGCCGGGTCAATCGGCCCGTTATCTGCGCTTGCTGTGGAACACGCCGCAATCGGCCCCGACATTGACCTCGGCGCAACTGCAAAGCGCCAAGACCCGCAGCCTGCCGCTACCGCTTGTCTGGTCGCAGCCGCTGGCCGGCAGCAGCGTCAAGGCGGGTGAATACACCTGGCAATTACCGATGGGACTGAATGTCGAGCGCTTGCAGGTCGAATTGAGTCAGCCCAACAGTTTGGCGCCCGTGACCTTGTCCGGTCGTCGGGAAAGCAGCCTGCCGTGGCAGCCGTTGAGCAGCGGTTTGCTGTACCGCCTGACCCAGAATGGCCAGGATGTGGTGCAGAACGAATTGCAGCTGCCGGGGCAAACCGTACAGCAGTTGAAGCTGACGGTGGACGAGCGCGGCGGCGGCCTGGGTGCCGAGGCCCCAACGGTGCGATTCGCCGTGCGCTCCATTCATCTGGTGTTCCTGGCGCGGGGAGCGGGGCCTTATACGCTCGCGCTGGGAAGTGCCACGGTGAAGGCGGCGAGCCTGCCGCTGTCGACGTTGATTCCGGATTACAGCGCTGCAAAGTTGGCGACGTTGGGCAAGGCTACGGTGGACGGCGGGCTGGTGGCCACGCCGGCATCGACCGTGACAACGACGGCGACGACGGACACCAACTGGAAGAAGTTCGGGCTGTGGGCGGTGTTGTTGCTCAGTGTTTTGTTTCTGGGCGCGATGGCGTTCAGTCTGTTGCGCAAGCCGCCGGTCAAGCCTTGAAGGCGGGTGCTGCGCACCCAATCGCGAGCAGGCTCGCTCCCACAGTGGAATGCGGACCCTGTGGTAGCGAGCCTGCTCGCGAAGACGGTTTATCGGTCGGAAAAGAACCTGGATTCCAACTACGCTAAACCGGGCGCATGAACTCTATTGGGTGTAACACGTCTGATAGGAGGAAATGCGCCCTGACTCGCGTTAAACTGCGCGGGTTTTTAGCCCCCCATTCCACCGGAGCCTTCCATGTCCCGCGTTACCCTGAGTCGCTATTTGATTGAGCAGACCCGTAGCAACAACACCCCTGCCGATCTGCGTTTCCTGATCGAAGTGGTGGCGCGTGCTTGCAAAGAGATCAACCACGCCGTGTCCAAAGGCGCCCTCGGCGGTGTTCTGGGCAGCATGGGCACTGAAAACGTCCAAGGTGAAGTGCAGAAGAAACTCGACGTGATCTCCAACGAGATCCTGCTCGAAGCCAACGAATGGGGCGGTCACCTGGCCGGCATGGCGTCCGAAGAAATGGACAACGCCTACCAGATTCCGGGCAAATACCCGAAAGGCGCGTACTTGCTGGTTTTCGACCCACTGGACGGCTCGTCGAACATCGATATCAACGCACCGGTCGGTACGATCTTCTCGGTGCTGCGTTGCCCGAACGAATACCTGAGCCAAAACGAGCCCTTGAATGAAAAGGCTTTCCTGCAGCCAGGCACTGAGCAAGTGGCTGCCGGTTACGCGATCTACGGTCCACAGACCATGTTGATCCTGACCTTGGGCGACGGCGTAAAAGGCTTCACCCTGGACCGCGAAATGGGCAGCTTCGTGTTGACCCATGAAGACATCAAGATCCCGGAGTCCACTCAGGAATTCGCGATCAACGCCTCCAACCAGCGTCACTGGGAAGCGCCGGTACAACGCTACGTCAGCGAATTGCTGGCGGGCGAAGAAGGCCCGTTGAAAAAGAACTACAACATGCGTTGGGTCGCCGCGATGGTCGCGGACGTGCACCGCATCCTGACCCGTGGTGGCTTGTTCATGTACCCACGCGACAGCCGCGAGCCATCCAAGCCGGGCAAACTGCGTCTGATGTACGAAGCCAACCCGATGTCGTTCCTGGTTGAACAGGCTGGCGGCGCTTCCACCGATGGCCATCAGCGCATCCTCGACATCAAGCCTGACGGCTTGCACCAGCGTGTCGCCGTGTTCCTCGGCTCGAAAGAAGAAGTCGAGCGCGTCACGGCTTACCACAAGGAATAAACATGACCGCGCCCTGGCAGCCGTTGCTCGAATGGTGGTTTGGATCTTTCGAATCACCCAACGAAATAGCGGCTGAGAAGGGCAAGTTATGGTTTGGCAAGCGTGACAGCCAGGACCTCGAAGCGCGCACGCGTTTCGGGGACCAGGTCGAGCAGGCACTGGCCGGCGGATTGACCGAATGGGCGCAATGCCCTGAAGGTTGGCTGGCCCTGGTGCTGTTGCTCGATCAACTGCCGCGCATGATCTATCGCGACACTCCCAAATCCTTTTCAGGCGATCTCAGGGCCCAGGCACTGGTGGCGCAAGGCATTGCTGCGGATTTCGATCGGCAGTTGCGGCCGATCCAGCGAGTGTTCATCTACCTGGTGTTTGAGCATTGCGAGAATCTGGCGGTGCAGAACGAGGCGGTTTCGCGGTTTATCGATCTGGTTGAACAGCAACCCGAGGCGGATCGGGCGGTGTTTGCGGACAACCTGGATTATGCCGAGCGGCATCAGAAGATCATTGCGCGGTTTGGACGGTTTCCGCATCGCAATGCGGTGTTGGGCCGGGAATCTACGGCTGAGGAGTTGGCGTTTCTTTCGGGGCCTGGTTCTCGCTTTTAGTTTTCTGCTGTAGCTGATGCCGCTATCGCCAGCAGGCTGGCTCCCACATTTGGTTTGTGTCGTTCACAAATCCCCTGTGGGAGCCAGCCTGCTGGCGATGGGGCCAGTGAAAGCAGCTTATATTCGGAAACTACCGACCAACTGCTTCAACCGCGCCGCCTGCTGTTCAAGGTCTGAACACGCACGCAACGTCGATTGCAAGTTCTCCACGCCTTCCTGGTTCAGCGTGTTGATCTCGGTAATGTCGACGTTGATCGACTCCACCACCGCCGTCTGCTCTTCCGTCGCAGTGGCCACCGACTGGTTCATCCCGTCGATCTCACCGATACGCTGAGTCACGCTGCCCAGACGTTCGCCCGCCTGGTTGGCGATGCCGACGCTGCTTTCGCTCTGGCGCTGGCTGTCGGTCATGGTGATCACGGCTTCCCGGGCGCCGACTTGCAGTTCCTCGATCATCTTCTGCACTTGCTGCGCCGAATCCTGGGTTCGGTGCGCGAGGTTGCGCACCTCGTCCGCGACCACGGCAAAACCGCGACCGGCTTCACCAGCACGGGCCGCTTCGATGGCGGCGTTGAGTGCCAGCAGGTTGGTTTGCTGGGAGATGCTGGTGATCACTTCCAGAATCTGCCCGATGTTCACGGTATTGCTGTTGAGCGTTTCGATGTTGCCGCACGAATCGCTGATCTTCGCCGAGAGCTGCTGCATCGCCGCGATGGTTTTATCCACGACTTGCTGACCGTCCTCGGCCAATGCGCGAGCATCGCTCGAATGCTGAGAGGCGAGGGCGGCGTTCTGGGCGATTTCCTGGGCGGCAGCGCCAAGTTCGTTGATGGCGGCGGCCACGCTGCTGGTGCGCGAGGCTTGCTGGTCGGAGTTGAACATCGACGAATTCGACGCGGCAACCACACGCAAGGCGACTTCGTTGACCTGGCCGGTGGCCGAGGACACTTCGCGAATCGACGTATGAATACGCTCCACAAAACGGTTGAACGAGGTACCCAGCGCACCGAACTCGTCCTGGCCGTGAATCGTCAGGCGTTTGGTCAGGTCACCTTCGCCTTCGGCGATGTCATGCATGGCGCGGCCCATGGTCAGCAGTGGCTGCATCAGGAAGCTGATCAGCATGCCCAGCAACGCGATGATGATCACCACGGCAATGACCATGGCGATGATCGCCGAGGTGCGGAACTCGCTGAGCATCGAGAACGCGGTGTCCTGATCCAGCACCAGCGCCACGTACCAGTCTGCCGAGGGCACACCGTTGACGTGGGTAAAGGAGATGAATTGGGTCTTGCCGTCGATCTCGACTTCTTTCATGCCCGGGCTGACTTTCGGCGCACCGTTCGGGTAGGCGTCGGCCAGGCTCTTGAGCACCAGTTTGCTGTCTGGATGAATCAGGATCTTGCCGTCGGCGCTGACGATGAACGCATGGCCGTGGCCGCCGAAGTTCAGCGAGTTGATGATCGCGCTGACGCTGGACAGGTCGATGTCTGCGCCGGCGACGCCGATCATTTGATTCTGATGTTTCACCGGTGTGGCGACGGTGATCACCAGTTTGCCCGACGAAGCAGCGATATAAGGTTCGGTGACGATGGTCTGTTGCGCAGTGTTCGCCGCCTTGTACCAGCCACGGGCACGGGGATCGTAATCCGCGGCACGATTGCCGGCCGGGACCGAGAACATCACACCGTCAGTGCCACCGAAATAGCTCAGTTGAAAGTTAGTGGTGTAGGCCGGCAAGTCGATGGCGCGCTTGAGGCTGGCCGCAGCGCTACCGTCCACGGCGACCTGCTGGGACAGTGATTGCAGCAATTGAATGCGGCTTTCCAGCCAGGTCTGGATGTTGCTGGTGGTCAGGCTGCCGAGTTCCTGCATCGAGGATTCGGTACTGCTGCGCAGGGTTTGCCGCTGGCGGTAGTCGTTGAAAAGGATGAAACAAGCGAATGCAACGGCCACCACGAGGGCGGCAGCCAACAAGATCTTGTGGCTGAACTTCATGTTTCTGGTCATTAAATGAACTACCGCGGAGGGGCTGGTCAACAAAGGGGCGTCAATTTGCCACAGTCGTGGGCGTTGCGCTGCTTTTATGTCGACTGGCCGGCGCCAAAGATTAGGCGGTTTTTGCGAAAACCGACGAAATACCCGATAGCGAAAGTAAAGTTGCAGATTTTCCAAATAAGGCAGACGAACGGCCAAATAAATAGGCGGGAGACCAGGGAACCAGATTGGGGTTTTCTCTTCTAAGCTTCAGCTTGGCAGCCATGCCATCCCCTTTGCCCCAGGAGCTACACCATGTCGCTGCGCTCTATTGCCCTGCTTTCGTTCTGCGTGTTGTTGGCCGCTTGCAGCAAGGTTAATCAGGAAAACTACTCGAAGCTGTCGTCAGGCATGCCCAAGGCCGAAGTAGAAAACTTGCTGGGCAAACCCGCCGATTGCTCCGGCGCGCTCGGCATGTCCAGTTGCACCTGGGGTGACAAGAACAGCTTTATCAGCGTGCAGTACGCCGGTGACAAAGTGCTGATGTTTTCCGGCCAAGGCCTGAAGTAAACCGGGGTTATACGCCCACGGGAGAAAAACAATGAAGCGGTTACTGATAGTCCTTTTAGCCGGCTTGTTTTTGGCCGGCTGCGCCACCTCTGGCGTAGATCCATTGGCACCGAAAACTGCCAATAGCGTCAATCTCAAGAAGTACCAAGGGACCTGGTACGAGTTGGCTCGTCTGCCGATGTATTTCCAGCGCAACTGCGCGCAATCCGAAGCCCATTACACGCTCAAGCCCGACGGCAAGGTATTGGTGCTCAATCGCTGCCTGACAGCGGACTGGCAATGGGAAGAGGCCAAAGGCGTGGCCTGGCCACAGGAACCGGGCAAGACCGACAAGCTGTGGGTCGAGTTCGATACCTGGTTTTCGCGGCTGATTCCGGGTGTGGCGAAGGGCGAGTACTGGGTGTTGTACGTCAGCGATGACTACAAGACCGCCATTGTTGGCGACCCGAGCCGCAAGTATCTGTGGCTGCTGTCACGGACCCCGACGGTCAATGGCGTGGTGCGTGAGGAACTGCTGAGCAAGGCGCGTCAGCAAGGTTACGACACCACACGGCTGATCTGGCGCGCGACAGATACGCAGATGGCCAAGACGTCGAACTGATCACTGCGCTACTGATCGTTCCCACGCTCCGCGTGGGAATGCCTCAATGGACGCTCTGCGTCTGCTGTTGGGACGCGGAGCGTCCCGGGCTGCATTCCCACGCAGAGCGTGGGAACGATCGGCGGGGGGGTTAACCCAACAAATCGCGCAGGACTTGGGTGAAGGCGCGGTTACTTTCTTCTTCGCCAGCATGCCGCCCATCGCGCACAACCCACTGGCCATTGACCAGCACATCCCGCACCTGGCGATCGCCACCGGCGAACAACCAACGATTGAGAATCCCGTCGCCGCTGGCCGTCGCCAGGTACGGATCGTTGCCGTCCAGCACCAGCCAATCCGCACGTTTGCCAACTTCGAGCGCACCAATCGGCTGACCCAGCGCCTGAGCGCCGCCATCCAGCGCCGCGTCGTACAGCGTGCGGCCAACCATCGGCTGATCCGCGCCATACAAACGGTTACGTCGTTGGTCGCGCAGACGCTGGCCGTATTCCAGCCAACGCAATTCTTCCACCACGCTCAATGACACATGGCTGTCGGAACCGATGCCCATGCGCCCGCCCTGAGCGAGGAAATCCACCGCCGGGAAAATCCCGTCGCCGAGGTTGGCTTCGGTCGTCAGGCACAAGCCGGCGATGGCGCGACTCTTGGCCATCAGCGTGACTTCTTCCGGGTTGGCGTGGGTGGCGTGAACCAGACACCAGCGCTGATCGACTTCAGTGTTTTCGTGCAGCCATTGCAGCGGACGGCGGCCGCTCCAGCTCAAGCAGTCATCGACCTCCTTCTGCTGTTCGGCAATGTGAATGTGTACCGGGCACTGCTTGTCGCTGGCCGCCAATACTTCGCTGATCTGCTGCGGTGTTACCGCGCGCAACGAGTGGAAACACAATCCCAGCGACTGCGCCGGTTGCTGCGCCAGGATCGGCTGCAAGCGCGACTGAAGCTTGAGGTAGTTTTCGGTGCTGTTGATAAAGCGGCGCTGGCCTTCGTTCGGGGCCTGCCCGCCGAAACCGGAATGGCTGTAGAGCACCGGCAGCAGAGTAAGCCCGATCCCGGCGGAGCTGGCGGCATGGCTGATGCGCAGCGCCAGTTCGGCCGGGTCCGCGTATGGCTGGCCGTTGGTGTCGTGGTGTACGTAATGAAATTCCGCGACCGAGGTGTAACCGGCCTTGAGCATTTCGATGTACAGCTGACGGGCGATGACGCCGAGTTGATCCGGGCTGATTTTTCCGACGAGGCGATACATCAAGTCGCGCCAGGTCCAGAAACTGTCATTCGGATTACCCGCCACTTCCGCCAGCCCGGCCATGGCGCGCTGGAAGGCGTGGGAGTGTAGATTCGGCATACCCGGCAGCAGCGGACCGCTAAGCCGTTCGGCGCCATCTGCGTTGGAATCGGCCTGGATATGGGTCAACACGCCATCGGCGCTGACCTCAAGACGTACATTGTTGGCCCATCCACTAGGCAGCAGCGCGCGTTCGGCAAAGAAGGCGGACATGGTTCAGCACCCCATCGTGTGTTATTTGTATATACATATACAGACGTTTGCCTGCTCGGTAAACTCCGGCAAGCTAGCAACCTTTACTAAACGAACAAGGATTAACCGTGCCGACTCCCTCTGCCACATTGCCGCCGAATGCCAATCTGAGCGCCAATCTGGGCGACAGTCCGGCGCCCTTGTACGCCCGCGTCAAACAGATGATCACCCAGCAGATCGACAGTGGAAACTGGCCGCCGCACTACCGCGTTCCGTCGGAAAGCGAGCTGGTCAGCCAGCTGGGTTTCAGCCGTATGACCATCAACCGCGCCCTGCGCGAGATGACCGCCGATGGTCTGCTGGTGCGCATGCAGGGTGTCGGCACGTTCGTCGCCGAACCGAAAAGCCAGTCCGCCCTGTTTGAAGTCCACAACATCGCCGACGAAATCGCCTCCCGTGGCCATCGCCACACCTGCAAGGTCATCACCCTCGAGGAAGAGGCCGCCGGTTCCGAGCGCGCACTGGCCCTGGACATGCGTGAAGGGCAGAAAGTCTTTCACTCGCTGATCGTGCATTTCGAAAACGATATCCCGGTGCAAATCGAAGACCGTTTCGTCAACGCACTGGTGGCGCCGGAGTACCTCAAGCAAGACTTCACCCTGCAAACGCCTTACGCCTATCTGAACCAGGTCGCGCCGCTGACCGAAGGCGAGCATGTGGTCGAAGCGATTCTCGCCGAGCCGTCCGAATGCAAGTTGCTGCAGATTGAAAAGGGCGAGCCGTGCCTGCTGATTCGTCGCCGCACCTGGTCCGGCCGTCAGCCAGTGACCGCCGCCCGTTTGATCCACCCTGGTTCCCGTCATCGTCTGGAAGGTCGGTTTCATAAATGAATCAAGTAAAGGTTCTACGCGCAAAAGATTACCCGCGCATGCCGTGGAAAAACGGCGGCGGCAGCACTGAAGAAATCACCCGTGATGGAGGTGCCGGCCTTGAGGGTTTCGGCTGGCGCCTGTCGATTGCCGACATCGGCGAGTCGGGCGGCTTCTCGACATTCGCCGGCTATGAGCGAGTGATCACCGTATTGCAAGGCGACGGCATGACCTTGCGGATTGATGGTCAGGACACTCGGCCATTGTTACCGCTGGACCCGTTTGCTTTCAGCGGCGAGAGCCAGGTTTCCTGCACATTGCTTGGTGGGCCGATCCGCGACTTCAACCTGATTTATGCACCGCAGCGTTATAGCGCACGGTTGCAGTGGCTGGACGGCGAGCAGCGGTTTTTCAGTTCGGCCGGCACCGTGCTTGTGTTCAGTATCACCGATGAGCTTGAAGTGAAGGTCGGTAACAGTGCCTCGCAGTTGGGTCGCCATGATTGCCTGCAACTCGTCGGTAATGTCGGACTGCTGGAAGTCTCCGGTAATGGCCTGTGCTGCGTGATCGAACTGACCGCACGCTGATCCAATTGTTTACAAAATCTCTGTGGCGAGGGGGCTTGCCCCCGTTGGATGGCGAAGCCGCCCCCGATTTTCACATCCAATTTTGCGACTGCTGCGCAGCCGAACGGGGGTAAACCCCCTCGCCACAAAAGCAATCCACATCCTGTTTCCCATCGCGCACCACTTTGTTACCGAACGCCCCAGCGTGGCGCAAAACCGCGCTCAAGTAACAGCTGCCTCTCCTCCGAAAAATCCCCCGCGAAAAATTTCATCTTTGTCTAAACCCTTGATCCAAGGGCCTTCCAGCGTTCCAAAAACTTTTCTTGAACACTCATCCAGCAAGTTGGCCGCTTGATTGCATATGCTTGTATGTACAAGTAAAGACGTATGCGTATGAGTCGATCGAGGCTCCTCGCAACGTCCACTGATTCGCTTGTGTCGCGTTGACGCGCACAGGCTGGCTTACCCACCGCCAGGGTTGGTTTGGATTGATCGCTGAGGAGTCTTTTTCGTGACTGACAATACCCAGAAACCTACGAAGTATCGTGACGTTGAAATCCGTGCCGCACGCGGTAACAAGCTGACCGCCAAAAGCTGGCTGACTGAAGCGCCGCTGCGCATGCTGATGAACAACCTCGACCCGGAAGTCGCCGAGAACCCTAAAGAACTGGTGGTTTACGGCGGCATCGGTCGTGCGGCGCGTAACTGGGAATGCTACGACAAGATCGTCGAAAGCCTGACCAACCTGAACGACGACGAGACCCTGCTGGTGCAATCCGGCAAGCCGGTCGGCGTGTTCAAGACCCACAGCAACGCCCCGCGCGTACTGATCGCCAACTCCAACCTGGTGCCACACTGGGCGAGCTGGGAACATTTCAACGAACTCGACGCCAAAGGCCTGGCCATGTACGGCCAGATGACTGCCGGCAGCTGGATCTACATCGGCAGCCAGGGCATCGTCCAGGGCACTTACGAAACCTTCGTCGAAGCCGGTCGCCAACACTACAACGATGACCTCAAAGGTCGTTGGGTCCTGACCGCAGGCCTCGGCGGCATGGGCGGCGCTCAGCCATTGGCCGCGACCCTGGCCGGCGCTTGCTCGCTGAACATCGAATGCCAGCAGGTCAGCATCGATTTCCGCCTGAACAGCCGCTATGTCGATGAGCAAGCCACCGACCTCGACGACGCGCTGGCCCGCATCGCCAAATACACCAAGGAAGGCAAAGCGATTTCCATCGCCCTGCTGGGCAACGCGGCGGAAATCCTGCCGGAACTGGTCAAGCGTGGCGTGCGCCCGGACATGGTCACCGACCAGACCAGCGCCCACGACCCGCTCAACGGTTACCTGCCCGCCGGCTGGACCTGGGAAGAGTACCGCGCTCGCGCCAAGACCGAGCCGGCTGCCGTGGTCAAAGCCGCCAAGCAGTCCATGGCCGTGCACGTTAAAGCGATGCTCGAATTCCAGAAAATGGGTATTCCGACCTTCGACTACGGCAACAACATCCGTCAGATGGCCCAGGAAGAAGGCGTCGAGAACGCATTCGACTTCCCGGGTTTCGTACCGGCTTACATCCGTCCACTGTTCTGCCGCGGCATCGGTCCGTTCCGCTGGGCTGCGCTGTCGGGCAACGCCGAAGACATCTACAAAACCGACGCCAAGGTCAAAGAGCTGATCCCGGACGACGCTCACCTGCACAACTGGCTGGACATGGCCCGCGAGCGCATCAGCTTCCAGGGTCTGCCGGCACGTATCTGCTGGGTTGGCCTGGGCCTGCGCGCCAAGCTCGGTCTGGCATTCAACGAAATGGTGCGCAGCGGTGAATTGTCCGCGCCAATCGTGATCGGTCGCGATCACCTGGACTCCGGCTCTGTTGCCAGCCCTAACCGCGAAACCGAATCGATGCAGGACGGTTCTGACGCCGTGTCCGACTGGCCACTGCTCAACGCTCTGCTCAACACCGCGAGCGGCGCGACCTGGGTTTCCCTGCACCACGGCGGCGGCGTCGGCATGGGCTTCTCCCAGCACTCGGGCATGGTGATTGTCTGCGACGGTACTGACGAAGCGGCCGAGCGTATCGCTCGCGTGCTGCACAACGACCCGGCTACCGGTGTCATGCGTCACGCCGATGCGGGTTACCAGATCGCAATCGACTGTGCCAAGGAGCAGGGTCTGAACCTGCCGATGATTACCGGCAAATAACGCAAATCCCTGTGGGAGCTGGCTTGCCAGCGATAGCGGCGGCAATGCTGGAATTGATGTTGAAGGTGCCGACGTCATCGCGGGCAAGCCCGCTCCCACAGGGTCCAGGTAAACCGGATAGAACAATTAAAACAATCCACAGAGGTTGAATCATGGCTGTTAACAGCGATCGTGCAGGCAGTAAACCGTTGATCGAGAAACGTTCGATCGACTACATCCCGGAAGCGGAGAGACACGGTCGTCTGTTGAGCCAGTTCACCCTGTGGATGGGGGCCAACCTGCAAATCACCGCGATTGTCACCGGGGCCCTGGCCGTGGTGCTGGGCGGTGATGTGTTCTGGTCGTTGATCGGTTTGTTGATCGGTCAAGTGCTCGGCGGTGGCGTAATGGCGCTGCATGCGGCACAAGGGCCCAAGCTTGGCCTGCCGCAGATGATCTCCAGCCGGGTGCAATTCGGCGTGTATGGCGCGGCCATCCCGATCGTGCTGGTGTGTCTGATGTACCTGGGTTTCACCGCAACGGGCACCGTGCTTTCCGGCCAGGCGCTGGGCCAGTTGTTTGGCGTCAGCGACAGCGTCGGGATCCTCATCTTCGCCAGTGTCATCGTGCTGGTCACGGTGCTTGGTTATCGGGTGATCCATTTCATCGGCCGAGTCGCCAGCGTCATTGGTGTGATTGCCTTCGTTTACCTGTTCAGTCGTCTGATGAGCCAGACGGACGTTGGCGCACTCCTGCAAATCCGCCATTTCAGCTGGACCAGCTTCCTGCTCGCGGTGTCGCTCGCGGCGTCCTGGCAGATCGCCTTCGGTCCTTACGTAGCGGACTATTCACGCTACCTGCCGAGCAGCACGTCTTCGGTGAAAACCTTTTTCGCCGCTGGCGCGGGTTCGGTTATCGGTGCACAGGTGGCGATGATCCTCGGCGTGTTTGCCGCGGCCATGGCCAACGGGCAATTCGCCGGTCACGAAGTGGCCTACATCGTTGGTTTGAGCGGTAGTGGTGCCACCGCTGCGCTGCTGTATTTCAGCATCGCGTTCGGCAAGGTCACCATCTCCACGCTGAACTCCTACGGCAGCTTCATGTGCATTGCGACGGTCATCAGCGGTTTCCGTGGTGATCTGAAAGTAACGCGCTTGCAGCGTCTGGTCTTCGTGCTGGTCATCGTCGGCACGGCGACCCTGATCGCGTTGCTCGGTCAGCACTCGTTCCTCGGTGCGTTCAAGTCCTTCATCCTGTTCTTGCTGGCCTTTTTCACGCCATGGAGCGCGATCAACCTGGTGGACTACTACTGCATCACTCGCGAGCGCTATGACGTGCCGGCCCTGGCCGATCCGAACGGTCGCTACGGCCGTTGGAACCCCCTCGGTATCAGCGTCTATGTCTTCGGTGTGCTGGTGCAACTGCCGTTCATCTCTACCAAGTTCTATACCGGTCCGCTGGTGGACGTTCTGGGTGGTGTGGATATTTCCTGGATCATCGGTCTGGTGCTTCCCGCCGGCCTGTATTACGTCTGCGCGAAAAAATGGCACAGCGCGGTACCCGATCACCTGATCCTGCCAGTCGAGCAGGACAGCGATGCAGCACCTATAACAAGCGGGGCCAGTCGCGCTGCGGCGCGGGCCTGATTGGACGTGGACAGGGCTGGATGCCTCTTGACTGCCGTAAGCCAACTCATGATTAGGAGCGTCACACAATGAAATCGAACAAGACCCTGCTGACCACATTACTTTCCATGGGCCTGCTGGCCAGCGCCGGAGCCACTCAGGCGGCGGGCTGGTGCGAGTCGGGCAAACCGGTGAAATTCGCCGGCCTGAACTGGGAAAGCGGCATGCTGCTGACCGACGTGATGCAAGTCGTGCTGGAGAAAGGTTACGACTGCAAGGTCGACAGTCTCCCAGGCAACTCCATCACCATGGAAAACGCCCTGAGCAGCAACGATATTCAAGTGTTTGCCGAGGAGTGGGTCGGCCGCAGTGAAGTCTGGAACAAGGCCGAGAAGGCCGGCAAGGTCGTCGGTGTCGGCGCTCCGGTCGTTGGCGCGATCGAAGGCTGGTACGTGCCGCGTTACGTGATCGAAGGCGACGCCAAGCGCAAGCTGGAGCCTAAAGCCCCGGACCTGAAAGCGATCGCCGATCTGGGCAAATACGCTGCCGTGTTCAAGGATCAGGAAGAGCCATCCAAGGGCCGTTTCTACAACTGCCCGGCCGGCTGGACCTGTGAACTGGACAACAGCGAAATGCTCAAAAGCTATGGCCTGGAAAGCACCTACACCAACTTCCGCCCGGGCACCGGTCCGGCACTGGATGCCGCGGTGCTGTCGAGCTACAAGCGTGGCGAGCCGATCCTGTTCTACTACTGGTCGCCAACCCCGCTGATGGGCCAGGTTGATCTGGTCAAACTCGAAGAGAAACCAGGCGTGGACAAGAGCGTGACCATCAAGGTCGGCCTGTCCAAGACCTTCCACGAGCAAGCCCCGGAACTGGTGGCTGTGCTGGAAAAGGTCAACCTGCCAATCGACCTGCTGAACCAGAACCTCGGGCGCATGGCTAAAGAGCGGATCGAGTCACCAAAACTGGCGAAAATCTTCCTCAAGGAACATCCTGAAGTCTGGCACGCATGGGTGAGCGAAGACGCAGCCAAAAAGATCGACGCGGCCTTGTAGGTCGAGTGTCTCCGACTGTCGGCAGCGGCAGTCGGATGCTTGATCGCAACCCCTTGATTGAGAGTCTCTTATGTTTCCCGAAAGCTTTACCTTTTCCATCGCCGACTGGGTCAACAGTTGGGTCGATTCGCTGGTCACCAACTACGGCGATGTGTTCCGCAGCATCTCCGACACCCTGTTGTGGGCCATCGTCAATCTTGAAGGGCTGCTGCGTGCGGCGCCTTGGTGGCTGATGCTGGCGATCGTGGCGGGCGTTGCCTGGCACGCGACCCGCAAAGTCGTGACCACCGCCGTGATCGTTGGCTTATTGTTCCTGGTGGGCGCGGTCGGCCTCTGGGACAAGCTGATGCAAACCCTGGCGCTGATGATGGTAGCGACGGTCATTTCGGTATTGATCGGCATTCCGCTGGGCATTCTCTCGGCGCGCAGCAATCGCCTGCGTTCGGTGCTGATGCCGCTGCTGGACATCATGCAGACCATGCCGAGTTTCGTGTACCTGATCCCGGTGCTGATGTTGTTCGGCCTGGGCAAGGTCCCGGCGATTTTCGCCACGGTGATCTACGCCGCGCCGCCGCTGATCCGCCTGACCGATCTGGGTATTCGCCAGGTCGACGGCGAAGTGATGGAAGCGATCAACGCCTTCGGTGCCAACCGCTGGCAGCAACTGTTTGGCGTGCAACTGCCGCTGGCCCTGCCGAGCATCATGGCCGGGATCAACCAGACCACCATGATGGCCCTGTCGATGGTCGTGATTGCCTCGATGATCGGTGCCCGTGGCTTGGGCGAAGACGTGTTGGTGGGGATTCAGACCCTCAACGTCGGACGTGGTCTTGAGGCCGGTCTGGCGATCGTGATTCTGGCAGTGGTCATCGACCGCATTACTCAGGCGTATGGTCGGCCACGGCATGAGGTGAGCAAATGAACAACGCAGCCATCAGCAAGATCGAAGTCAAAAACGTCTTCAAGATTTTCGGCAACCGTTCCAAGGATGCGCTGGCCATGATTGGCCAGGGCAAGACCAAAGACCAGGTCCTGGCCGAAACCGGCTGCGTGGTCGGCGTGAACGATTTGTCCCTGAGCATCGGCACCGGCGAGATCTTCGTGATCATGGGCCTGTCGGGTTCCGGCAAGTCGACCCTGGTGCGCCACTTCAATCGCCTGATCGACCCGACCAGCGGCGCGATCCTGGTGGACGGCGTGGACATCCTGCAATACGACATGGAAGCCCTGCGCGAATTTCGCCGGCACAAGATCAGCATGGTGTTCCAGAGCTTCGGCCTGCTGCCGCACAAGACCGTGCTGGATAACGTCGCCTACGGCCTGAAAGTGCGTGGCGAGAGCAAGCAGATGTGCGCCGAGCGCGCGTTGCACTGGATCAACACCGTGGGCCTCAAGGGCTACGAAAACAAATACCCGCATCAACTTTCCGGTGGTATGCGCCAGCGTGTGGGCCTGGCTCGCGCCTTGGCGGCGGACACCGACATCATCCTGATGGACGAAGCTTTCAGTGCCCTCGACCCGCTGATTCGCGCGGAAATGCAGGACCAGTTGCTGGAGCTGCAAAAGACCCTGCACAAGACCATCGTCTTCATCACCCACGACCTCGACGAGGCTGTGCGCATCGGCAACCGCATTGCGATTCTCAAGGATGGCCGCCTGATCCAGGTGGGCACGCCAAGAGAGATCCTGCATTCGCCGGCGGATGAGTATGTGGACCGGTTCGTACAGCGGCGGGCTGCGGTGGTTTAAAGGCCGATCGTTCCCACGCTCTGCGTGGGAATGCATCCCGTGACGCTCCGCGTCACACATGCGCAGGGCTTGAGCCTTGCGCTGACAACGGGACGCGGAGCGTCCCAGGCGGCATTCCCACGCAGAGCATGGGAACGATCAAGTTCAAGAGGTTGAAGATGTCCCAGGCTGAAAAAATCGTTATCGCCGACGCCCCGTTGCGTTGGCAGGATGTGGTTGCCGTCGCTCGCCATGGCGCACAGCTTGAGCTGTCACCCCGGGTCTGGGCGCGGATCGAAAACGCCCAGGCCATCGTCCAGCGCATCGTCGTCAGCGGTGAGCGCGCCTATGGCGTCAACACCGGCCTCGGCGCGCTGTGCAACGTCTCGCTCAAAGACGAACAACTCAGCCAATTGTCGCGCAACACCCTGCTCAGTCACGCCTGTGGCGTCGGCGCACCCTTGGCCGACGAACAGACCCGCGCAATCATCTGTGCCGCCATTCGCAACTACAGCCACGGCAAATCCGGCATTCATCGCCGGGTGGTCGAAGCCCTGTTGGCGCTGCTCAATCGCGGCATCACCCCGCAAGTGCCGTCCCAGGGTTCGGTGGGTTACCTGACCCACATGGCCCACATCAGCATCGCGCTGCTGGGTGTCGGCAATGTCAGCTATCGCGGTCAGATCGTTTCCGCGCAGCAGGCCCTGGCCGAAGAAGGTCTGCAACCGGTTCAACTGGGCGCCAAAGATGGCCTGTGCCTGGTCAATGGCACGCCGTGCATGACCGGCCTCAGCTGCCTGGCGCTGGCCGACGCGATGCGTCTGCTGCAATGGGCCGACGTGATCGGTGCCATGAGCTTTGAAGCCCAGCGCGGCCAGATTGCCGCGTTCGATGCCGAGATCATCGCGCTCAAGCCTCACCCGGGCATGCAGCAAGTCGGCATCAACCTGCGTGCGTTGCTCGATGGCAGTGAAGTGATTGCCAGCAGCAAAGGCATTCGTACCCAGGATGCGCTGAGCATCCGTTCGATTCCGCAAGTTCACGGTGCCGCTCGCGATCAGCTTGAGCACGCCAGAAAGCAGATCGAAACCGAACTCAACTCGGTCACCGACAACCCGATGTTGCTGGGCACGCCGGACGACTTCCGGGTGATGTCCCAAGCCAACCCGCACGGTCAATCGGTCGCGTTGGCCGCTGACTTGTTGGCAATCGCCATGGCCGAAATCGGGTCCATCGCCGAACGTCGCCTGGACCGCTTGATCAATCCGCATGTCAGCGGTCTGCCAGCCTTTTTGGTGGCGAATCCGGGAGTGAACTCCGGAATGATGATCGTCCAGTACGTCGCCGCTTCGCTGTGTGCGGAAAACCGCCAATTGGCGCAACCGGCGGTGCTCGACAACTACGTCACCTCGGGTTTGCAGGAAGACCATCTGAGCCTGGGCACCAACGCCGCGCTGAAGCTGCACCGCGCGTTGGAAAACTGCACGCAGATCCTCGCCATCGAGTACCTGTTGGCGGCTCAGGCGTTTGAGTTCTTGAAAGAGCAACGCTTTGGCGTCGGCACTGGTGCCGCCTGGCGTGTGCTGCGCGAGCGGGTCCCGGCCTACGATCAGGACCGCTGGCTGGCACCGGACATCGCCAGTGCCGCCGCCGTTTTGAAAGACCCGATTTTGCTGAGCAAGGTATTACCGAACCTGAACTGATTCCCACCACACCAGCGTGCCAAGGCGCGGCTCCCCAAAAGGCGAGACGCGACGGACAACGGACATTTCCGGAGCGTCTGGTGAGTTAATAAAAGACTCTCAAAAGGAGAATGATGTGACTGCGCTTAATTTGATTCCCGGCCAACTGAGCCTTGCCCAACTGCGTGATATCTATCAGCAACCGGTCAAAATCACCCTCGACAACAGTGCCTCGGCGCAGATCGAAGCCAGCGTTGCCTGCGTGGAACAGATCCTCGCCGAGAACCGCACCGCTTACGGCATCAACACCGGTTTCGGCCTGCTGGCTTCGACCCGCATCGCCAGCGAAGACCTGGAAAACCTGCAGCGCTCGCTGGTGCTGTCCCACGCCGCCGGTGTCGGCGAGCCGATCAGCGACGCGCTGGTTCGCTTGGTCATGGTGCTCAAGGTCAACAGCCTGAGCCGTGGTTTCTCCGGCATTCGTCGCGTCGTGATCGACGCGTTGATCGCCCTGATCAACGCCGAGGTTTACCCGCACATTCCATTGAAAGGTTCGGTCGGTGCCTCCGGTGACCTGGCGCCGTTGGCCCACATGTCGCTGGTGCTGCTGGGCGAAGGCAAGGCTCGCTACAAAGGCGAGTGGATGGAAGCCACCGAAGCACTGAAAGTGGCCGGTTTGACCCCGCTGACCCTGGCCGCAAAAGAAGGTCTGGCGCTGCTCAACGGTACTCAGGTGTCCACCGCTTATGCGTTGCGTGGTCTGTTCGAAGGAGAAGACTTGTTCGCTGGTGCTGTGGCGCTGGGCGCACTGACCGTTGAAGCCGTGCTGGGCTCGCGCTCGCCGTTCGACGCCCGCATCCACGCTGCTCGTGGCCAGAAAGGCCAGATCGACGCCGCTGCCGCTTACCGCGATCTGCTGGGCGAGCGCAGCGAAGTGTCCGACTCGCACCAGAACTGCGAAAAGGTCCAGGACCCGTACTCCCTGCGCTGCCAGCCGCAAGTCATGGGCGCCTGCCTGACCCAGTTCCGTCAGGCCGCCGAAGTGCTCGCCATCGAAGCCAACGCCGTTTCGGACAACCCGCTGGTCTTCGCCGCTGAAGGCGACGTGATTTCCGGCGGTAACTTCCACGCCGAACCGGTCGCCATGGCTGCTGACAACATGGCCTTGGCTATCGCCGAAATCGGTTCCCTGAGCGAACGTCGTATCTCGCTGATGATGGACAAGCACATGTCGCAACTGCCGCCGTTCCTGGTGGCCAATGGCGGTGTGAACTCCGGCTTCATGATTGCCCAGGTGACTGCTGCGGCACTGGCCAGTGAGAACAAGGCACTGTCCCATCCGCATTCGGTGGACAGCCTGCCGACTTCCGCGAACCAGGAAGACCACGTTTCTATGGCGCCGGCTGCCGGCAAGCGCCTGTGGGAAATGGCTGAAAACACTCGCGGCGTTCTCGCGGTGGAATGGTTGGCGGCCTGCCAGGGCCTGGATCTGCGTGAAGGTCTGAAGACCTCGCCAAAACTCGAAAAAGCCCGCGGGATACTGCGTGCCGAAGTGCCTTTCTATGAGAAAGACCGCTTCTTCGCACCGGACATCAATGCGGCGACCGAGTTGTTGGCGACGCGTTGCCTGAATGAACTGGTATCGGCGAAGTTGCTGCCTAGCCTCTAACCCCCCACCCACCGATCGTTCCCACGCTCTGCGTGGGAATGCAGCCCGTGACGCTCCGCGTCACTGGACGCAGAGCGTCCCTAGAGGCATTCCCACGCGGAGCGTGGGAACGATCAAAGACGAGGAACTCGGGATGAAAACTCTCTGGCAACACTGCCACGTCGCAACCATGGCGCAAGGCGTCTACTCGATCATCGAGGATGCGGCCATCGTGACGTCAGGAGCGCACATTGAGTGGATCGGCCCGCGTGCCGAACTGCCGGCGGGCGAGTACCCGGCAGTCAATGATCTTAAAGGGGCCTGGGTGACGCCGGGCCTGATCGACTGCCACACCCACACGGTGTTCGGCGGTAACCGCAGCGGTGAATTCGAACAGCGTCTGCAAGGCGTCAGCTATGCAGAAATCGCCGCGGCCGGTGGTGGCATCGCCAGCACCGTGCGCGCCACTCGTGCGGCCACTGAAGATGAACTGTTCGCCAGCGCCGCCAAGCGTCTGAAGAGCCTGATGCGCGACGGCGTGACCACCGTCGAAATGAAATCCGGCTACGGCCTGGACCTGGCCAGCGAACGCAAGATCCTGCGGGTCATCCGCCGTCTCGGCGCCGAGCTCCCGGTCAGCGTGCGCAGCACCTGCCTGGCCGCTCACGCCTTGCCGCCGGAATACGCGGACCGTGCCGACGACTACATCGATCACATCTGCGCCGAGATGCTCCCGGCCCTGGCCGCCGAAGGGTTGGTGGATGCGGTGGACGCGTTCTGTGAATACCTGGCCTTTTCGCCGGCGCAGGTCGAGCGGGTGTTCATCACCGCGCAGCAACTCGGTTTGCCGGTGAAGCTGCACGCCGAACAGTTGTCGTCGTTGCAGGGTTCGAGTCTGGCGGCGCGTTATCACGCACTGTCGGCCGATCATCTGGAATTCATGACCGAAGACGACGCCATCGCCATGGCCAAGTCCGGCACCGTCGCGGTGTTGCTGCCCGGCGCCTTTTACTTCCTGCGGGAAACCCAATTGCCGCCGATGGAGGCGCTGCGCAAGCACGGCGTGAAAATCGCCATCGCCAGCGACCTCAACCCCGGCACCTCGCCGGCACTGTCGTTGCGTTTGATGCTGAACATGGCGTGCACCTGTTTCCGCATGACCCCGGAGGAAGCCTTGGCCGGGGCAACGATTCACGCCGCCACCGCGCTGGGCATGGCTGAAACCCACGGTTCGCTGGAAGTCGGCAAGTGTGCGGATTTCGTCGCTTGGCAAATCGATCGTCCGGCCGACCTGTCGTACTGGCTGGGCGGTGACCTGGAAAAACGCGTCGTGCGTCACGGCGTTGAAGTGAGCATTTAGGAGAACAGTTGTGGATAAGGTCCTGAACTTCAAACAAGGTCGTGTACCGCTGCTGATCAGCATGCCCCACGCCGGCCTGCGCCTGACCCCGACGGTCGAAGCCGGGTTGATCCCCGACGCGAAAAGCCTGCCGGACACTGACTGGCATATTCCGCAGCTTTACGAGTTTGCTGCCGAGCTGGGCGCCAGCACCTTGGCCGCCGAGTACTCGCGTTTTGTCATTGACCTGAATCGACCGTCTGACGACAAGCCGTTGTATGCCGGCGCGACCACCGGTCTGTTCCCGGCGACGCTGTTCGACGGCATTGCGTTGTTCCGCGAAGGGCATGAGCCATCAGCCGCAGAGCGCGCGACTTATCTGGAGCAGATCTGGACGCCGTATCACAGCACCTTGCAGAACGAGCTGGCGCGGCTGAAAGCCGAGTTTGGTTATGCGCTGCTGTTCGATGCGCACTCGATCCGCTCGATCATCCCGCACCTGTTCGACGGCAAGCTGCCGGACTTCAACCTCGGCACCTTCAACGGCGCCAGTTGCGATCCACAGTTGGCCTCTCAGCTGGAAGCCATCTGCGCACGCCACGGCGATTACAGCCATGTGCTGAACGGTCGCTTCAAGGGCGGCCACATCACCCGGCATTACGGCAATCCGGCCGAGAACATCCATGCGGTGCAACTGGAGTTGGGCCAGTGCACGTACATGGAAGAGTTCGAGCCGTTCCGCTATCGCCCGGACCTGGCGGCACCGACGCAGGTGGTGCTCAAGGAATTGCTGCAAGGGCTGCTGGCCTGGGGCGAAAAGCATTACGGATGACTGATCGCTGACTGATCGTTCCCACGCTCCCGCGTGGGAATGCCTCAAGGGACGCTCCGCGTCCAGTGACGCGGAGCGTCACGGGCTG
>NZ_JBYTAJ010000013.1:0-153727 GCF_058788075.1 Pseudomonas sp. FW305-20 | reverse complement strand
ATGGCCAGCTGCTGGAGAAAACCGAGTTCGGCGACGACGGCTCGCAACGGGTGACCGCTTACCAGCGGGATGTGGCCAGACGCCTGCAGGTCAAAACCCTGCCCGACGGCAGCCAGGTTGAATACCGCTACGACCGCCTCGGCCGGTTGGTCAGCGTCGACGACGGCCACGACCATCCGCTGGAATTCGAATACGACCCGCAGGACCGGCTGATCACCGAGCATCAGGGCTGGGGCACGTTGCGTTATGGCTACGACGCTTGCGGCCAACTGAATCGCCTGCGCCTGCCGGACGGCAGCAAACTCGATTACCACCACGCCCGGGGCGGCGCGCTGACCGCGATCGACCTCAACGGCGCGCGGCTCAGCGAGCACCAGTTCGCCTTCGGCCGCGAACAGCAACGCCAGCAGGGGCAGTTGCTCAGCGAATATGCCTACGACGATCAGGGCCGCTTGAAGGCCCACGCGGTCAGCCAACAGCACCAAGCGCTGTATCGCCGCGACTATGCCTACAGCACCAACGGCAATCTCGACCGCCTCACCGACACCCGCCACGGCCAACGCAGTTACCACTACGACCCGCTCAACCGCCTGATCCGCGTCCGCCACACCCGCGATCAACCCCCGGAAAGCTTCGCCCACGACCCGGCCGGCAACCTGCTGATGCACGATCGTCCCGGCCCGTCCACCGTCAAAGGCAACCGCCTGCTGAGGCAAGGCGACCGCCACTACGACTATGACGCCTTCGGCAACCTGATCCGCGAACGCCGCGGCACCGGGCAAAAACGCGTCACCGAATACCGCTACGACTGCCAACATCGGCTGATCGGCGTCACCCTGCCTAACGGCAGCCAGGCGACCTACCGCTACGACGCCTTCGGCCGCCGCATCAGCAAAACCGTCGACGGCAAAACCACCGAGTTCTTCTGGCAAGGCGACCACCTCATCGCCGAAAGCAGCCGCGAGCATTACCGCAGCTACGTCTACGAACCCGGCAGCTTCCGCCCACTGGCCATGCTCGACGGCAAAGGCCCGGACCAGGCTTGCCCGTTCTACTACCAACTCGACCACCTTGGCACACCGCAAGAACTCACCGATTACAGCGGCGACATCGTCTGGGCCGCCCGATACACAGCCTATGGCCGCCTGACTCGCCTCAACCGCGACACCCATCAGGTGCTGGATCAGCCACTGAGGTTTCAGGGGCAATACTTCGATGCGGAGACGGGCCTGCATTACAACCGGCATCGCTACTACAATCCTGATGTCGGACGGTATTTGACGCCGGATCCGAGCAAGTTGGCGGGGGGGTTAAACGGGTATCAGTACACGCGCAATCCGACGGGGTGGGTTGATCCGCTAGGGTTGAGTGAGTGTCCTGGGGGGGATGGGTGTAAGCGGCCCTCGTTTGGGGATGAGGATCCGGCGGAGAAGGTTGGGGTTGATGAGGGGGAAATAACGCCCCCCGTACCTGGCATCAAAAACGAATATCTCTATCGCGGAGATTCGAAGCACCCCGAGGAAATATTCAGAACGGGATTTAGGAGCAAAGGGGAAAGCCGCGACCTATTGCTTCATGCTATTGATAGCGATGATCCGCCAAGCAATTTCATCAGCACATCTCCATCCCGGCGTACCGCCATCCAATTCGGTACAAGATTTGAAACAAGAAAAGGTTTCTTGTACACACTGAGAAAAATTAACGGTAGAGACGTCAATAAAGAGCTGAAAAATCTTGTACCGTTTGCAGATGAAACCGAAATTGCCATACCAGACAAAATTGATACCGCAGACATATTAGGCGTGACACCGCTAAAGAAGGACGGGAGCTATGTCGGATACTCCACGCCAAACCCAAGCAGGAGATAAAATGGAAACTACCAAAATATCCATAGTCGTTGACGGCCATAAGGAGCAGGCACAACTACAATATGATGCCGCCAAAATGTTTATAATCTTCACAATGGAAAATGGCTTCCGTAAAAAATATGAAAGCGAAGACCTCTACTTATGCCTGGCAAAAATCAGACATGATTTTCCAGATATAAAATTCCTGTGCAAAGGATCAAAACTTAATGTAACCCCCTCCAGAATGTGTTCTCAAATGAGTGGTGGATTCGTCGCATACGAACTAACAATGGGAAAATCTGCAACATTCAACGACATAGTTCATATATTTAATTACGAGGAAAATGATATTGCACAAACATTGGAGGAGCAGAAAGAATTTTATAAAACCTGGCTAGAATCGCTAAATACAGAATAGTCAGAAAAATCAAAAGGACAGATCTATTCATTATGTGCATCGAGCTAAGCGTCCTGATCGCCGTTCAAAATATAATAAGGATTATTCTCTGCGGTAAAATTTCATCTTGGCTCCACGAAAGCCCAGCAATTTGCTGGGCTTAAAATTGAAATACCTAACAACTTAACCACCCGTACTATCGGATCCTCCAGACCCACCCCCAGAACCGCTCCCCATCGAATCTCCACCACTCATCGCCCCACTTCCAGTCTTCGGGCTGGTGCTACTTCCACTTGCATCACCACCATTCCCACCTTCAATGGCGCCAGACGGCAGCGCCTTCTCATCCGCGGAGCCCGCGTTCATTTCAGAGTACGGCGGCATCCCGCCCTTATTCACAGGTGCATCGGTGCCGGAGGACTGGGCAAACGCCGACATTGAGCCGGCCGACAACACGCCGATCACCGTCAGGGCGGTCAATTTTGACCTGATCATGGTGTCTCTCCTTTAAAAGGTGCGTACCTGATTTCTGGCCGTCATCGCTTTTTAAAGGTGCCGCACGATCGATGAGTGGCGCTGTGCAACAGGGTATGTTCAGCTCGGTTCGTTTGAGCCATCTTCATCGGCAATGTCAGGGTCGTGAGGGTGACCTTCAACGTCCCCGCGTTTCACTTCATCCGACGGCAACTGCTCGACAGCGGTGTCGTCATCAGGCGGACGTTGATCACGACTCAGGGAATCGGTTGGTGAAGGCAGCGGATATTCGGGGGTATCGTCAATGTCGGAGTCTTTCGGATCAGCGTTCATAAAGCACCTCGCGTGGGCCTGAAAAGCAGGCCCTGAAATTTCGAGGATGGTGCCGCGCATTGCGTTCGATCAAGGAGACGATCGGTCGCGTCCGTCGCACAGCAGGCTCAATCTTCGTCTTCGTCCACTTCCTCGTCTTCGAACTCAATATTTCCGACGTCGCCCGCATCATCGGAATCATTGAGCGGAACTGTTGCGTCATCCATCAGTGAGCCTGGGTCTTCGTTTCCTGGATCGTTAATGAACGGAAGCCCGCTCGGGCCTTTTTCTTCCTTGCCTTCGGTTTCAGGAGTCATGGCATGCCTCACAACAATTGGGGGTGTATGAAGTTCGAGGCGGCCCACGACCAAACGTTCCAGAGTCCTACTCCCAGACGTGAAAAACCCGGCGCGGGGCCGGGTTTCTTCTGTAGCTCGATGTCGAATCAGTGATGTTTGTTCTTGTGCTTGTTTTTATGCTTATGGTTGTGGCCGCTACCGGAGTGCGAACTGCCGCTATCGTTACCCAAGTTGTTGCCTACCGCCCCACCCGCCGCGCCACCCAGGCCTGCGCCAATGGTCGAACCGGTCTTGCCGCCCAGGCTATTGCCGATCACCGAGCCACCGGCCGATCCCAGACCACCACCAATAGCCGCTTCTGTGCGACTGCCTTTGTTGGCGCCGACCGCGCTACCTGCCGCACCGCCTACACCGGCGCCAATCGCGGCACCCGTGCTGCCGCCCATTTGCTGGCCGACCACGTTACCTAGCGCACCGCCAATACCACCGCCAACTGCAGCGGTGCCGTCACCGGCGGCCATTGCACCTTGAGCGACCAAAAGTCCCAGAACCAACGTGGACAATGTCAAACGCATGATATGAACCTCTAAATTCCGTATCGGGGGTAAGAGAACGCGTTACGGATGGCGTGAGTCTAGCTTTTTCATCACACCAGCGCTGATCGTTGGACAGCTATTAATTCAAAGAGCGCGAAGAAGAAATATCCAGATACAGAAAGCCCGGCATCAAGCCGGGCTTTTGAACAGATCGACGAGGATCAGTGACGCTTGTGACCTTTTGCCAGGTTGCTGCCCACGCCGCCGCCCAATGCGCCGCCCAAGCCTGCGCCAATGGTGGAACCGGTCTTGCCGCCCAGGCTGTTGCCGATCACCGAACCGCCGGCCGCGCCGACACCACCACCGATGGCGGCTTTAGTGCGGCTGCCTTTGCGTGCTGCAACAGCACTGCCAGCCGCGCCCGCGACACCTGCACCAATCGCTGCACCGGTGCTGCCGCCCATGCTCTGACCGACCACATTACCCAGCGCGCCACCCAAACCACCGCCGATGGCGGCAGTGCCATCACCCGCAGCCATCGCACCTTGAGCAACCAAAAGCCCCAGAACCAAAGCAGGCAGTGTTAAACGCATGACAAAAACCTCAAAAAAAGGGGTAACCGAAAGGGGCGAGATTGAATGCTTTAGAGGAGACAAAGTCCAGACACGCACGGGTACAACCTCGCAATAGGCGACGGTTGGACAGCGTTTTCAGAAAAGGTTTTACGACAGGCAAAAAAAAGCCCGCTGGGGAACGGGCCAGGTACTGCTTTCTAACGGATGAGTTGAGACTACGTAGGTAGGTGTGAAAAGTTTGTGAAAAAAAATACCAACAGCGGGTTTTGTAGCTGTAGTCAAAATCGCAACAGCCGATTTTGTGAAAATAAAAACCCCGCTCAATGGCGGGGGCTATCCGGTTGACGGTTACTTCCTGGAAGACGGCATCCTCTTGGGCAAGAAATTCGCCTTTTCGGATCGGGGCACCTTGGATTTCAATTTGGCGACCCGGACCCGGTTTTCACCAAAGCCCGCCATATACTCCGCTTGACCACACTGCACGCAACTATTGATCGGAAACTCAGATCCGTCGTCTTCGATATACGAATCAGCCATACCTTTCCCCTCTCAAAAAAGGGTCGACACCGGCAAGCCCTATTTGCCTGAAAAATATCGACCTTCAACGCTTTTGAGACTAGCCAGTCATTACCGGACTTGTAGTTCGGTTTGTTGCGTGCCCGACGAACGGCCTCGTGACACATTCACCTCAACTTGACCGCCGTCCCGGTCACGAACACCACCACCATCCCACCCTTCCCGGCCGGCATGCTGATCTCATAATCAAGCCCTACCACTGCATCAGCCTGAATTGCCCGCGCCCTTTCCTTCAACTCGTCGGTCGCCTGAATCCGTGCTTCCTTCAAGGCCCGCTCCAGTGTCTGAGAGCGCCCACCGAAAAAATCCCGCATCCCGGCGAACAAATCGCGGATAACGTTGACCCCCTGCACCGACTCGGCACTGACGATGTCCAGATAGGCGGTAATTTGTCGGCCTTCGATGGAGTGGGTTGTGGTGGTGATCATTAAATTTCCTTTTTCATGGCCTGGGGATGATTACTCAAGGCACCTGGCGCTTAGTCTAGATACGGTGGCGGCGGCACGAGGGAGATGAGCGTGGATCAATAACATTGCCATCCATAAAATCCAGACGCCAGAAACCACAAAACCCCTGACTTCTTTCGAAATCAGGGGTTCTGGTTACATCGAATTTGGCGGTGAAGGAGTCCGCTATTTTAGTGTTTTTAGAAGTCCAGCGACGCTTAAGGATCTCTATAAAACCTCTATAAAAACAGATGGTTGAGTGACATTTTTCTTTTATGTTCCAAGCGTGACTACGTGAAGCCAGTGTCCAAGGTATGGGCTGGAGTATGGGCTGGAGTTCATTTAGATTGAGTCATCATCCTTTCAAAAAGGAAGTGAGTGATGGCATCTCTGACGATAAAAGCGGTTGAAAAAATAGTCAGATCTGGGCTCCCTGGAATGACCAATGATGGTGACGGCCTTTACTTGAAACTCGGTCGTACCGGTAGAGCGAGTTGGATTTTCCGCTACAAGCTTGCCGGCAAGAGTCGAGACATGGGATTGGGCAGGCACCCTGAAGTAAGTCTATCGGCTGCCCGCGAAAAAGCCGCAGAAGCCAGAAAGCTAAGCAAGTCAGGCGTCGATCCGCTTACCAGTCGGGATGAGGAGATGGAACGACAACGGCTGGAAAAAGAAGCCGAACGATTAGCTCAGAGTGCCACCAAAGCCAAAGCAACCACTTTCAAAGAGGTTGCTCTCGACTACATCGCTGCCCACAGGGCGGGCTGGAAAAATGCTAAGCATGCTCAGCAGTGGGAGAACACTCTGGCTACTTACGCGTTCGAGGTCATAGGCGATCTTGCGACGCAGGAAATAGGCGTTGAACATGTGCTGAAAATCCTCAATCCGATTTGGACAGTAATACCCGAAACCGCCAGCCGTTTGCGAAACCGTATCGAACTGGTACTCGATGCAGCAAAGGCCAGAGGGCTGCGCGATGGAGAAAATCCCGCTCGATGGCGTGGACACCTGGACAAACTGCTACCACCTCGCTCAAAAGTGCGTGCTGTGAAGCATTACGCAGCAATGTCGTGGACAGAGCTTCCCGCCTTCATGGCGCCCCTTGAGAAAGCAGATGATCTGAGCTCTAAAGCATTGCGCTTTACCATCCTGACTGCCTGTCGAACCAGTGAGGTGCTTGGATCGACGTGGGCAGAGATTGATATGGCAGCAAGGGTATGGACCATTCCTGCGCCGAGAATGAAAGCAGGTAAGGAACACCGGGTGCCGCTATCAAAAGCGGCATTGGATTTACTCACAAGGCTTCCTCGTGTTGAAGGAAACAATCACCTATTTGCAGGGACTCGCAAAAAGCGTCCTCTGAGCAATATGGCAATGTTGATGACATTGCGTCGGATGAAGCGGGAAAATCTCACGACGCATGGATTCCGTTCGACTTTCAGGGATTGGGCTAGTGAAGTTACTCACTATCCTCGAGAGGTCTGTGAGCAGGCACTCGCGCACACAGTAGAGAATGCGGTAGAGGCAGCTTATCGACGTGGCGATCTTTTTGAAAAGCGGCGAATATTGATGGAGGATTGGGCGCGATATGCCACAGGGCATGCTGTAGCAAATACTGTTGAATGAGGAGCAGATGTTCAAGCCATCATCTCACCTCGTTTATCGCGTGGTGGATGGCAACACCGGCGGCGACCCGCGCGGTATTCGGCCTACGGCGTGGCGACCGATGTGGCGACTGTCTCTATTGCAAGCTTCGCTCTCGGGGCTGTTTCGGCCAAGCTCACGCGGTCGGGAAGGCTCCGCATTCCCGTCCTCGTGAGCTCACATTAAAAACCGACGAGCGACCGCCCGGCCATGTAATGCCGCTAATTTCCAAGGTCATCCAGCGCTACCGATTGGCGCAAGAGTCGCCTCAAAAATGCTGTTGACCGCGAGCAAAACGAGCGCTAAACCAGAACCGTACAAGCGCTGTCCTCGACAGCACCCAGGTAGCCAGAACCTTTGAGGCTACGCCACGCCGTGGTGGTTCACCCCCAAGTGCGATTAGCGTCCGGCGGCTCGCACGGTCACTCACCGAGTGATGGACGCCTACTTCAGATCATTGCCATTGCGGCAAATACATCCCTCTACCCAGCTGCCCTGCAGCAACCTATCCGCTTGGCCATTTCACTGCGCCAACCTGCGCCCGTCTCTTTCTCCCGGAAAGAGACGGGCGCTCCTACCGCTGCTGCAGCCCAACTCGTACAAGGCTTTGCGGCATTCCCCCTCGTGACAATCGGCGTGACAAATACCGAAGTCACCAGCAACAGCGATGCAGATGATGGTGCCGCAGCCCAAGGAATGGACTGCACCTGACTGACAGTCAGGCATGCCCCGGTCATCGCATCACTGCCTTCACCCGACTCAGGATCTCGCGGTGCCGGTCTCGTCAGCCAGTGCAGCCTCCACCCGCCCACTTCTTTGGAAGTGTTCAGGAGGCCAGATCATGAAATGCCCAAGCTCCCGGTCGTAAGGAGCCGCCAGTCCCGCGTTAGTGGACAACCCTCACAGGTCGCAGGGGCCTTGATCCCTGATAACACTCAACTTCCGTGGCGGGACGAGTGAGGGCAACGAAATCAGGCAAGAAAAACCGCCTTACCGACGTCCGTCTGAAACGAAGCGTCCCCTTAAGGGGGAGCCTCCGTTTCGGACGGACACAGTGATCACGAGTAACAAGCCATCACACTGGTCGGTAGGAACGGCATTCTTGTGGCATGGGCGTCCGCTTAAAAAGACTAAAAATGGTGTCCACTGTCTAGCCCTGAAATAGGTTTACACCTATTTCAGGGCTAGACACCCGTATGCATAGAAAAAAAAGAACCCCTCTATTTTCGATGGACAGCATGATGGCAAAACAGTAGCTTTGATGGCTAAGCATCATCGACAAAGGACGTCCATGAAAAATAGCTTGATTCATTTTGTAATGGCATATGCTTTGTCGAGCGACCATAAGATAACAAATGCTGACCGCTCTCTTTTGCTCGGCTCACACTTCTCCAAGCGAATAACCCATGACTAAAACCAACAGCACTATAAATGCCGGAGTGCATAATGGAACGGGCATTGAATTTCAAAAAATTTGCGCGCTCCACATAATCATCAGCGAATACGACTATTACAGCACACAGTCATTTTTTTTATCCATAGAAAACTATGACGATTTTATTTTCTTTCATCACGACATTAACGACATAATTAAATGGACCAAAACATTTCAGGCAAAAAAAGCCAGCAAAGGATGGACTTTAGACGCAAAAATGCACGAAATAATAGACAAAATTTTATCCATTGGAGCCGCATTAAAAGCGGATCCGACGGCCCTTCACCAAGACTACTCACACACTCTAAATTTTATAACAAATAACACACTAACACTTCACGACGGAGACAAAAAAAAGAAGACGCACGCATTATTAAATGAAGCCACAATAAAATTAAAATACTCTGATCTTGACAAAAAAATCCAAGACAACATAAAAAGACTACTAAAAGAGTTTAACGATAAATCCGACGCCAACTTCATAGAACTTGACGCCCTAGTATTTAACTTTATTGACCTCCCAAAAACCTACAAAGCGCAAAAAGAATTACTAATAGGTTTATTCGGCAGTGTGTTTGGCGATAAGGTTAGCGATCACAAAGCTGCCATAGACACCCTATTAAGCATGTTTAGAAATATAGAGCTTCAGTTCAATCAAGGGAATATTGCCAGTTTAACAGCCAGTGAAAAAAAGATCAGCGGCACCCACATAAATAACGCTTTTAATATAATAACAACAAAACAGAAAGCTTATAATTTTTGGAGAGCAGAAGGAAAAGAATTAAGCCAACTGATAAAAATGCCTATTTACGACCAACTTCGATACGAAATACAACTTAGCAACTGTTTTGATTTTTTCAAAGACCTAACCCAATTCGAGCATCAAAAAATATTAAATTTTGCAAAAGAACAGTCCACCATACCCAACACCTACTACAACGAATCCAATTATATAGAACACCTTCACACAACTTATAAAAACACTCACAACTCCCAACTCTCGGACACCGAAGTAAAATTCGCCATGATTGCTGCATATATAGAAACGAGAGACTGAAATGAACACACTATTACAGTTTGATAGTTTTTTTGCTTATTCTGAATCAAAGAATAAATATTTTTATAATAAATTCCACCCAACCATAAATATAATTCACGGCCCAAACACGTCTGGCAAAAGTACTTTTTTCCAGCTATTACTCTATACCATTGGCATAAATGATAACAACGAACAATTATCTGACATCCTTAAAGAGGACATAATATTCAGACTCGACTGCACAATCACTCAGAACAATGAATCACGAAGCCTAATTTTCATTCGAGAGAATGACTTACTCATTATAAAACATCCCACAATGCCCCCCTTACGACTCAACGGCATAAGCAGCAACAATTCCGCCGAACATATAAAGCTTAAAGACATCCTTCATAAAATATTTAAATTTAATTTGTATTTAGAAAGCAAGGGCGAATATAAGCCCGCACCAATTGAAGCAATGTTTCTTCCTTTTTATATTGCGCAATCTGTCGGATGGGTCTACCTGCGAAAATCATTTTCAGCATTAGACTTTTATAGAAACCTCAAAGAAGACTACTTAGACTACTTTCTAGGAATCACCAACTATTCCGACAGATTAGAAAAACAACGTCTTGAGCGAGAAAAAGAATTTAACAATCAGAAAATTTACTTCTTAGAAAAACTAGAAGAAGATGACTCATCTATAAAAATCACAAAACTAACAGATGAATCATTCATCGAAGAATCAAAAAAATACATTCAAGAGTTTGCAGAAACTCATTCAAATGTAGCAGACAACGAGAAGAAATATATATTTCAATGCAACAAGCTTTCACACCTATCAGCCAGAAGATCAATCCTATCAAAAATCAAACGAAACACTGAAAAACAAGCACCTGAAATAGACAACTGCCCCTCATGCCATCAGCGCCTCCCTATTTCATTAGAAAGCACTTATAACCACCTACAATCCATCAACGATACCAACAGCGAAACGCTAAAAATCAAAGTCGAAATAAAAAAACTCCAAGGAGAAATAAACTCTCTTCACAAAAATATAGACCGGAACAAAGCTAAAATAGCTTCGAATTATGAGGTTTTAGAAAAGACATCGATTCAGGATATTAGCTTCAAGTCTTGGATAAAACACAAAGCAACAGCACGCATAGCCAACCAAATAAGTAAGAACCTTGACTCCCTAAAAGCACAACAAAATGAAATAAACAAAAAACTAGCTTCATATCAAGCTAGCGAAAACATCATCGGCGAGCGTACAAAAAAAGAGGAGGCGTTCAAAAAAATCTTCATTAAAAACTTAATCAGCCTAAATGTCGCCCCTCTCAATGATGGCCGCTATCTAGACCTCTATAAAATATCAGCCTTTCCAACTCAAGGGGTTGAACTGCACAAAACTGTAATGGCGTATCACTTCGCGATCAACGAAATATTCAGCCAAACAAAAAACACTCATAGATTTCCTTTTATCTTAGACGCGATATTCAAAGAAGACATTGACCCGAAGAATAAAAAAGACATCATTTCTTTCGTTTTCAAAAACCACCCCATCGACACGCAGCTATTTGTCTCAATGGCACTGCTAAAAGACAGTGACATCCCTGAAAATAATTACGATAAATTGCCACCTGAATCCTTCAAAACGATCATCATTGGAGACGGACAGAACAAAAGATCACTGCTAAAATCTTACAAAGGGGAAATGGCAAACTTTTTACATGACACAATGGAGCTAGTTAACTCCTATTGAACTTATTAAATCAGGGATAAATCTTAGTTTTAGTTACCCAAAAAACAAACCTACCCTGACTGATCGCACATTCGCAACAAAAGCTTCAACTGGAAGCTAATTGACGTACGACACAGAACAACAAGATGGATTCATTTTAAAAAATGAATCCATCTTCTCGCTCCTAGCAACGCAATCAAGAAAACACTGGAATTTCAAATCGTTTAAAAACCTGAAGCTCAGCAACCGCTTCATGATAGTTAACAAATGCACTTGCCATTGCATGATCAATGAAAACTGTCGAATATTGCATATCAGCTCCATTTGAAAGCAAATCTTCCGACACGAGTATATTATTAATCTTTATAAAATTTTCTACTATCTCTCGAAATCTAGGTTCAGTGTGACGATAATCAGATGAGCTAAACGTTGTAAGAACCCCAGTTTTGTAACAAGCAATCTTCCCCCCGGCAGCATTAAAAAGCGAACGCTTCTGGGCGATCACAGTATTTGTGATTGAGCGTTGGCACGCCTCATAGAAGCGCGACTTTAAGCTAGGAGATTTAGCTTTCACGCAGATCTTATAGGAAAAGTCCGTTTTCGAACCATCAACTCTATGTACATGAAAACAACTTGATGGGTGATCAAGTGAAGGCGCCCGAAAAATCCCAACGACACCCGATCCAATTTTCGTTGCAGCTTCAGGGTGACGCTGGAGGAGTTCGTATACCACTTCTTCATCAGCGCTATTCAGATATTCATCATCTTCATAGCTTTCCAGCATCGCCTTAAAAAATGCGTCCGCATCCCCCTGTTTTTCAAACCTAATGCTAGGTAGTACAACTGGTTTAGCAACGCCCATATTACTTCCCTCAATTAATTTAACAATCACAGGCCCATTGCTAATAAAACGCTAGCCATGAAAGCCATTATCCCTTATCAAGGCCTAAGGCTATCAGTAGAAGTGCTCATATAGGTAGTGCTGCGTCGCAAAAAATGACATGCACTCCATAAAATCTAATTTTTCAAGGCAAGATCTTATGACCACGGTGGTATTTACGGCGCGCAGCTATACGACAACAACACTTCGTACTCTTCAACCTAAATTTCCTGGGGCAGTCACTCAAGGTTGCGGTACAACCACGAACAGGGCTCCTGGCCTTTGAGCCTTCGGGCGTGTTGCTGAACAAGTTCTTGCGTCCAATAATAAAAAGTCTGATCGCACGCTCGGCAATGCTTTTTCCCATTGGCAAAACCGACTTCGGTGTAGCGCACCTACTTGTTCCAGTTGTTGACGCCGAAGAGAATCGAGAGCTCAGCATCTAGGGTCAGGTAGCCGGGTTGAATGTGGAGGTTGGGGGAGTGGTTACTTAGTATTGAGTCAACGGAACGTAAATTTGGCGCTGCAGATCGGAAAGAATGCCCCCTTACGTCATGGTCGTGACACTACACAATATCAGAAATGTGCTTAGCGATTGGGTCACCGATATCAGCACTACTCCTGGCTCGCGATCAGGAAAATTCAATGTAAAAACTTCTTCCACATTGCCAATGTGATCCCTCTAGAGCTGGTGACGTGAAAGAAAGATAGAGATGCGCGAAATGCTGGCACTTTGTATCCTACTGACCGGTTTCACCCCCTTGCCCGAGCACACAGCTCGACGCGGATGTAATTTTTCAAGGATGTCGAAATGAAAGCTTCAGAAGCCAAATTCCTGGATTTTCTTAAGAAATCCCCGCAATTCGTCATCCCTATTTACCAACGCACCTATTCCTGGACATCGGATGAATGCCAGCAGCTTTGGGACGACGTACTACGCGCCGGCCAGGACGATCGGGTGACCTCGCATTTCGTCGGCTCCATCGTGTACGTGGAAAAAGGCTTGTCGAACCTGATGAGCGTCGAACCGTTGCTGGTGATCGACGGACAGCAGCGTCTCACCACCCTGACGCTGCTGCTCACTGCCCTACATCACTCGCTAGAGGGTTTCCCCCAGGGGGAGCGGGAACCGCTGGACGGCTTTGCACCGCGCAAATTGCGCAACTGGTACTTGATCAACGATGAGGAAGAAGGCGATCGCCATTTCAAATTGTTGCTCTCACAAACGGACAAGCAGTCGCTGATTGCCTTGGTGGATCAACGTGATCCGCCCAAGGAGCAGTCCCTGCGCATCGCGGAAAACTTCGGCCTATTCCAATCGCTCATTCGCGCCTGTGGCGACAACCTGCTGCCCCTGTGCAAGGGCCTGGCGAAACTGGTGGTGGTAGACATTGCCCTAGACCGCACGCGGGATAATCCGCAGCTGATTTTCGAAAGCATGAACTCCACCGGCCGCAAGCTGAGCCAGGCCGACCTGATTCGTAACTTCATTCTCATGGGCCTGGAGCCCAGCCAACAAACCCTGCTTTACAACGAATACTGGCGCTCCATGGAGCTGGCGTTTGGCCAGGAAGCATACGGCCAGTACTTCGACGGCTTTATGCGTCATTACTTGACGGTCAAGACCGGGGAAATTCCGCGCCTAGATGAGATTTACGAAGTGTTTCGGCTGTACAGCCGCAAACCGGCAATTGCCAATTTGGGAGTGGAGGCACTGGTGCGCGATATTCGCGACTTCGCCCGCTACTTCTGTGCCATGGCCCTAGGGTCGGAAACCGACCCGCAGCTGAAAGTTGCCTTCCACGACTTGCGTGAATTAAAAGTGGATGTGGCCTATCCGTTTCTGCTGGAGCTCTATCACGACTACGCCAATGATCTGCTGCCTCGGGAAGACTTCCTCAAAGTCGTGCGTCTGATCGAAGGTTACGTATTCCGCCGGGCGATTTGCGCGGTACCCACCAACTCGATGAACAAAACCTTCTCGACCTTCGCCAAGGCGCTGAAAAAGGATCGCTATCTGGAAAGCGTACAGGCGCATTTCCTCACGCTACCTTCTTACCGGCGTTTTCCCACCGATGATGAGTTTCGCCGAGACTTTCAGACCCGCGACCTGTACTACTTCCGCAGCCGCAGTTACTGGCTACGTCGCTTTGAGAACTTCGGGCGTAAAGAGCGGGTAGTAGTAGATGAATACACCATCGAACATATCCTGCCTCAAAATGAAAATCTCTCCAGCACCTGGCGCGAGGAGCTGGGTGAAGACTGGGCTAGGGTTCAGGAAACCTGGCTGCACACTTTGGGTAACCTTACGCTAACCGGTTACAACAGCGAGTACAGTGACAAGACCTTTAGCGAGAAGCGCGACATGGCCGGCGGCTTTCGCGACAGCCCGCTCAAGCTCAATGCTGACCTCAGAACCTTGCCTCTATGGAATGAGAGCCAGATCAAGGCTCGGGCAGAACGCCTAGCCAACAATGCCCTGGAGGTGTGGCCTGCGCCGCTGCTAGAGGACGAGATTCTTTCTCTCTACCAGCAAAAGTCCCAAGGTACGGGGTACCGCATTGAAGATCACCCACAGCTTCATGGCGGCAAGACTCTGGAGTTGTTTGAAGCCTTCCGCACTGCGGTGTTGGCTTTGGACCCATGCGTGAATGAAGAGTTTTTGAAGCTGTACGTGGCGTATAAGGCAGAAACCAATTTTGTCGACGTGGTGCCCCAGGTCGGTCGCCTGCGCGTAGCGCTAAATATGGAATTTGCACAGATTCACGATCCTAAGGGTTTGTGTCAGGACGTTACCGGGCTCGGTCGCTGGGGCAATGGCGATGTCTCGGTGCTGTTGGACTCACTCGATGGCCTACCATATGTGATTGGGTTGGTGCGCCAGGCTCTTGAACTTCAGATGGGTAATGGAGCAGATGCATGAGTAACTTCGCAACCGTTGAGACCGCCTTTTTATTGAGAAATCCTTGTCTATAACGATTAACAAACCACGGATCAAAATCTGTCGATCAATACTTTAGGACGTCTTTCTCAATACCTAACCTAACCCGCTAAAGTCCGTCCGAAACAGAGGATCCCCCTAAGGAGAGTCTCCGTTTCAGACGGACTCAATCGATAAAAAACATGTGGCCAGTCGACTTGCGGAGCCCCGCGATTGACCAATGCTTCACGTGCTTTCTTGAACCAATTCCGGACGATGTCGGCAGCCTCGCAGTCTCCAGTCCTCATGCAGGACTAGCGCCTCATGATCCGCACGTCCCTGTCGCGCCAGCCGCTTGGAAACTTCCTCATGCATGCGCCGCAAGATAAGCAACAGCGTTTGCTGGCTCTTGCACATTCCGTACTCAGGAGAGTCAGAGGGATGCCCGGGTTCGGCACGCTGCAAGACTGCGCTGGTCAATTGCCCTACTCGGCCCAAGCACTGGTAGCAAGTGGACAGGATCAACCCCCACTGGAAAGCCCTGCTTTTCTTTCTGCAAAAAAACGAAAGCGATGATGATGGCCCTGGTCGGTCGGATTGATGGTCGTAACTTTGGCTATGGCCGCCAGTTGAGCTACGTCGGCCCACAAGCGAAGGGTCTATTGTTGCCGGCGACCACTTCGCCACGGTCAAAGCTCATAGCGATTGCTGGCAGCGTTCGTGCGTTGGTGTCGGTTAGGACGGTCCCGGTTACAACGATGCGCGCAAGATCAATCGACGGATGCTGCTGGACTACACCGCTTAGAAATTGTCGGAAAAATTAGCCTTTGGTCGCAAAGCCCTGAGCCATCCAGGGTATGGGGCAAAGTATGGGATGGGATTTTTTTCAGAAACGCAGAAACGAAAAAGCCCTGAGTAATCAGGGCTTTAACGTATAAATGTGGCGGTGAAGGAGAGATTCGAAACTACCCGTGAGCGACTTTCGGAACCTTACCCCCCGGTTTTACAAGGGTTGCAGCCTGGCAGCATGCGCAGGATCTGTCCCAGCGTGGTCCCAGAAGTTAAACGCACCAGGTTGCAGAAAACGGCCGCGACAGGCATTTCCCGCGTTTTATGTTGAGCCATGGGAAAAAGGTAATTTTGGTAATGAGTTATCAAAAACCCAGATAAAAGCCAATAAAATTAGATAGTTGATATATTTTTATAGAGGTAATAATAAGGTAAGTAAACGGTTATAAAATTACTTTCGGCACCAGTAATGCCCATCTGCCATCAAGCCCAGTAAAATAAGGGCTTGAACAAAATATTACCCTTCCGCTTACCTTAAATTACCCTCTGAGGTAATGGTTGAAAGCCAAGATCTATAAGGGCTCCAGCCCGTTCTGATCCCTCGCTTACTAAAATTACCCTTTTCCCACCCCACGTCTGAAAAATATCCATGCGCCATCAGTTTTGGCGTTTTTTTACTGCGTCTGAATGTGTGCTGAATGTCAGCCAGTCCGTGGTGATGTCGTGCAATACCGCAAAACGCCGGAAAGCCTCGCGGAGCGGGCCTCACAGCTGTTTTGCTATTGGGTTGGGCGGTCAATGATTCGCACCTGGTGTGAACCGTTCCGAAAACGAAAACCTCGTCTGCAGCTGGTTTTTGCAACCGTACCCCCTGTAAACCGGGCGCCTCACTTCGCTGGTCAAATTGAGCCGGCCCCATTCCGCTGTGCAAAGCCGCTGCACTTTTTTGCAAAACCTTGCACTCCGTGCAATTGCAAAACAGCCCACAACCCCCGCAGCGGGCTTGGGCGGAACCATCATTTGCATCCCACCAGCCTTTGCACAAAAAAGGGACGTAAAGCCCGTCGGCGGGAGGGGGATAAGTGCTTTTTTCAGCAGTTTTTTCTTTGAAGCGGAACATGTCAGAGCAGCCAAGAGCCGCTGGGTATTGCCCCCAGTCGATCCGATGATGTAATGGGGTGCCGCTGCGGATATACTGTTCATGCATACAGTATTCAGCTGGAATGGGGCTGACCGATGAATAGAGATTTTGCGGACACTGCAGGTGCGAAGTTATCAGCGATAACGCATTGGCAAGTCATGCTGCGCGATGACGTGGCACTTCTCGCCATGCCAGGCGCCCACCACAAGGCGTTACTCAGGCAGGCTCACGCGCTGTATCGACATCAAGTAATTGATGCTGACGATCTGAGCGATATGTTGGAGCTGGCAGACGCCGCGCTGGCCTACGCGGTTGAATCGCTACTCGACCTCGACGCTGACGTATAGGAAGAACCATGCATGTACTGGTCACGCCTATGCGCTTGCGTGGTGTCGCTCTTGATCCGAAGGAGCGGCGCCGCTATCCGGCTATCCGAGGCAACATTATGGTGAACTCTACTATGTGCAGTGAGCTGGGTCGGGCCGCTAATGTTGCTCGTGTTGAAGTGGGTATGCCGCTCGAACCCGATCCACTGCCACCGCTGCTCGATGCGACCTTGGCAGGGATGGCAGTTACGGGATTTGTTTTGAGTGGCATCGAGCATATCGATGGTTGCGCTTATGCCCAGTCATGGTGGTGCCGATTAGAGTAGACGAATTGCCTTTTGCAATGCGGACAGTCGAGAACACCACTTCCGAGCATCACACCTTGATTCCAACTCAGGTTTAGTAACACTCAATAACTCCTGAGGCGATTAGTAATATTTGCGACATCTGCTAGAACAATACCCAACTTCTCTAAAATCGCAAAAATAAGCAAATGATGAACATGAGCAACAAATAGGTGCAACTTATCTTCTTCGATATTATATTTATTTGCATGTGTAAT
The DNA here is from genome assembly GCF_058788075.1 of Pseudomonas sp. FW305-20. NCBI lineage: Bacteria > Pseudomonadati > Pseudomonadota > Gammaproteobacteria > Pseudomonadales > Pseudomonadaceae > Pseudomonas > Pseudomonas sp. FW305-20. The sequence continues at coordinate 135,803 of NZ_JBYTAJ010000013.1, read as the reverse complement.
ATTATTCCGAAGAGTGCAAATTTCCGTTAACAAATCTTTAGTCACCCCCAAACCTTTTTTGATGGGCTCGGGCAACGAAGAAAGGAAATCACTGAGACATTTTTCAGTGTTATATTTTTGACCGTTAAACCTCTTAAGCCCGCCCTCAAAACTTTTGATCTGCTTGGCGCTCAACGAGCTATTGCCCTTTACCCAGCCTTTTGCAAGCCGGGAGAATCGAACAAACAAATCCTCGGAAAGATAACACTTCCTGTTATAGCAATGTTTTTCAAGCAACCTAAAGTAACCTAGCAGTCTATCCTCAACATTCCCCATACTTCGATACTTGACGTACTTTTCTAGTAAATCAGGGAGATCGGAATCTGGACTAAAATACAACGCGAATGAAGACATAGGAAATGGCGCAATTCCCCAGTCATCAAAACGAGGGTCTTTCCCAAGGGGAAACATTGCATAAAGATCTGATCCCTTAGGTTTCAAACTGTTATTGATACAGTAGAGGTAGCCTTTTTGGCTATATCCATAAAGATCATAGTTGAGCGTCACACTCTGGACGGAGGGTTCTGCCCCCGTCAAAAACGCTAAAAGATTAAAGATGCGTACATAGATTAAAAATGGGTCAGCAACACGTTCTCCCGAACCCATTAAATAAAACAGTGAAGGTGGAAAGGTAAATCCATGCTCATATAACAAATGAGACTGACGGAATGTCGCATTGTAACGCACGCCTATTTCATCATGCTCATTTGCAGGCGTTGAAAATTCGACTAGCAGCGGCTCCACATCTTCGCGCTTATAACTCGCCTCGAAAATCTTTTGCTGTGTGGTCGTGTAACCTACCCATTCGTTTACTGTCGAAGAAGCTATATCTATTGATTCAAAAAAACCATTTTCTGGAGGTTCGCTTGGACAAAAAATTACACTTTCAACGGTAAATTCAATCTCCTTTAACCCAACATATGGCGTGTGATTAATTACCGACGACTTAATCCCAACACAATAAAGCCCTTTAAGAAAAAATACATTTCTATGATCGTCACACCTTGCTTCAGTGGCATCCCAAGACAGCGAAAAATCTCGCTCAGACGTAACTTTAAATTTTATTAGCTCCGGAGTTAAATGAAGCGTGGCCGCATAACCAGAGTCACCCTCGCGATAAAACACTTCAAAAAAATATTCTTTGTGTAGTTCCAGCTCTTTAACTGTATCAAACATGAGAGCGCACCGAGTGTCATAGACTGGGCGTCATATTGTGCTGGAGTCATAAAAAACGCAAAGTGGCGTGCAGTACCGGGTAGTTAAAGGGTAATAGCCTTGAGTTTTGCGGATAGCTCCAGTGCTTGCTCAGCCTTTGCTGTGAATGCTGCCGCATCGGTTGGACTCGGCGTTGGCCCAGGTACGTGCGTGTGCGCCGCGAGCTGTGTATTCATCTGCTGCAGTAAATTAAGCATGTCGCATACCACTTGAAACAGGTTCACGCCTTCGGACCCGATCCAGTTCTTCGGCGCCTGCAGTCGCTGACTGACGCCGGCAACGCTTTTACGCAGCCCCTCGATCCGCTCCTGCATGTCGCCACCCACCGTGGCGTTGTGCTTCTGCCCCACCACCAGGTTCAGATCGCGGCCGGTGGCCTGGTGCAGATCATCCACGGCCGCCAGGCTCGCCGATCCACCCGATAGCAGCTTGAGCGCCCCCAGCGCCTCAATCGTCTTCACGCCACCCACTGACTCGGTCGAATGGTCGTCCACGGTTCTGGTGTGATTCTGAAAGCTCTCGGTGTTGTGCAGGGCTTCGACTTCGCGCTCGATCGCCTTGTCCTGGATCTTGCCATCGGTCTGGCGTAGCCAGTTGCCGTCGGCGTCGACACGCTGCTGGGCCGCCTCGCTGTGCTGCCACACCTGATCGCCTTTCGGCACGCGGGGCATGCTCAGCCCGTGCGGCAAAATGGTCTGGATGTAGGGCTTGTTCGGCAGGCCATAGGCGAAGCACACCACAACTTGAGTGCCTTCCTCCGGAAAGGCATACATGCCCATTTCCTCGCCACCGGTGGGCAGCGGCAATGGCACGCCGGCGAGCTGGGGCAGCTGCGGATCAGGCTCACCATCCGGGCCTAGGACCTCGATGTCCACGGCATAGCGCGGCCGGAAATCGTCGCAGATCCCGGCGCCGGCCGGTGCATCGGCCACGGCGACAACCCGGGCAAAGCGTGGCAAGTGGTAACCACCGGTGAGTTCGGGGAATTGGCGCTCTACAGCGCGGCGGATTGCGTCTTCCATCGGATGGCCATCTGGTCATTGGCAAGGGCCACACTGGTGATGCGCTCGCCGTGGTTGATCGTTGCACCTGGTCGCAACCCGGGAAGGGCCGCGACCATCGCGCTTTGGTTGCCCTGGTAGCCGTCGAACAGCTCCGAGGGGAGCTGAAGTGGCGCACGGGCGCCAAAGAAACTGTCGGCCCAACTGCCGGCAAACACTTCGCCGTTGCCCAGCTGGTGCCAGGTGAAGTCGGGGATGTTGAACACTCGTGCCAGGCTGTCCATCGCCTGATAACCGGCCGCCAGGCTGTAGAAGTACGGTGCCTTGACGCTGGCGTAGGGCCTATCGGGCACGCGAAAGCGCAGGCCTGTCTGTTCACTGACTTCGGCCAGCACGGCGCGCAAATCGACGTGACGCAGGTTCAGCGGCAGCGGGTTGGCCAGGACGGCGGCCAGCTCGCGACAGAACAACACCTGCTCGACGGCGTTGGCGGCGGTGCAGCGCTCGACGTAGCCAATGAAGTGCCGTTGCAACGTGCCTTCGTTGTAGCCGATATCCAGCGTCACCAGGCCTTTTACCGGCACCGCGGATTGGATAGTGAACGTCGCCCGCCCGGGGCTGGTGGCGTCCAGCCGAACATCCTCTTTGACCAGGGCGATCGGCGCGCCATTGATGGCCAGAATCTTGTGCAGCTTCACGTCGGCTCACTCTCGCCCAGCCACTTGTCCACGCGGCCCAGCACCTTTTCAAAACCGCTCAGCGCCGGGTTATCGCTGGTTGCATCCGTCCCATTGCCGCCGTCGCCGACCGCACTGCCCGGGGCGCCTTGCGCGTTGACCTTGTTGCCGGCGCGTCGGCCTTCGACCTTTTCCGGGTTCGACTCGCGTTCACTCAGCGTGAACTGGACCAGCCAGGCGCGCAGGGAATCGTCCTCGCGGGCGCTGATGCCGTCGGAGAACTCGACCTGGCGTACGCCGAACACTTCGGCCGAGTCATTGACGATGCGGTACAGGTGCAACTGGCCGCCGCCGGCAGTGGCTTCGGCCAGGCGCATCAGATCGACCAGCTGGGACTTATCCACAAACGGAATCATCAACGAGACGGTCAGCGTCTTGGGCTTGAACCCTTTGTGGGCCTTGTCGGTGTTGCTGGTCTGGCCGGACATGTCGCCGCTTTCAATACGCAGATTGGCGGTCACCTTGAGGTTCTTGCCCTGGACCTTGTGGCCATCGAGTAGCAGCGTCATAGCCCGACCAGCTCCTGTACAAAACTCAATCCTTCTTTCGAGCCAACCAACATCAGGCCGGCGCACAGCACCCATTCGTGGCCCGGGGCATCGCCGGCCAACAACTCGCGCCGCAACTCGCTGGTGTGGCCCGGACCGATCAGGCGCGCCCGCATGCTGACGTCAGGGTTTCCCCCAGCCAGCAGCGCTTTCAGGCCAGCCAATTGCTGATCCCGGCCCTGCTGCTGGGCGACTTTGCGCGTCGCCAAAGCAGCCAGATCACCCAATGGCGAACTGTCGGCCGCGTAGCTCTCCAGCACCGCCAGTTGGCCGGCCATGGACTGCTTGGCGGCCTTGACCACCGTGCAGCGCTCCAGAGGCAGCGCTTGCCAGCGTGGCAATGGACCGGCGCCGGGAATCTCCCACTTTTCGGTTTCCAGCTTCACCAGGTGCTGGGCGCGGCGTTCCGTGCGCACCAGGTCAGGGATCGGCAGCAAGGCGTTGAACCGTGACAGGCTGCTGGCCAGCTGTTCCAGACGCGTGCCCAGGAACAGTATCGACAGTGCGTATTGCGGCCCGGCCGGGCGCCCGGTGTCGGTGACGTCGTCCAGTTTCTTCGCCAGGTGTTCCAGCAGATTGGGCGCTGACAGAAAACGCTGATAGCCCGTCCCCTGGCCGATGCCGCTTTGAAACGGCGTCACCACCAGGCACGCCGGTGCCTGCCCCAGCTGCTCGGCCAAGGCCGCACGACCGGCAGTGATCGCGCCTTTGGCCGCATCACCGACCGGCCCCGGGTTGGTGCTGGCCAGCCCCTCGAGGCCGGCCAGGCGCTGGGCCGTACTGGCCAGTTCCCCACCGGCCAGATCTTTGGCGGCCGACAGGCCCCCCATCCATTGTGTGGCCTGTTCTGGCCAGCGCATGGTCACCGGCGCCCAGGTCATGCCGGCGGAGTCCAGGTGATGTCTTTCATGGCCTTCAGATCCTTGTCGTCCAGGGCGTTGGCCAAGGCCTGTCTGAGGCTGTCGGCGTGCTGCATGGCAGCCTGTTTGAAGCGCACCAGATCCTGGCTGACCTTCTGTAGCTGGGCGATGGTATGCGCTCGAAAGGCCTTCACCTGGTCAACGTCATAGCAGGGGTAAACGTCATCCAAGCCCAGCAGCACCTGGCCGTTTAAATCCACCTGGTCGTCAATCGTGCTGCCGTAACGGTGTAACTCGCCCAGGGCATCCGAACTGAAGCCGCCGGCGACGTACTGGCTGTACGCCACGCCGATCGCCTGCTGTTTGTTGTCATACAGAGCGGCCAGCACGGCGTCGATATCGTCGACCCATTCGCCATCCTTCCAGATCTGGTTCGGCCCGGGCTTTTCCAGGGTGAAGCCGGCCGGAAGCGCTTCAAACCCTTCAAGGGTTCGCGGCTCACCGGTGTCGATGCAGTAGACGACCACACCGCCGAAGTAGTCCACCAACTGCCAGGCCTGGCCAGTCCACCAGGCGACTTTGTGGTCAGGGATCGTCGGCGGCGGGGTTTCCACACAGCCACCGGGAATGAGGTACACACCCGGCTCCAGGGGTGATTCATCAGCCTCGACCGCGCCAATGAAAATGCCCAGGTGGTCCGTCTGATAGACGAGTTTGTCAGTCATGATTGATCTCAATACTTGATGCAGAAAAGAAGGGCCAAGTTCTTCGGACGGGTTTCGGTACCGCCGGCAGCGGCGACCGTCAGGGCGTGGGTGTGGTTGCCTGCACCGCCGATACCGACGGTGTGCCCGTGGACGCCGGCGGCGCCAATGCCAACGTTGTGCGCATGATTACCGGCTTCGCCAATACCGACGTTGTGGCTGTGGGAACCGCCCCAGTCCGTGGGCGCAGCCATACCGTTGGCACCGTTGGCTGTGGTGATGTTGGGGCTGCCGCCACCCACGCTGCTGTTCGCCGCCCGGAAAATGCCGTGCTGGTGACTACCTTGCGCGTCTGTCCAAGCACTGTGTGCGTGGTTGCCTTGGGCATCAGTCCATGCTGTGTGGGAGTGATTGCCCTGGGCATCAGTCCATGCACCGTGTACGTGGTCACCGACCGCTGCTGCCGTGGCGGTGTGCGCGTGGGATTGCATCAGCATGTCCTGGAAGGTGCCAAACACCCGCCCCGGGTCGATACCTCGTCCGTCGTCCCAAGCCCGAGGAAAGAGCCCTCGCGCATCCGGAACGTTGAAGGTCGTAACACCATCCCCCGCACCGAACACCGTACCGATGCGCGCAAAGAGACTCGCAAACGTGGTGCGCGAGACCACCGCGCCGTTGCACTTCAGCCAGCCGGCGGGGGCTGTCGCCATCGCGAACCCCGACACCATGCCGGTCATCGAGTCACCGACCTGCTGTTGCAGTCTGTTCAACGCAGCGGTGGTGGCCAGAATATCGCTGCTGTTGGTCGCCGGATCGTCGCTCTTAGCGTTGGGCAAGTTACCCAGATCCACGTCTTCTTTCGTCGTCCCCCGGGCGCGCAGCTGCTCATAGTCACCGTTGCGCGCGGCCAGGTACTGGATCAATGCACCCGGAATAGGCTCAGCTATCCGCAGATCGGTGAAGGTGGTCGACGAGATAAAGTCGGCGATCGGCACGCGGTAATGGCGGGCACCGGCCGCGTCGGTGTAGTCCGCCTGGTCGCCGTACACCACTTTCCAGCTGGCCACCCGATCGTTGAGCTGGCGTTCCAGGCACACATCCAGCCAGACTTTGCCCACGGGGATAACGCCGGTGACCGGGAAGGGTTCGCCCAGAGCCACACGAATGCCTTCGATGTAGGCCGTTCCCGAACGCAGTTGAAAGCCGGTCGCGGTCTTTTCAAAGGTCAGTGAACCACCGAAAAAACAGGCGCGGCCGTACAGGTTGCGATTGCTTTGACGCTCGCGCTCATCGATCCCGGCCAGGCGCACAGTAAAGTCATGCTGCCAGGTGCTGGCATCGATGGTTATGCCGGTCAACTCCAGGGCGCCATCGAAGGCCACCAGAAAGTTTCGGGTGACGTTGTTGCCGATCTGAAGCGGCGGAATGTTCTTGCGCTTCTGCTGCAACGGCACCGAAGACACCGCGAACAGCACGCCCTCTTCGTCCTCGAGGCCGACCCAGTTGAAATCCCAGTCGCCAATGTCCGATCCCAGCTGGGCGCTGTACACCACCTGGTTGGGGTTCACGTAGCCGGCGTTTTGCGCAGGGATGGTGTAGACGTGGACGATCTGCGCCGCCGGTGGTTTGCCGGCAGCGCGATCGATCGGCGCCACAGGGTCCAGCCCGGGCACGTTGGCAAAAATGAATTTGCTGATGATCAGCGGTTTTTTCTGGCTTTGCTTCAGGGCAATCTGGCTTTCGCCGGCCAGGGTGATATTGGCGCTCACGGTGCGCTCCTACAGGCTGGCAACCAGCGTTTGCTGGTCGTCGTTAAAGTCGATCAAGGCGATTTGCAGCGCCACGGGGGTGATGGTCACGAAGTCGTAACGCCGGCAGGTCCGGCCGTATTGCTGGATCAACACGCGCAGCAACTCCGGGTTCAGTGACAGCTGGGTGTTGCTGAATTTGAGCAGGACCACGTCCCAATCCCGATCGGGCTGGCGTTCCTCGATCTCGACGTAACCCACGCCCAGGCGCTCGAAAATGCGCTTCATGCCGGCGGTGCTGCCGGCGTCTACGGAGTTGATGAAGGCGTATTTCACCCGCAGCCGGAACAAGGCCTCAGGTTCGCCGTTGAAGCGCGTGACGTCGCGTTGCCAAGCCCACAATTCCAGAATGGTCAGATGGCAGGTGTCTGGATCGATTTGCAGGTATGGCCAGTTCAGCCAGCCGGTGACGGTCTCCCACCAGGCTTGCGCGGCGGCGATCAGCTTTGACAGTTCGGTGCCGGCGAGCCAGAACGGCAACTTGATTTTGATCATCGAGCCGTCACCTTCAATACCTGGATTCGGGGGATGTCCAAGCCGGAAATGATGTCGGGTGTGGCGAATCGCATCGAGCTGATATCGGGAAACTGGTGGTGCAATTCCTCAGTCAGACGACTGAAGCTGAATCGCGACTGGGGATAAGTCAGCGTCGGCTTGTAGTCCCGAACGGTGCTTTCGCGAAACGCAGCACGGATAAACAGTTCCACCTCGGTTTCCAGCTTCGCCAAACTCTCATCGCCCAGATTGGGCCGTGGCCATAGGTCCAGCTCGATGGTGTACTGGATATCCGGAATCACCATGGCCAGCAGGTCATCGCCGTGCCCATGGTTGCCCTGGTCGCGGATGTGCGAGTTGATTTGTTCCAGGTAGCTGTCCGCCGGCACACCCGCATCAAACAGCACATAGGCGTTCGCACTGCCGGGGCCCCGGGGCGCTCCGTGTTCGAAATACACGCCATCGGGGCGCACGCCGGGGAACGCGGAAATCATGGCGCGATACACCGCGTCGGTGTGCCACTGGTTGACCGCCGAGAACTGGTTGCGTACACGCAGGCGCAGCTGGTCGTTCGGTTCCGGATCCGCACCGGGTGATTCCAACCAGCCGTCCACGTTGGCCACCTGGACAATGCCCGGTACCGGAACCGGCAGGATCGCGTAATAACCCGGTGCCAGGTTGTAGCCGCTGCCGGCCTCGTTCGCTTCCACCGGCACTTCCAGCTGTAGCTGGCCCTGCTGAAAAGTTGCGGCCGCTGTGGTGGTCAGTTGATAGACGTTGCTGTTGATCGCAGCGGACTGCACCGCGATGCCTTTTTCCAGCTCCATCACGCCGTCCGGTGTCGCTCGGGTAAACAGCACGGTGCCCTTGGCTTTGGTCGCGCCCTTGCGCTCGACGTTGACCGCCCAGGCGAGCATATCCAGCCAGGCATCCACCGCAGTTTTCACAAAGAAGTTCGGCAGCACGGTCAGGCACAGGAAGTCGAGCAACCACAGTACCGGCTTGGTGACCAGCGCCGTCATCACCCGCCAGAACGGCGAATAGCTGCTGGTGTTGGCGACCTTGGCGCCTTGGGCTTCGACCTCCTTTTCCCAGGCCGCTTTCAGACCGGCCTCGGTGGTCGGGATGCCGGCGTCGGCGATCACCTGTTTAAAATCGACCTCACTCACAGGCTTACCTCGATCAATCCGAATTTCAGGGTTTTGGCGGTGACCAGGTACTGACCTGGCTCCAGTTGCGTGATGTGCGCAGTCCCGGGCACCAGGCGCTCGTCGGCCTCCACCAGCAGTTCCATCTGCTGGATGCAGTCGCGCTGCCGCAGCCGATCGCGCTCGGCCACCAGCGTGACCAGCAGTCCGCTGTCGCGGATCATGTGCGCGATGTCCTGGGCGATGCAGGCACGGTCATCGATTAGCCGCGGCTGATTCGAAGGGTCCAGCGCCAGGTCGTTGTCGACGATCAACAGGTCAACGTATTCGCTCATCCACCCACCGCCATGGCCATCATGTTTTCCATCTCCAGCGGGTTCATCGGCTTGCTGTTTTGAATGGTCATGTTCTCCACATGCACACCTTTGTTCTGGCTGTTGCTGTTGTTCTGAATGCTGGTCAGCAGGCCGCCAGGCGGCACCGCAGTCGGTCGCGTTGGGGAAATGCTGGGAATGGCCGCATTGATGGTCTGCTGGGCTTTTTGCGCGGCAGTTGCCGTGTCGGCGGCGTTGATGCTCTGCTGGACTTTTTGCCCGGCAGTCGCCTTGTCGGCGGCGTTGGTAGCCGCATCGATACCGGGCACTTCGGGCATGCCGCCGAAGCGCGCTTCGATGTTCACACCGGGGATGCTGTTGAGCAGTTCGATCAGGCCATTAACGGCCTTGTGAAAGATGCTGACGATGCCGTCCCAGGCGGCCTTGGCCATACCGGACCAGCCGCCCATGGAGTTAAACCAGTCAGACAAGGCCTGGAGCTGGGCGCTGACCCACTTGAACGCCTCACTGTTGAGCAGCGCGGTGGTCCACTCGTCCCAGAAAGAGATCGCAGCGGCCACGGCCGCGACCAGGGCGATCACGCCAATAACGATCCAGACGATCGGGTTGGCCAACAGCGCCGCATTGACCAGCCAGACTGCGCCCTGCCAAAGCAGCATGCCCGTCCGAACTACGCCCATCCAGGTGTACATCAGGGCAAGCCCGGCCACGAACGCAATGACCATCACCGTGTGATAGAGGAATATCGCCACACTGCGCAGGCCGGTCATGTTGAGGACTTTCCACACGGTCAACAGTCCCAGCCAAGTCATCTTCGCGATGCCCACCGTCAGGGTCAGCAAAGACATGGCGCCGATAATCGTCATGATGGTCAGCGCGGTGATGCCAATCACCCGGGTGATGTTGGGAAACAGCTGTGACCAGCGCACCAGCGTTTTGCCGATCTCCACCATCTTGTTCATGAACGGCGACAGCACCGGGATCAGCACCTGGCCGAACACCACGCGCATGACCTCGACCAAGGACGCCCATTGCTGCCACGGATCGACCATGGCCTGGGCCATTTGCTCGGCCTTCTCCAGACCGCGTACTTTGCCCAGTTGATCGAGGCCGTCACGCAAACGGCCCGTGTCCTTGGCCAGTGCGCCGATCACCTGGGCACCTTCACCGCCGAAGGCCTCCATCAGCTTGGCCCCGGCCGACGCACTGGTCAGATCGCCGAACTTGCCCTGGAGCTTGTCCAGGATGGACATGATCGGCAGGATCTTGCCCTGCTGGTCAGTGAACTTCATGCCAAGCTTTTCCGAGGCGGCACCGATGTTTTCGAAGAACGCCTTGTAACGTCCACCGGCATCGCCACCCTCCATGGTGCTGCTCAGCGTACCGATCACCGCCATCTGTTCGGCCAGGTCCACGCCGGCCGTCGTGGCGATAGCACCGGCTTCCTTGAACGCGTCTTTCATGGCCGCACCGCTGGTGCGGAACAACTGCACCGCCAGCGCCGTCTGCCCGCCGAGTTTTTCGACCCACGCGCCTTTGCCCATGGCGTCCGCCTGGGACTTTTGCAAGTTGTAGAGGGTGCCGACGTATTCGCCCATGGTCGCGGCGTCGGTCTTGGTGGCCTTGGCCACCAGACTGCTGGCGTTGGTGAAGGTGGCCAGCTGATTACCGACCAGCCCTTTAATCGCGCCATCGATCTGGTACGCCGAAGCGACGAATTCCCGGGCGTTCTCGCCGTAGTTCACGGCGAACGCCAGCGACTTGCTGTTGAGCGCAGTCAGCGCGTCCTCAGCGACGCCCAGCGATCGGACGTCGCCCAGGGCACGATTGACTTCCAGTGCCGGCGCCATGGACTGCTGGATCCCAACCACCGCCGCCGTCAGACCGCCCAGACCCAGGCCAATCGACTTGATGTGCTTTTCGCTCTGCTCGGCAAGGTCGGAAAAACCCATTTTCACTTTGCCCAGGGGCGCGGTGACCTCGTCGGTCAGGCTCAAGATGAAAGCCAGGCTGGCGCTACGGTCTGCCACTGTCGTTACCCGTTCAGCGCAAGGGCGATGCCGTTAGCCACGGCCATCTCCATGCGTCTCCAGTATTCGTCCTCCAGCCACTTGGCCGTGCCCATCACCTCAGGTGTGGGCTCGGCTCCAGGCAGCCAGCGGTTCGTCAGGGCCATCAGCTGGCCCAGGCCGTTTTCGGTCAGGCGCTCAGCGTGGCCGAGCGCTTTTTTACGATCACCTCAACCTTCGGGCCGTACTCCTCGAGGAGTGCTCCGGCGAGTTGCATGACCATCACCGGGTTACCCAGCAGCGGTTTCAGGGTGGCGCGTTCTTCCTGCTTGACGGTGGTCATCAGCAGGTTATTACCCGGCGCGACCTTGTTGGTCTGGGTCAGTGCGTTGAAGTACTTGGTGACGTCTGCCGGGGTTAGGGTGAAAGTGAATTCCTGCTCGCCGACTTCCAGGGTGATTACTGCGTTTTGCTCGTTCATGGGGTAGATCTCAGGTTGAGGTTGGAGACATTGGTTGTTCTGGTGCACCAGTTATCGCTGGCACACCCTGACGATGTGTTGCTGCAGGCCGAGAATCATTTGCCGACTTAAGGCGATCTGATCTCGGAGGGTGAAATAATCCGGTCGAGCGTCTGCTGTGAGCTCGGCGGTGCCTGCATCAGCCAAGCCGCCGGCGCCGGTGGTGGCGGGCACTGAGGCGGGACAGGTGGCGCGGATCCGCAACCGCTTAGTGCCATCGTCAACAGCGAGGCGCAGGTTTTGGTTTTCAGTGCGGACATGGGTCAACTCCGTGGTGTTTTTCAGGTCGATCGCATCCCGCTCGGCGAGCATTTCGCCGTTGATGCGGGCCGCTTCACGCAGGCCTTTCGCTTCCGATTGCGCGCTGTCGCGCTCGCGCCGGGCGTCGTTGCGCTGATCGGTCACCAGATCGAACGCCACCCACGCGAGCAGGCTGGCCAGGAGTACAAACAGCACCAGGCGCGACGGGGAAAAGGTCATTTCAGGCACAGCGCCATCTCGGCCAGCCGGCGGTTGTGCAGGCCTTTAACGAACTGTTTGCGGCCCTGGGCATCGGTGACGAAAGCCCACACCGGCGTCTTGCCATCCGGTGCCCAGGCCAAGGCCTTGCAGCCTTCGGCAACGCGGCCGGCGTTGATCAGCCCCACCGCTCGACTGGCGCAGGTGCTGGGCACGCCGACGTTGTGCGCGTGACTGCTCAGGGCATCGAACGTGTTCTGGCCCACCTGCTGATTGGTGATGCAGTCGGCGAGCTGTAGCTGCCCTTTGCCGATCACCAGCTGCTCCACCTCAGCGCATCGAGCATCCGACCAGTAGTCACCGACTACCACCGAATACGGGCTGGTGTGACGGGTGATGCCCTTGCACACAGTCGGCAGCCCACGAGCCAGGTTATCCGCGTAAACGGTGTTCTGCCCCTGGCCTTCCCAGGTGCCCAGGAACGTCAGCAGCGAAGCACTGGCCAGCGCGATCGCACCGGCTTGAATCCGACCACGCAGGCTCATGGCACCAGTACCCGCAACAGCGTCGGGCCGAACATTTGAAGGATGGCCCACAGGGTGCTGGCGATCGCCAACGCCCAGGTAATTTTGCGGCCGATTTCCGACACGACTGACGTCAGTTTTTGCTGGCCCTCGTTGAGTTCCGAAAGCTGGCCGGACATGTGTTCAAACTGCTGTTCCAGCTTGGTGATGCGGGTGGGCACCGACTCATGGCGCCTTTCCATCTGACCCAGGCGGTGTTGCGTCACTGCCATGTCACGCTCCAGCAAACCGAGACGTTCAGGGTCAATCACCGGGGCTAAGATCGTTGGCCGCAGACTGCTGGTCATCGGCGTTTTCCTTGCTCAGAAAGGGATTCACAGGGTGTGCAGCGAACAATGCCGCCCAGCGCTCGACGTCGTTCGGGGATCGGCTCTTCGCAGTCCAGGCAGTGGATGCGGCTCGGCCCCGAGGGGCGCGGCCGCGCACGCTGAGCCGTGATTGCGTGTTCACGCTCCAGCTGTTCCAGCGCCGAGGCCTGTTCGAACCAATCCCCCATCAGCGCAGCCCCTCGATCTCAGCAGCGTCTAAGTACGGCACGCCGTTGATGTGGATAAAGTCCGGACTGGTGACGTCGAACGGCACCTTGTGTTTGCTCTTCTCGCCGCCTTTCGGATCGATCCCCAGCAGACTGGAAATCTTCACCTTGCAACCGAACGCTTCCACGCGCAGTTCTTCGTCCTCGCCGGCCTTGGCGAAGAACACCGCGTCAAAGGGTTTCAGGGCGCGAAAACTGCCGGCCGATCGCGCCGCGTCGATCAGCAGGTTGAAGTTGGTGGTGTCCAGCTCGAATTCGCCGGCCGCCGCCACATCGCCATCCACGAAGCCATCCGGCACGCCACGGGTTTGGGCCACCGACGAGTTGTCGGTGATGTCCAGGGTGCAGTTCTCGACGTGCAGCGACAGGTCGCCCAGGCTCACGTCGAAGTTCTTGCCGCCAATTTTTGCCATGGGGCGTTACTCCGTTTTGTCGGTGGAAAGATCAAGGGCAATGTTCGCCGTCAGGTCTTTCGGGCAGTTGAGGGGTTTGAGCTTGATGTAGGCCGCGACCTTGGTTTTGCTCAGCCAGCTCAGCACCAGGGCACCGTCTTTCGGCGGCTCGATGTCACCGGGGAACACCTCGCCGTTGAACGTGGTGGACTTGGCCATCGCACGCAGCGGCGCCATCAGTTGGTTGGTGTTGACTGCCATGCTGTTGGGGGTGCTGTTCAAGCGGCGATCGGCCACGCGACGGATCAGCAGCGGACGAATCAGGCGTGCTGCCTTGTCGGTGATGCGCAGGTGTTCAACGACCTGAAAGTCACTCGCCGGGGTGTCGAGCATATTGCCGTCGCCCCAGTACACGCCCTGGTAATCCGGGTAGGTCTGCGACACGGAGAAGCGCGCTCGGTCCAGCTCACTGCGCACCGCCGATGGCAGCGGGATTTTGTCGGCATCGATCGGCACTGGACCAAGACCCAACACGGCACCAGTGGCCACGCGCATCGGGCTGTCGGCAATGCTGACCGCCGCGTTGGCCAAGCGGCCGGCCAACACGCCCAGGTCATTGCCGTGCAGTTGCGGCACCGGCAGGACACGCGGCGCCGCCAGGTCAGCGACCAGGGCTTTTTGCTCGGTGACGTATTGCGCCCAGGTCTGTTGCGCGGTGATGCCGACAGCGGCCGCCATCACGAACACGCGGCGGCCGTAGGTGTTGTTCAGGGCAATCGCCGCGTCATGCATGGCCGACAGCTCGACGGCGGTGGTCACCGGTTTGGTGATTACCACAGCCTCCACCGAGAAGCCCTGCTGTTGAGCTCTTTCCAAGGCCTCGGACCAATTGCCCTCGTTACCGATCGGAGCGGCCACACACGCCCAGCGCTGGCCACCGTTGAGACGGGCAGCAGTGATTTGGGCTTTTAGATCGCTGGCCGGAACGCCCAGTGAAGCGTCCAGGTCGCTGTCGGTGTTCAGCGGGATGAACTGGCCGACGTTCTTGCCGGCCGGGCCGATGAAAAGGAAGTAACGCTCAATCTCTGTAACGGCACCCTGGCCCAGATTGAGATTGTCGACGGTGACTTGACCGAGTGCCATGCAGTGCCTCGTTAGCGGGGTGAATGTAGGATTTGTTGCAACACCTGGTTAACCAGCAAGCTGGTGTCGCGGTCGGTGTTGACGCCGATGAACTGGCGTTTCGGAAGCGTGATTTCCCAGCTCTGCGCGCCGGTGGACTCGCTTCGCTCGTCGTCCAGGATGCGGATCAGCAGTCCCGCCTTGGCGTAGTTCACATGCTCTTGAATCCACGCCACTGACGGCCGGGTCAGCGTCTTTTTGCCCGCCTGGCGCACACGAAAGCCCAACCGGCGCAGGCGCTTTGCCTGCTTGTCGGTGGCGGCCAGGCCAGGTGGTGTTTTGTTCCAGCGACGCATCTGCGCAGCGGTGCGCCGTTCACTGACGCCATGGTGTTGCTGTGCGGCGACCCAGCGGGTCAACGCGTTTTTCCAGCCCAGTTCGGCTTCGTCGGCACTGACACGGGTCACCACCATCAGCTTCGCCAAGCCGGCTTCCATCTTTTTCTTGCCCTTGGCCGAACCCTTGCGCGCCTCGAACGGCGAGCCGTCCAGGTTCTGCTGATCGCGCACGCGCTTGCGGCTCATCGTCCGTACACGTTTGGTCACGTTGTTCAGCAGGCGTCGGCGCAGTTGTGGCGGCAGGCTGAGCAGTGCCAGTTGCTCGCGCACGCCCAGGTAACCGCGTGCATCGAGTTCGAAAGTGCTACGCCCCGCCATGGGTGGCCACCTCGCCGCGTTCAGCGACCCACAGGTCAAACGGCACAAATGCCCAGGTCTTGCCGAAGGCCTGGATCTCGCCGGCAGGGTCTTCGGCCAGGTATTGCGGCTCGACGAACTCCAGGGTGATTTCCACGTCGGCCAGGTCGTTGTCCAGCATCTCGATGGCAAACAACGGTGCCGGCAACTCGTCCCGATCGCGACCAGGATCGTTGGTTTCCAGCCAGCTGCCAATCAGGGCCATTAGCCGTGCCGGATGGTCGGCGAAGCGCTCCAGCACGATCGCGGCGCGATAGCGCATGTTGCCCAGGTGCATGCCGTCTACGTCGGGCTTCCATACCAGCTCGAGGGTGACTTGCTCGGTCCAGCTATCCAACTGCTCAGGAGCTACCAGCTGGCGTTCCAGCAGGTAGGCAGTCAGCGCCTGAAGTTTGGTCATAGCAGCACCGCTGTGATACGGCCGCGACCTTGCAGCGAGCGAACGGCCTGCTGGCTGAATTCGAGGAAGGTCTCGCCACGCTCAGGCAGTTCTTTGCCGGTGTTTTCCGCGCTTTCACGACGGGTCACGGTGGCGAACTGAGTTAGCAAACTGGCCTTGGCCCGGCAATACACGGCGCGCTTGTACGTCGCTGTGTGAAATGTGCGCTCGGGCAGCACCATAGGGTCAGCAGATTCCACGGTGGTGATACCCACGTTTTGCCATTGACCCTTGCGCTTGGTGAGATCTCGATTGACCTCGATCATCGCCGTGGTCAGATCAGTGACCAGCATGTCTACCAGGTACTCCGCCGGCAGGCGGTAACCCTTCTGGAACTCGGCTACGGAGAGGTCTGGCCAAAAGCCGTCGTTCTCGATCGCCTGTTCCACAAAGGTCGTGGGTTTCCCGGAAAAGCTCATTGCTGGGCACTCGAATAGGGGCGGGAAAACTGTTTCAGCGAGTCAGGGCCATAAATGGTTGGCTCACATCCACAGTTTCTCGCCGGGGGGGTAGTCGGGTTATTCGGCGGCTTTGTTAGCCAGTTCTTTTGCCAACGCCTTGCGAGCGCCTTCCAGTCGCGTGCCCACACCAACGGCGGCGTGCAGCTCAGTGGCGCGTTCAAAGTGGGTGATGGCCTTCGTCCACTCCCTGGCGTCCAGGGCGCGGATCCCAAGCAACTTGTGGTACTTGGCCGGGATCTGCTCGGTGAGCTGCCATTCGCCATCGACACGCGGCAACAGGTCGGAAACATACGGCTCTGGACTGCGTCCGGCCTTCTGCTCGGCCTCGGCCCACTCGATCACCGCATCCGCGACAAAGGTCGGCACGTCGCGCCTGAAGCGCTCAGGCATCGGCTGGTTTTGCTCCATGGCGAAGTTCGCCAGGTCCAGACCCGCTTCGAATTGCACGGTGTCGAACAGCCAGACCAGGACCTGCATCACTACCGAGTTCGGAAAACTCAATCCGGAATCGCGGTAGCGCTGCACGTAGTCCAGGTACTTGGGCAGCAGCTCGTCACGCTTGAGCTGCTGACGCAGTTCGCGGCTGTTGATGGCGCTGACGCGTTCCAGGTCCTGTGCCAATGCGTCTTCCATCAGCTTCAGGTGTTTCTTGGCGTTGGCTGGGCTGGACAGCGCGGTGGCGGATGAATACACCACCGCTTCGGCACCGGCACGCGCAGCAGCTGCTGGGCCTTCGGCTTGAACACGGCGCTTGTGCGCCAGTGCCAGGCTCATCAGATCAACTCCACGTTTTCAGCGGCCGCGAATTTCTCCAGCTGCTCGATCACGTAGCCTTCGTTCCGGCCGTTGTAATCCTCGACGCGGGAGCGCTTCGGGTTCTCGAGCAGGTGACGACGCCAGCTGCTGTCCTGGAAGTAGATCGACAGGTTGTCCCAGCTGGTGACGACCACGGCGTTAACCGGGAAGTGCGGCACGGTGAAGGTCGGCAGGCCGCCGTAGGTCGCAATGACCTGGGCGCTTTCGATGCGTTCTTTTTCAGTGGGCTTACCGGCCTGGCTGGAATACAGCTTGGCCTTGTCGGCCGCCAGCAGATCACTGCCAACGATCGCCACCAGGTCACCGCCATCACGGAACACGGAGCTGATCATTTGCTTGGTGTCGTGCACCAGGGCGTCGAGGTTTTCGTAGTCGCCGCCGGCGCCGAGGGTGATTTTCCCAGCGACCGCGCCTTCGTGCAGGACCTGCTCAGGAATCTGCTCGCGAGCCAGCTGCAGCCAACCTTTGTTGACGTCCTGCAGCATCGGACTGGTGGCCAGATTCGTCTGGGGTGCTGCAGCAAGGCCATGCCAGCCGATCATGATGCGATCGAGGGCAATCTGCTTTTGCACCGCTGCCGAGTAGCGATCGGCGAAGTCCGGGAACTTGGCCCAGCTGTCGATCTTGGCGAAGGGCAAGCCCACGTCGGACTCTGTGGCAAACAGCTCGTAACCCAGACCGTTGAGGTCAGAAACGTCTTTGGCTTCGCGGTCGGTGGTCTTGGTGTTGGTGCGGCTGGTCACAGGACCATTCACACCAAACATGACCTTTTGGCCCTTGATTTCAGTGACCGGTACGACGTTGATGCGCTCGAGGAAATCGGCGCGCTCGGTGATCTTGTCGTTCAGTTCCTGGGCGATGCTCGGCTCAACGTTGAACTGACGCGTCACGTCGACGCTGTAAGTCTCGGCGATGGCCAGGCAAAGAGCGGAATACTGCAGCAAGGCACGATTGGACAGAGATTGTTGGCTCATATCACAACACCCGTTTTTTGGTGTCGGCTGGGCCGGTGGAGCGCGGCAGCTGGCGACCTTGCGGGGTATTCGCCAACGTAGCGAATTGCTTTTGCAGTTGAGCCAGGCTAGCCAAAACGGCCTGGTTGCCGAACTTTTGGCGACTGAGGTTCTTTTCTTCCTCGGCCGCAGTGACGATCGCATCGACCGCAGTTTGTACGTCATCGATTGGCGCCTGGTCCGGCTCTTCTTCGGTGACGACCGGCTCGATCAACACTTGAAGGCCAGCGGCCACAATCATCAATTGCTCGATCAGGGCCTTCACAGCCTTGGCTGTAGCTTCATCCATTGGGGGTTTGCTCTCGGTGGGGGTTTGCGGGTCTGCTGGGGTTTCTTCGATACCGAAGCGCTTGAACAGCCCGGTGAACATGCCCAGGAGCTTGGTCAATTCGCTTTGTGGCTGGTCATCGCGTAGGGGACCAAGCTCGAGGGAGGCGGCGAAATACGCGGCCTTACTGGTCTTGTTCGAAAAGTAGAGTTCCTGAGTACCCAGGCTGGCCGGTTGATCGGTAACGCCCAGGCCGGTCAGATAGGCTTTGCCGGTGTTCGCGAAGTTGGGCGTAATTTCGATGCTGGTGAAAAGCTTCTCGCCCTGGTCGTTGAGCCACAGCAATTTGTTGTTAGGCTTCAACTGCGCCTCGAGGGCGATTTGCCCTGGGGCCAGATCGTCGCCCTCTTCCACTAGGCGCACCGCGAAGACGGTGCCGTGGGAGCCCGGCCACCGTTCGTGGTCGCACCAGATCACAGCCGTGTACAAGGACGGTTTGTAGGTCTCAGCGATATCACGCAGTTCCTGGGGAAGGATCTCGCGGCCATCTACGGTCGGGCCGCTGGTGGCGACACGTTTCCAGAACGAAACAAGGGAACGGGGCATGGGCGATAACTGCGCTCAATCGGTGATTTGAGCCGCCACGATAGGCACCGGCCGACCACCAAACAAACGGTTCACTTTTGCTTTGGTCCTATATCGCTGATCTAGGTTGAACACGGATTTTAACCCCGCGTTTCCAGCGTTTTCGCCGCATAGACTGCGGCCATGCCATACGCCCCCGAACTAAAAGAAGCCGCCAAACGCCTCTATTTACGCCGCTGCAAGCCGCGTGAAATTCAGGCGCAATTGTCCCTGCCCAACATCCGAATCATTTACTACTGGATCCGCCAGGGTGAGTGGGACGACATGCTGTCGGATGAAGAACCGCTCACCGCTGTCGGCCGGAGAATCACCCTCCTCCTAGACAAAGCCACGTCGCTGACCAAGGGCGATCTGGACGAGCTCGACCGACTGACCACGGTTCGCGATCGCCTGCTGAAGCAATCCGTGAAACCGGCGCCAGCGCCGATCGGAGATCTGCCGGCGGACGATGGTCATCGCCGAGAAGGACAACGCGGCGAGCGTCGGGACCAAGGCGATCGTGGTGACAAGGGTGGAAAGAAGCGCGAGAAGAAAGCCAAAAACGAAGTCGGCGAGCTGACGGAAGTGGACTTTCTCGACAAGTTCATCAGCAAAATGTACGGCTACCAGAAGGAACTGTTTGCCGCCAAACAGAACCCGCTGACAAGTCGGATCCGCAACATCCTGAAAAGCCGCCAGGTGGGCCTGACCTACTACTTCGCCGGCGAAGCATTCATGGATGCCGTGCTGACCGGCGACAACCAGATTTTCCTGTCGGCCAGCCGCGCCCAGTCCGAGATTTTCCGCAGCTACATCATCTCGTTCGCTCAGGAATGGTTTGGCCTGGAGCTGACCGGAAACCCGATTGTGCTGAGCAAAGACGGTAAGCCCTGGGCAGAGCTGCGCTTTCTCAGCACCAACAGCAGCACCGCCCAGGGTCACCATGGCCACGTCTACGTGGACGAATATTTCTGGATCCGCGACTTCGAAAAACTGAACACCGTCGCCAGTGCCATGGCCACCCACAAGAAGTGGCGGAAAACTTACTTTTCCACGCCCAGCGCTGTTTCCCACCAGGCCTACCCGTTCTGGACCGGCGAGAAATTCCGCAACAGCAAGCGCAAAAACGCCAAGGATCCGTGGCCCAGCGAAGCCCAAGCCGCGGCTGGCTCGTTGTGCCCGGACGGGCAATGGCGCAAGGTCATCACCATCCTTGACGCCATCGCTGGCGGCTGCGATCTGTTCGACCTCGAGCAGCTGCAGCTGGAGTACGACGAGGACAAATTTCAGCAGCTGTTCATGTGCAAGTTCATCGACAGCACACAAAGCGCCTTCTCCCTGGTCGACCTGGAACGCTGCTACTCAGACTTGTCGTTGTGGACCGACTACGACCCGGACGACCCGCGTCCATTCGGCAACAGCCCGGTGTGGATTGGCTACGACCCGAGCCGCACCCGCGACGACGCCAGCTGCGTGGTCATCGCCCCGCCGCTCGAAGACGGCGGCAAGTTCCGGATCCTGGAGAAACACAGCTGGCGTGGGCAGTCGTTCAAGTACCAGGCAGACCAGGTCAAGAAGCTCACCGAGCGCTTCAACGTGCAGCACATCGGCATTGACACCACCGGCATCGGTTACGGCGTGTTCGACCTGGTGCGCGATTTCTACCCGCGTGCGACCTCGATTCACTACAGCCTGGAAACCAAAAACACCCTGGTGCTCAAGGCGCAGGACACGATTCAGGGCAGCCGCATCGAGTGGGACGCCGGCTGGAACGACATCGCTCAAGCGTTCTTGACGATCAAGCGTGGAACCACCGGTGGTGGCCAAGTCACCTACAGCGCATCGCGCACCGACGCCTCCGGTCATGCCGACATCGCCTGGGCGATCATGCATGCCCTGGCCCACGAACCCCTCAACACCAACAAGCAGCGGCGCAGCCGCTACACACTCAGCGGACCAAGTACCCATGGGCAAACCAGTAAAAAACCAGCCGCAAAAACCAGCACCAGGTCCGATGCGGGCGTTTTCATTCGGTGCACCGGAACAGGTCCTGACCGAGAACATCGGGCATTACCTGGGCGTGTTCGCCACCCACGACGGAAAGACCTACACGCCGCCGGTGTCACGCCAAGGCCTGGCCAAGCTGCTGCGCGCCAACGCTCACCACGGCGCCATTCCCGGGTTCAAGCGCAACTTGCTGCTGCGTGAGTTCATCGCTTCCGAGGGTTGTTCGGTTCAGACCATGAGCCGTGCCGGCTTGGATTTCATGGTGTTTGGCGAGGCGTACTTTCAACGCAACCGGAACGCCTTCGGCCAAGTACTGGAAATGGAACATCTACCGGCAATCAATATGCGGGTCAGGGTTGGTGGCGGGTTTGTGATGCTGTTGCCGGACGGCAAGGAGGTGGAGTTCGAAGAGCATGAAGTCGAGCACGTCATGAACTACGACGTGGAGCAGAACATTTACGGCGTGCCCGACTACCTGGGCGGTATGCAGGCGCTGTTACTCAATGAGGCCGCTACCCTCTTCCGCCGCCGCTACTACAGCAACGGCGCGCACGCCGGTTACATCTTCTACACCAACGATCCGAACCTGACCGAGGAAGACGAGGAGTCCCTACGCGATCAAATCAGCGCGAGCAAGGGTGTGGGTAACTTCCGATCGATGTTCGTGAACATTCCGGGAGGCGCCGAGAAAGCGATTCAGATCATCCCGGTGGGGGACTTTCAGGCCAAGGACGAGCTGGAGAAGGTCAAGAACATCACCCGCAACGACGTGATCGCCGCGTGGCGTATGAACCCCGCGTTGGCCGGCATCATTCCGGAAAACAGCGCTGGCTTTGGCGACATCGAAAAGATCGATCGGGTCTACACCAGCAACGAGATCCGACCAATCTGTCAGCTGTTTAACCAGGTCAACAACTCGTTACGCGAAGACAGGCGATTCACCTGGAGAGAAGCATATGAGCCAGTTGATTCCACTGCATCCAGTGCATAGCTAAGAGATTGACACTACATACTGTGGCAAACTAGTGGCGATTGGCTGCCCTGGGGAGGGACACAATGCGAGTTGAATGCAAATGCGGACACAGAGGACGGATCGCTTCACGAGAGAAGCTATCCACGGAATTCGCGAAGCTGTACTGCCAGTGCCTGGACGCAAAGTGCGGGCACACCTGGGTCGCGAATCTGACGTTTTCGCACACGTTGAGCCCATCGGCTCAGTCATTCGAAAGGATGTTGTTCGACCATTTGCGGGACTTGCCCAGGGCGAAACAGCGGGAGCTGTTTGAGCAACTGGGATCGCAAGCGGTGGCGTGATGCACAAACCGCCGACTCGGAATTGTCGGCGATCGGTTGCATAGAAAAGGATATTAGCTGCCGGCGGGCTCTTCTGGGTTGGTTGCTAACACCTCTGACATTCGTCGCAGTTGAAGTTGCTCCTGCTCACTCAACAAGCGATATAGCCGGATAAGACGATGTTCAATCTGAGTCAGGCCAAGCCATTCAAGTTCCGGGATTCCAACGCTGACGCGTTCGTTGTTCGTGCGATCCAAAATGCTTACTACTCCATAAAGTGCATTGCTGAATCGACGTTATCGGGGCGGGAATGGCTTTAGAACGGGGGGGTGACCAATGTCGCACATGCTTTGTTACAAGTTAATTCCGAGAGCGGGCGACGTCGTCTGCCATGGCTTGCAGGAAACGACGAATCGCTTCTTGGTCGAACGGAGTAATGCTTCTGTACTGCGTAATCAATTTCTCTTCATCTGGCGTAAACAATTGTCCGAGCGGCGTAGAACGGCGGCCTGTCAACACGAAGGCTGCATCCACACCACGTTCTTCCAATGCCGTCACATACCGAAGGTCGAGCGAACTAGCTCCCAGTTCATAGTTTTTTTGGGTTCCCCGACTTACCCCAAGAAGCACTCCAAACTCTGTTTGATTTAGCCCTAAGCGCTCGCGCTCTTCCCTCAGGCGTTCACCTACTTGATCTGCTATGAGCATTTTTTTATTCACCACCGTTGACTTGATCAATTTTTTGACCATGAATCACCACAGACAAACGCAAACAAACACAATTGAACAGAGTGAACACTATGCCCGCCACTGTTACGCCCGAGCAAGCCCGTGCGGATCTGGATCGCAGAGGAGTGAGCATTGCGGAATTCAGCCGAAAGCACGGACTGAACAAAAATTTAGTCAGCGACCTATTGAACGGTCGGATCAAAGGTCGCCGTGGGGAGGCACATCGCGCCGCCGTGTTGCTCGGGATCAAAGACGGCGTGATTGAACAGTAATGGCACTGGGCCAAGGGAGAAAGCAGAACATGAAAAGCACAGTTCTAAAGACTCGGCGTCAGGTAGTTAGCGCAGTTATCTGCGCCTACCCAGGCGGACGCGAATGCGCGGCGGCTCACATCGGCCTGTCACTCAAGAAGTTTGATAACCACGCCTACGAGAACAACAACAGTCGGCCGTTGACTGACGCTCAGATCCATCAGCTCGAGCTCGAGGCAGGTACAACTTTCTTACCTGAATATATTGCGGCCATGTACAGCGGAATGTTCGTTCCTGTAGCTGAGCCCGACTCGCTGGACAACATCGAGATGTATGCCCGATGCGTCCAAGCCGCCGCTAAGAGGGGCACCGTTGACCACCTCATTGCCGAGGCATTGAAAGATGGAATCATCAACGACACCGAGGCCGAAGCCATCCTCCATGCAGACACCTTGCACCTGGCGGCCCGGCACGCCGAGGTTCTTGCCGTCATCCAACTGCACGCGTCGCAGGCGGGGAAATCCAAATGACTCAGTTGCCTGCAGGACAGGAATATCAGGACGTACTCAAAGCCGCAGCGCTTGTGTTCTTGGAACGCCACCACTGCGAACACCTGGGCGACGATCAACAGTTGTTCGACCGCGCCGTGCAGCACTTGGTCAGCGACTATGACGTGCTGACACAGACTGCTGAAAAACTGGTGCATTTAGCCTGCAGCGATATGTCCGCCGTCCGAGATCGGCAGCGCCTGGACATCGTCAGCAGCACGTCGACGCACACCGTCATCATCGACCCCGCCACAGGCAATGCCTGGGCAGTTCCGGTCAGTCTGATTTACGAACGCATTCTCAACGCACCGGACAACGGTCGTTTCCGCGTAGTCGCACCGTAACTCCCAACCAATAAACCGCCTGTCCCACCTCCGTGGGTTTGGGTGAGCTGCGCCCGAAATCGAGGTTTAACGATGGCAAACGCCGTAATTGTCACCACTCAACTGCCCCCCGCAGAGGCCGAAGCATTGCTGGCCAACCTGCGTGAACAGTATCGCTTGAGCCTCAACGAACACTGGTATGCCGATCAGTTCCGCCTTGTTGCGGACGGTCTGCGCCACGGCGCAATTCTCGCCCACATTCCGGTGATGGCTGCGCAAAAACGCCTTATGGCAGCCCTGTCCCACAGCCTCAAAGCAGTGAAGTAACCCCATGAAAGAAGATCTTCGCCACGACGTGTTGCAACGCCTTCAGTCCGACTTCGGGCTCAAGCACCGCACGGGCACCGACTACATGCGCGGCGGCACCTGCCCCAAGTGCAAGAAGAAAGAGCTGTATTCCCGGTTCGATACACCATGGATGGTGATCTGTGGTCGCCCTGAAAAATGTGGCCACACCCTGCACGTTAAAGAGCTGTACGACGATCTGTTTGAAGACTGGAGCAAGCGTGCGCCGGCTACAGACCAGCACCCCAACGCCACTGCGCGTGCCTACCTGGAGTTCGCACGAGGCTTTCGGTTTGAGCTGATCCAGGGTTGGTTCACTCAGGAAAGTTTCTACTCCGCTGAACACAACGCCGGCAGCGCCACTGTGCGCTTTGCCTTGGAAAAAGGCGGCTGGTGGGAACGGCTGATCGATCAGCCGCACCGTTTCGGCAAGATGAAGGCCCGCTTCAAATCCAAGGACAGTTATCGCGGAGTCTGGTGGTGCCCGCCTTGCGTCGACCTTCTTGAAGCCAAGGAAATCTGGATCGTTGAAGGGATCTTCGACGCCATCGCCCTGGTGCACAACGACATCGCGGCCGTATCAGCCATGTCGTCTAACGCGTTTCCTGGGGACTCGCTCAAGGCATTGGTTAAAACCCGCGAGGGAGGGAAGCTGCCCAAGTTGGTATGGGCGCTTGATAACGAGCCGAGCGCCAACGCGTATACCCGGCGCTGGGTACGCGAAGCCCGTGCCCTGGGCTTCGTCTGTGAGTCAGCGCAGATCCCGCAACGCGATGGCCGTAAGGCTGATTGGAACGATCTTCATCAGCGCTGGAGCTTCATCCAGGACGACACCAAGCGTGCCGAACAGATCGCTACCGACCTCAAACAAGCCCGCCACCAGGGAGCCTTGCTGCTGGCAGAGAGCGCTGCGGAAAAAGCCCTGCTCATGTACGACTGGAACAAGCGTGGGGAATTTCACCTGGGCTTTGGGAGTCGCCTGTATTGGTTCAAGTTGGACATGGAGAAATTCAACCGGGCCATGTCCGACATCGAGGACAGCGAAAACCACGACGACCAGTTGCTCAATCAGGCACAACAGCGCGAAAAGGCGCTGCAGCAGTCCGGCAGCGTCGTGGAGATTGCTAACTGCTACCCGCAAGCCTTGTATTTCCAGCGCAACGAGGTAACGGACGAGTCCTGGTACTACCTGCGCGTGGACTTCCCTCACGACTCCGAAAGCGTGAAAAACACCTTCACCAGCGGCCAACTGTCGGCCGCGAGCGAATTCAAAAAGCGGCTGCTCGGCATGGCGGCAGGCGCCATGTTTACCGGCAGTGGCCAGCAGCTCGACAAGCTCATGAAAGACCAGCTGTTCGGCATCAAAACAGTTTCGACGATCGACTACGTCGGTTACAGCAAGGAGTACGCCTGCTACGTCTACGGCGATATCGCGATCAAGGACGGCACTACCTACAAGGTCAACAGTGAAGACTATTTCGAGTTCGGCAAGCTGCGCCTGAAAACCCTGCAGAAAGGCGTGCCCATCAAGCTGCAGCGCGAAGCAAAGGGTTTTGACGAGAAGTGGGTGCAGCTGCTGTGGACCTGCTTCGGCGCCCAAGGCTTCGTTGCCTTGGTGTTCTTTTTTGGCTCGCTGTTTTGTGAACAGATCCGGGCTCGCTACCAGTCATTTCCTTTCCTGGAAGCCACCGGTGAGGCGGGCGCCGGCAAAACAACCCTGTTGAACCTGCTGTGGAAACTACTCGGCCGCGAAGGCTATGAAGGCTTCGACCCGATGAAATCCACCAAGGCCGGGCGCTCTCGCCTGATGGGACAAGTCTCCGGCATGCCGGTCGTGTTTCTGGAAGCCGATCGCCACGGCGACGATCGTGCACACGCTAAGACCTTCGAATGGGATGAGCTGAAAGACTTCTACGGCGGCGGCACTCTGGCTACAAAGGGCGTCAAAACAGCAGGCAACGAGACGTACGAACCCCCATTCAGGGGAACGATCGCTATCAGTCAGAACGCGGCCGTGGTCGCCCACGAAGCGATCATGACGCGCATCGTAAAACTGCACTTTGTGCGCCCGATCGTCACACCGGAAAGCCGTGCTGCAGCGGATCAGTTGAACGCGTTGGAGGGCGGCACCCTCAGCCACTTCCTGTTGCGTGCCGTGGGTAAAGAATCCGCGGTGCTTGATCTGTTCGCCCAGCGGATGCCCGAACACGAGGCGAAGCTGCGCCGTCTGCACACCCATTGCTTTGCCTGCAGCACGGCCTACATCAGCGACCAGGGCAACTGCAGCAGTTGCGGTTATGACCTTCGCGGCTACATCCGTGTGGAGCGCATCAGCAAGAACCACGCTCAATTGCTCTCGCTACTGGACGGCCTTCGCTTGGTCCTGAAACTGAGTGATCCCCAAGTCGCCGCCACCCAGCGCCAGATCGTACGGATGGCCATCGAGCGCCAAGCCTCAATCAGCTCCGACCATGCGGCCGTTGCCGAGTTTTGGGAGGTCTACGACTACCTCGAATCCTTGAGTGAGGATCCGGTGGTTGACCACAGCAGTGATCCGACCGTGATCGCCATCAACCTCAACGAATTCTGCGAGCGCGCCGCCGAACACAAACAGAAGCTGGCCGACGTGGCCACGTTGCGCGATCTGCTCAAAGAGTCCCGTTCCCGCAAGTTCCTAGATAGCAACAAGGCCGTGCACAGCGCCGTACGCGCCGCGTTCAACAACCGCAACCCCTGTTCACAACCCCGGCCGACGACAGTGAAGTGCTGGACTTTCAAAGCGTAAAGGAGAGCAAGACCGATGCAGATCCAAGTGTTTATGGGCAATGCCGGCGACGGCAAAACAAGCAAGCTCCAATCAGTGCAGGACCGTTTGGACTTCACAGGACAAAGCGCGCCGATCATTCAGGCCGGTGCTTATGGGGAGGATGGCTTGCTGGAGATCCTGGAAGTCCGGGCAGCAGGTGGCCAGCGCGAAATCCTGGTGGACGACTGCAGCGGGCAACAGATTTTGAGGGTTCTGGAATGGCAATCATGTGTTGAACATGAGCCGGATTTTGACGGCCTGGTGATCCACCTGGCCCGTAAGGACTGACCGTAAAAGAAGCAGTGCCGAGGAGTTGCACCTCCCCGACACCTAACCACCACTGAGGGCTATACCATGCAAGCACAGAACCAAAGCAGCAGCGGCACGAAGGCTACCACACCGGCACGACACCTAGTGGCCACCGCGATTATCGGCGCGGCCGTCATTGGCTACCTGGTGCACAAAACCCCTGAATCACGAACGCGCCTCGAAAGCCTCAGCCAGATGGCTAGCACACTGGGTGAACTGAGCGAAACGGATGCCGCCGTGGTGACCCAACTGCTCGCCAACCCCGCAACCCGGGGTGAATCACGCAATGTTTAATACCCCCGCAGTAACACCAGTACGGCGCTTTCCCTGGAACATTGATTACACCAGCGTTTGCGACCAATGCGGCAAGTGGCGCGCCCAGGGCAACCATCTGAAATGCAGCCGGCGGCGCAAGCAGCAGAATGCCCATCTGCGCAACCACAAGCCCAAGCCATAAGCCGCGTCCACCAGAAGATGCGCTTCCAGATACTTGGCCCGGAAACGGGCCTTTTTGTTTCCGATCGTCAGACTGTCGATACACAAGCACAGCGTTAGGGGTTTACATGAGTGGGGTCGAAGCTCGCGGTAATTCCGTGAGAATCTATTTTCAACACAATGGGGAAAAGTGCCGGGAAGCAATCCCGGGAGGCAATACGCCGGCCATCGTGGCCCAGGCCAGGCGCCTGGTCGACATCATCGAGTACGAGATCCAGACCGGCACCTTTGATTACGCGCGGCACTTCCCCAACTCGGCCAAGCTGGTCGAAAACACCTTCGGTCACTACCTGGACCTGTGGTTAAAGATCAAGGCCAACAGCGTGGCCGCCTCGAGCTATCGAGGCTATGCAAACAAGGCAGAGGTTCATGTGCGGCCGCGCTGGGGGAAGGTACAGATCAATAAGATCGATCACCTGGACCTGCAGGAGTGGATCCAGGGCACCCTGTCGAAAACGCTCAAGAACAAGACCATCCGCGACATCATCAGCAACGTGCGGCAGGTGTTCAGGCTGTACCGCACCCGGATGAAAGTCGCGCACGACCCGACCGAGGGCTTGATGGTGCGCCTGCCAGATCCCGAGGCGCCGGACCCGTTCACCCGGGCAGAAATCAAACAGATCCTCGAAACCCCGACCAACCGCACGCAAGAGCTGTTGATGGTGCAGTTCATGATGTGGGCTGGGCCCCGGGTATCCGAGACAATCGCTCTAGCCTGGGAGGATGTCGACTTGGAGCAAGGCACAGTGACCTTCCGCAGGTCCAAGGTGCGTGGGGCTTACCGGGTGACGAAAACCCGGCGATCGACGCGTAGGGTTCGGCTACTTGCACCCGCTTGGGATGCACTGCAGAAGATCGATGCGCTCAACCGGAAAAGGAAAGCGGAAACCGTTGATATCGTCGAGCGGGACAACAAGACGGTACGGCAGCACAAACTGCACTTCGTCTTCCTGAATACGAAAAGTGGCCTGCCACATGTCAACGACTTCGTGGTACGAGACCGGTTCTTCAAGGCTCACTTGCTTGCGGCTGGGGTTCGTTACCGTGGACCTGGTCAATGCCGGCACACGTACGCCAGCCAGTTGCTGACCACCGGTGTCGCGTCGATCGACTGGATCGCCGAACAGATGGGGCATACCAACGGAAACATGATCCGCCAGCACTATGGGACGTGGATCAATGAGGACGGACCGGATGTGGTGGGGATGTTGCAACTGGCCTTAAAGCTGTCACCGGTTACAGCTCCACACTAAATCCACTGATGCCCACGGTCTCGGCAAAGCGCCCCACGGCCGACAAGCTTGCCCAGGTACGCTGCAACTCACGTCGAGAGCGCACCGGAACCACGCCCTGTTGCTGCATTGAGCATTCCTTACCGTGCTTTAAATTCCGTTTTCTGAATCGCCTCCTCTTTGATCCGTTACTGTACGGTAATCGTACCGTCCTGATGCACTTTGAAAACAAAGGCTTGCGAAACGCCTTTTTCTGAACCGATGAGCAATTTTGAAACCTTGTTTCCTGTTAGGTTTTCGCCGTTTTGACCAAAGACAGTCCTAACATTTTCTGGCTGAATGGCAGCCATGAGGGTTTCAATCGTCATGCGGTACTTTCCCGGTCGTAACGCTTCCCCGTGGTTGGTAAACGGGCCAAATTCAACCAAACCGGTAGGGGAAACGACCCCTTTAGCTTGGCTTAAATATCCAGTCCCACCCTCGTGGGTAGGACTGGAAATACCGCTCATGAATATTGTATTTTCAGGAAGGTTTGTTCTGACCCTGACAAGCGGTTTTCGGTCGTTAAAATCCATGACAACTTCGAAAGAAACGTCGAATGGAACGGAGGCTGGCTTTGCTTTGTCGGGCACTAGGCCTGATTCGACAAGTTTGATGGCGGCTTGAGCCATGAGTCCGGCTGTCACCGTGCAATTGCTATCCGTTCTGCCGTTCGCCATACAGAGGTCAATCCAAGAATTCCACTCTTCTTCGCAATCTCCTGTTAAGCGCAGGGCCGACTTTCCGCCGTCCGAGGAAACGTAGCCACCGGCCTCCGCTCGTGTGGCAAGGCAGCGTGGAAATGCTTCGACAGAAACCTTCGTTTGCCTCGGCGCGGTCACGGCAACGCTTGGCTCTTTGTTTTTAGGAGCAAGCCAAACGAAGAACACGATGATGCCAAGAAGAACTAGCGCCCAAGTGTGCTTTTTCGCGGCAACTGGTTTCGGTACGCCGCATTTTGCACAGAATGTTGCCTTTGGGCTGACCATCGCTGTGCATTCCTTGCATGGTTTTAACGCCATTTAAAAATCCTCTTTTAAACTAACAGCTTAGATTGGATTTATCCCGGAAACCTTGTGTAAACTTATTTTAAAGATACCGTTCGTACTTACTGGATCATCTACTTGGTACCCTTCAACTATGACTGTGAGCAGGTTAATAGAAACCACCCTGCCTGTGGTGAATAGTGTAGATCCGACATTTGTTTTTGTCCCAATAGTAAATGTCATCGGTTTAGCTTTTCTTAGGTAATCGTATTTTTTTATATGTTCAATTATCATTAATAAAGGCTTAATAAATGGCATTAATTCTTTAAAAAACTCCATAACTTCCCTCTATGTTTTTTTAAAATCACACTCGTGTCGGCAATTATTTTAATTGCAAACACTGATTAGAATTCTTCATATATGACACTACCCGGAAACAGTCTTTGGATGAGCGCTCGCCAGCTACAGCTAGGATAGATCCCTCGCCGGATTTACCATAAACGCCGTTATGGGTAACGCGGCGGGCTACCCTTCGCGCTCGGCCTGCTCGATCAGGGTTTGCACCAGGGCGACCAGTTTGCCGGCCAATGTCTCGAAACGTACGCGGGCCGTCTCTGCCCGTGCCTGGGCCAGCATCAGTTGGTGTTCGTTCTTCGGGTCGCGCTCGCGCAGCTCGCGCAGCACATCACTCGTGGCGAGCCAGATCTGTTTCGCCGCCAGAACAGCATCACTGGCAGGCTTGAGTTTGTCACTGTCGATCATCGGCATGGCGGGGTTCCTTTCCGGGGAAAGTTTGTCCGGTTAGATATAGGGTTTTCCCGGTCCGATCAATGGGCGTTATGCATCACGCGTCCTGGCCTTGCGCCGGGCTTCCAGAACTTCAGGTAGCAGGTATGCCACAAACATGGCGAGCGTGGCGGCATAACAGAGCCAGATGCCGAGCGACCAGCGCATCACGTTAAATTCGCCATAGGCGCCAAACGCTACGTACTCAATAAGCGCAACGGCGAGCAAATTGCCGACGAAGCCGAACCAAGTCATAGGGTATTCCTTTCAGTTGGCCGGCGGCAGTCGTCGGTTCCGTGGATTGAGTGTACTAAATGCTGATTTTAGGCACAGCGATCAACGAGATGCGGCTCGCATCTTTTAAGCCAGAAAAAGACGCTCCAGTCCCATATCAGTCCCATATGGGCATTTTTCAGACGCAAAAAACCACAAACCCCCGACTTTCTCTAGGAAAATCAGGGGTTTGTGTTTGCAGAATTTGGCGGTGAAGGAGAGATTCGAACTCTCGATACAATTTCTTGTATACACACTTTCCAGGCGTGCTCCTTAAGCCACTCGGACACTTCACCGTATCTCGTCAAACAAGTTCTGTCTGTCGAGGCGCGCTAATGTAGTCGAAAGCTTTTCCGATGGCAAACTTTTTTTGCAGAATTTTCATGCGCTTAGCGTTTCAGTCGTTCGAGCAGGTTCCAGTCCATGGCAAACCCGCCAATCTCCGGCTTCGCGACTTCCTCTATATAGAGGGGAATGCGCGGTTGGCGTGGCGGGCCACGCTTGCCGGGCGGGGAAAGGGTGACTGGGCGGTCAGTCATGGCGCTTTACCTGGCCTGCGGCGGTGGGTAACGTCTGCGCTACTTTATTGAAAGGAATAGCGTCATGAGTGAGTTGATTTCCTACCATCTCGAAGACGGTATCGCGACCCTGACCTTGAGCAATGGCAAGGTCAATGCCATCTCTCCGGACGTGATTGCTGCGTTTAACGCTGCGCTGGATCAGGCGGTGACTGATCGTGCGGTGGTGATCATTACCGGTACGCCGGGGATGCTGTCGGGCGGTTATGACTTGAAGGTGATGACCTCCGGCCCTAAAGAAGCCGTGGCGCTGGTGACTGCCGGTTCGACCCTGGCTCGTCGTCTGTTGTCGCACCCGTTCCCGGTGATCGTCGCGTGCCCTGGGCATGCGGTGGCCAAGGGCGCGTTCCTGCTGTTGTCGGTGGATTACCGCATTGGTGTCGACGGCCCGTTCACCATTGGTTTAAACGAAGTGCAGATCGGCATGACCATGCACCACGCCGGTATCGAGCTGGCGCGTGATCGTCTGCGCAAGTCGGCGTTCCACCGCGCGGTGATCAACGCTGAGATGTTTAATCCGCAAAGTGCCGTGGATGCCGGGTTCTTTGACCTGGTGGTATCGGCCGAAGAGCTGCAAGGCGCGGCGCTGGCGGCAGCTCGTCAGTTGAAGAAGATCAACATGATCGCTCACAAGAACACCAAGCTAAAAGTGCGCAAGGCGCTGCTGGAGAGGCTGGACAACGCGATTATCCTGGATCAGGATTTTTCGGTTTAAACCCAAACGTGCTGCACGGAAAAGCCCGACCGTCGTGTCGGGCTTTTTCTTACGTGCTCCGTTGAAAAGCCGACAACCGCTCTAGATCGCATCTGCCCCATAAGTCGGAAACATGCGCTCAAACATCGCCTATCTCCTACCTCTATAGTGGCAATTGCCGAAAACAGTGCACATCCGTACACTGCGCCACCTTTTGTCCCGGTGGGGCCTGTAAATGTTGTTTGTGTTTCGTATGTTATTGATGGGCCTGCACTTTATTCTGGCCGGTGTGCTTGGGGTAATTCTCGGCCTGTGCCGACCGTTCAACCCGGACAACAGCCGATTGTGCGCGCGCCTTTATGCATGGCCGGCGATGTGCATTTTGCGTTTGCGGGTGAAGGCCGAGGTCGGACCGCTGCTGGATAAGCCCGACAGCTGCGTGATCATCGCCAACCACCAGTCCAACTACGATCTGTTTGTGTTCGGTAACGTGGTGCCCCGCCGCACCGTATGTATCGGCAAGAAGAGTCTGAAGTGGGTGCCGCTGTTCGGTCAGTTGTTCTGGCTGGCGGGCAATGTGCTGATCGATCGCGGCAATGCGCAGAAAGCGCGCCAGTCGATGCTGACCACGACTCACACGCTGCAGAATGAAGACACTTCGATCTGGGTCTTCCCGGAAGGCACGCGCAACCTGGGTGAAGAGTTGCTGCCGTTCAAGAAAGGCGCCTTTCAGATGGCCATTGCCGCCGGGGTGCCGATAGTTCCGGTGTGTGTCAGCAGTTACGTTAAACACATGCGATTGAACCGTTGGCGCAGTGGGAAGATTCTGATCCGCTCGTTACCGGCGATTCCTACGGCTGGATTGAGCCTGGACGATATGCCGCTGCTGATTGCTCAGTGCCGCGAGCAGATGCGCGAGTGCATCGCTTCGATGGATCGGCAACTGCAAGCCGCTTAAAAGAAACCCGCCTGGTGCGGGTTTTCTTTTGCCTGCGAGCTTTTGCCTGCGAACTCAACAGATTTCACTGACTCTCAAACAGCAGACAGGGCTAAGCTGGAGACTGCCTGCCACTGCAATCATTGCTAATTGAAAGCTGCCAATAAGAAGTGAATCACTATCATGGGTAGAGTTGTTGCTGCTGCGGTTTATAGCGCCGGTAAGAAAGTCACCAATATCACCCTCGACGAAGGCGCTGCCTGGGCTGCAAAGCCTGGCCACTTTGTCTGGATCGGCCTTGAAGAGCCCAACGCTCAAGAACTTTTCAATCTGCAACGCCAGTTCAACCTGCACGAACTGGCCATCGAAGACGCCTTGGAAAAACACAGTCGACCAAAACTGGAAACCTTCGGCGACGCGCTGTTCATCGTCACGTATTCGCCGATCCGCCATGAAGGCAAACTGCAGTTCATCGAAACGCATATCTTTGCCGGCAACGGTTACATCATTACCGCACGCAACGGCCACTCCGCTTCCTACGCCTATGTCCGACAGCGCTGTGAGGCGCGTCCGCTGTTGCTGGAGCACGGGGAAGATTTCGTACTCTATGCCATCCTCGACTTCGTGATCGAAAACTACCAGCCAATGGGCGAGGCGATCCACGCAGAGATCGATGAGCTGGAACGCAACGTCATGTGCGGTTCCCTGAACGAGCGCGACATTCAAAAACTCCATAGTCTGCGCCGGGATGTTTTGCGTTTGCGTCGTTATGCGGCGCCGATGGTAGAAATTGGCGAGGAACTGCAAAAGCTCAACTTCCCGTTCATCGACAAGAACATGCGCCCGTACTTTCGCGATGTGCAGATCCACGTGACGCGGCAGATGGAAGACCTGACGACCCTGGCGGACATTGCCAGCCAGACCATCGAAGTCGGGGTATTGCTTGAGGCGTCACGCCAAAGCGTGGTGCAGCGCAAGTTTGCGGCGTGGGCGGCGATTCTGGCGTTCCCGACGGCGGTGGCGGGGATTTACGGGATGAACTTCCAGAACATGCCGGAGTTGAGTTGGCATTACGGGTATTTCGGGGTGTTGGGGTTTATTGCGGTCGGTTGTGTGGGTTTATGGGCGAGCTTCAAAAAATCCGGGTGGTTGTGACAAGCGTTGTGGCGAGGGAGCTTGCTCCCGCTGGGTCGCGTAGCGGCCCAAAAAAGAGGGGACTGCTGCGCAGTCCAACGGGAGCAAGCTCCCTCGCCACAGGTTCTTTGTCAGCCCTTTAAATCGACCCGGATGCAGGCTTGTGCGCAACAAACCGCATCATCCACTCCGCAACAGTTGTGCCGTGATGGTCATGCTCTAGGCTCGCCATCCCTTTCGAGTAAATCTGCTCGCCCAACGCTTCCTGACGAATATCCAACAAGGCACGCGAGTAATCGTGAATGAACTCCGGATGCCCCTGGAAGCACAGCACCTGATCGTTGATGTGGTACGCGGCAAATGGGCAGAAATCGCTGGAAGCGATGACCGTGGCGTTTTCCGGTAGCGCGGTGACCTGATCCTGATGGCTGATCAACAAGGTCAGTTCTTCCCTCACCGGGTTCATCCACGGCGCCTTGGCGGCGAGTTTGTACTTGTGGGTGCCGACGCCCCAGCCTTGGGTCGCGCGTTCGCTCTTGCCGCCCAGCAGCAGCGCCAGCAGTTGATGGCCGAAGCACACGCCCAGCAGTTTGTCGCCGCGCTCGTAGCGGGTCAGCAGGTAAGCCTTGAGGGTTTCAATCCACGGGTCGGTGCCGAAGGAATCGGCCTTGCTGCCGGTGACCAGGTAGGCATCGAAGGTCAGATCATCGCTGGGATACTCGCCCTGCATCACGTTGTACACGGTGAACTCGGCAGCGATGGGTTGCTGCGAAAACAGACGCTGGAACATCTGCCCGTAACCCTGATATTGATCGACCAGTTCCGGACGCAGGATGTCGGTTTCCAGAATGCAGATGCGTAACGACATAAAAAATACCTGACACGTGATGGGAATAATGCACACCCCAGAGCCTGCCTTGAAACACAGTGGCAAGGCAAGCCCCGGAATGCGTCATCCGTCCCCTAGAACGCCTCCCCTTT
Source organism: Pseudomonas sp. FW305-20 (assembly GCF_058788075.1). Lineage (NCBI taxonomy): Bacteria > Pseudomonadati > Pseudomonadota > Gammaproteobacteria > Pseudomonadales > Pseudomonadaceae > Pseudomonas > Pseudomonas sp. FW305-20. The sequence continues at coordinate 100,170 of NZ_JBYTAJ010000013.1, read as the reverse complement.
GGCCGCTTTCTCCAGCAATAGCGCAGGGGGCGCGAATCGCTCGCCATACTGCTCCGCCAGGTACTGGGCGCGGGCGACGAAATCTTTCACGCCGTATTGGTTGATGAACTGCAGCGCACCGCCAGTCCAGGCGGCGAAGCCGATGCCGAAGATCGAGCCGACATTGGCGTCCGCCGTCGAGGTCAATACCCCCTCCTCCACACAGCGCACGGTTTCGATGGCTTGCACGAACAGCAGCCGATCACGCACGTCTTTCGGCGAAATCTGCCCGTTAGCCTTCTCGAAAAGGTTTTTCAGCTCTGGCCACAGATGTTTCTGCCCACGGGCCGGATAATCGTAGAACCCTCCGCCAGCAGCCTTGCCCGGACGCTTGTATTCCTTGAGCAGCAAGTCAATCACGGCGAATGCCGGGTGCTCAATCAGCGGTTTCCCTTCTGCTTGCAGGTCTTTGGCGGTTTGCTGGCGGATATGGCTCATCAGGCTGAGGGAAACTTCGTCGGAGATCGCCAGAGGTCCGATCGGCATGCCGGCCTTGCGCGCTTCGGTCTCGATCATCGGCGCGCTGACGCCTTCGCCCAGCATGGCGATGCCTTCGTTGGTGAAGGTGCCGAACACCCGCGAGGTGAAGAAACCACGGCTGTCGTTGACCACAATCGGTGTTTTCTTGATTTGCTGTACGAAATCGAACCCGCGCGCCAGGGTTTCGTCGCTGGTGTGGGTGCCTTTGATGATTTCTACCAAGGGCATTTTCTCCACGGGGCTGAAGAAATGCAGGCCGATGAACTTGCTCTGATCCGGCACCGCAGTCGCGAGGCCGCTGATGGGCAAGGTCGACGTGTTGGATGCAATCACCGCCTCCGGGCCAACGATCTTTTGCGCCGCCGAAGAGACGCTGGCTTTCAAATCGCGATCTTCAAACACCGCTTCAATGATCAGATCACAACCGGCCAGGTCAGCGTCGCTTTCAGTGGGGTGAATTCGCGCCAGCGTTGCATCGCGTTGATCGGCATTCAATTGGCCACGCGCAACCTTCTTGTCCAGCAGCGCTGCCGAATGAGCCTTGCCCTTCTGTGCGGCCCCAAGATTGATGTCCTTGAGCACCACCTCGATGCCGGCCGATGCGCTGACAAAGGCGATTCCGGCGCCCATCATGCCGGCACCCAGCACACCCACGCGACGCGTCACGTAGGGCGCAAAGCCTTGGGGCCGCGAGCCACCGGCATTGATTTCGTTGAGCTGGAACCAGAACGTGCCAATCAGGTTTTTTGACACTTGGCCGGTGGTCAATTCGGTGAAGTAACGGGTTTCGATCAAGTGCGCGGTGTCGAAATCCACCTGAGCACCTTCCACCGCGGCGCAGAGAATCTTCTCTGGCGCGGGCAGGCAGCCCTGGGTTTTGCTGCGCAGGATCGACGGCGCGATGGCCAGCATTTGCGCGACTTTCGGGTTCGACGGCGTCCCCCCAGGAATCTGGTAACCCTTCACGTCCCAACGCTGCACAGCCGCAGGATGGGCAATAATCCAGGCACGCGCCTTGGCCAGCAATTCATCACGATCCGCTGCCAACTCATCAATCAAACCTGCCCGCAACGCCTGCTGCGGCCGGACTTTCTTGCCTTCGAGCAGATAGGGCAAGGCTTTTTCAATACCGAGCATTCGCACCATGCGCACCACCCCGCCGCCGCCCGGCAGCAGGCCGAGGGTCACTTCCGGCAGGCCGAGTTGCACCGAAGAATCGTCCAGCGCAACCCGGTGATGGCACGCCAGGCAGATTTCCCAACCGCCACCCAACGCTGCGCCGTTGATCGCGGCGACCACCGGTTTACCGAGAGTCTCAAGGGTGCGCAGTTGCCCTTTGAGTGTCAGCACCATGTCGTAAAAGGCTTTGGCTTCGGGCTTGCCGACCTTGATCAGTTCGTTGAGGTCCCCGCCGGCGAGGAAGGTTTTCTTGGCCGAGGTGATGATCACGCCGGCGATAGTGTCTTTGTCGGCAACCAGTCGGGCGACACACGCGGCCATGGCTTCGCGGTAGTCCGCGTTCATGGTGTTGGCGCTCTGGCCCGGCATGTCGATGGTCAGGACGACGATCTGGTCCTGACCTTTTTCGTAACGGATGGCTTCGGTCATGAAAGGGTTTCCTTGAAGTCGGTCGGGGCTCAGAGGCGTTCGATGATGGTGGCGATGCCCATGCCGCCGCCGACACACAGCGTCGCGAGGCCATAGCGCAGGCGCCGGGTTTCCAGTTCATCGAGCAGCGTGCCGAGGATCGCGCAGCCGGTGGCGCCCAGCGGGTGGCCCATGGCGATGGAGCCGCCGTTGACGTTGACCTTGTCCGGATCGATTGCCATGTCCTTGATGAATTTCAGCACTACCGAGGCAAACGCTTCGTTGACCTCGAACAGGTCGATGTCTTCAACCCGCAACCCGGCCTTGGCCAGAGCCTTGCGGGTGGCCGGCGCGGGGCCGGTGAGCATGATGGTCGGGTCGGTGCTGGTGACGGCGGTGGCGACGATTCGCGCCCGCGGCTGCAAATCCAGCGCGCGGCCCTTGGCCTCGGAGCCGATCAGCATCAGCGCGGCGCCATCGACGATCCCGGAACTGTTACCCGCCGTGTGCACGTGGTCGATCCGCTCGACATGGCTGTAGACCCGAAGTGCCGTGGCATCGAAGCCCATTTGCCCGATCATCTCGAAGCTAGGCTTGAGCTGGCCCAAGCCTTCCAGGGTCGATCCGGCGCGGATGAATTCATCGTGATCGAGCAGGATGATGCCGTTCTGATCCTGCACCGGCACCAACGATTTGTTGAACGAACCGTCGGCCCTCGCCCGCGCAGCCTTTTGCTGAGAGTGCAGCGCATAGGCATCGACGTCCTGACGGCTGAAGCCTTCCAGCGTGGCGATCAGGTCAGCGCCCACGCCTTGAGGGGCGAAATGGCTGTGAAAACTGGTTTCCGGGTCGTGTGCCCAAGCGCCACCATCGCTGCCCATCGGCACGCGGGACATGGACTCGACGCCGCCGACCACCACCAGGTCTTCGAAGCCGGAACGCACTTTCATTGCGCCGAGGTTCACCGCCTCCAACCCCGAGGCGCAGAAGCGGTTGATCTGCAAACCCGCCACGCTGACGTCCCAATCCGCCACCTGGGTCGCGGCTTTGGCAATGTCGGAGCCTTGATCGCCGACGGGCGTCACGCAACCAAGCACCACATCGTCGACCTGACTGGTATCGAGAGACGTGCGCCGTTGCAGCGCGGTGAGCAGCCCGGCTACCAGGTTCACCGGTTTGACGCTGTGCAAGGCGCCATTGGCCTTGCCTTTCCCGCGGGGCGTGCGTAACGCGTCGAAAATAAAAGCTTGGGTCATGACGTTCTCGAACCTGGGCAGGGGAGTAAATTCAGAGTCTCCACCTTAGGCCGAGCAGCCCGGGATTCAATGACCGCAGTGCTCACAGACGTTGACGGTCACGCTCAGACGGACGGTAGGCAATCAGCGGATTAACCGATTCAGGACAGCAAGCTGTCTAGCAAACGGGCGCCCAAGAAGCTGGCAATAGGCCTCATGCCTTTTTAGGAGCAATTTATGCCAAGCCCATACGAAATGGATCTAAAGCAAGCGTGACGCGGCCTCTAAGGTGAACTTGTACGAAGTTGTCGTCGGGTTTTGCCGAGGCGCTCGTCAAACAGGAAGTGCAACGCTCTGCCGTCATGGAGAAATGCAGGCAGGCATCAGGAAATAACAATAAAGGCGGTCAAGCCATGTTCAAACAATCAAAAGTACGTCAAGCCGGGCTCATTCTTTTCGCCACTACGCTGTTGTTGATTTTGCCGAACCTGACCAAGGTGATCGGTTAGTCGGTCAATAAAAAATACGGCGCCAGGTTTTTGTATCGCCCTCTAAAAATGTGACTGGCTCGCTACCCGGGTCAGCGTGAGTGTGCCAACCTTTGCGGCACTTCCACGACATGGACGGCGATCATTTGAAAACGCTCATTGTGTTCGGGGCCTTGCTGCTCAGCACGCCCCTGTCTGCCGCACAGCTGAACCTGGAGCTGGGCGCGAGCAGTCGCACCTGGCAAACCGAGGAGTTGCTCAAGCATCCTCAGGCTCAGGCCATCACCATCAACAACGACGTTTCCTACAAACGGGACATGAGCTATCGCGCTGTTCCGGTGGCTGCGTTGTTGACGGGGATCAAGCCTGAAGACCATTTACAGGCGGTAGCCCTGGACGGTTTTGCCGCAGAACTGTCGGCTGCGCCGTTGCTCAATTCCCAGGGTGCGCGCGCCTGGTTGGCGATTGAAGATCCCGCCAAGCCGTGGCCACCGCTGTCGGAAGCCAAACGCGGCGCCGGGCCGTTCTATCTGGTCTGGACCGATCCGCAGGCGGGCGACATCAGTCCCGAGCAATGGCCTTTTCAAGTGGCAAGCATCAAGCGCTTGGCAGCGGTGGCCGAGCGCTTCCCTGCCCTGCTGCCCGATCCGGCGTTGAAGGCTGATGACCCGGTGAACAAGGGCTTTGCGCTGTTTCAGAAGAATTGCCTGGCGTGTCACCGATTGAACGGCGCCGGGGATGCGCAGTTTGGGCCGGACCTGAATATTCCGTTTAACCCGACCGAGTACTTCGGCGCGGATTTCCTCAAGCGCTACATTCGTGATCCGCAGAGCTTGCGCCAGTGGCCACAGGCGAAGATGCCCGGGTTCTCGGCGACGGTGTTGCCGGACGAGGATCTGGAGAGGTTGGTGGGGTATTTGAAGCACATGGCTGGGCGCAAGACGAAGCCCTGACACTCCCCCCCTGTGGGAGCGAGCCTGCTCAGTGATCGTTCCCACGCTCCGCGTGGGAATGCAGCCCGTGACGCTCTGCGTCACATTCAAAGCCGAACGCGGAGCGTCCGTGGAGGCATTCCCACGCAGAGCGTGGGAACGATCGGTGGTAGGTTACTGCTGTTGGACGGAGATCACCGGCGCTGGCGTCGGCGAGACAAACACCTTCGCATGCATCTGCTCGCACCCACCGCCACGCCGCATGCCACGCACCGGGCAGGCATCCAGGTAATCCAGGCCCACCGCCAGTTTCAGATGACGCTCGGGCCGCGCCAGTTCATTGGTCACGTCGAAGCTGTACCAGGCGTCATCGAGCCAGGCTTCCGCCCAGGCGTGACTGGCCAGGTGTTCGCTGTTCTCGCTGTACAAATAGCCCGACACATAACGCGAAGGAATGCCCAGGCTGCGAGCGCAGGCGAGAAACGCATGGGTGTGGTCCTGGCAGACACCGGAACGCCCGGCGAAAGCCTGGGCGGCACTGGTGTCCACTTCGGTGGAGCCCGGCGTGTAGGTCATGTGCTGGTTGAGGCCATGCATCAAGTCGATCAGCGCCGTGCGATCCCGGCGTTGCTTGCACGCCTTCTCGGCGAACGCTCGCAGGGCTTCGTCGGCTTCGGTCAAGCGCGTGAAACGCAAGAACGGCAGCGCCGACTGGCTCTCATGCTCCGCCTCGCGCAATTCGTCGATGTCCACCTGGCCCCGGGCGCCGATGATGATCGCCTCGTGGGGCTCGTCCATGGTCAGCACGTGCAGGATGTTGCCGAACGGATCGAGTTGCGCGCGCACCGGGCGCGGCAAGTCGAGCTGCCAACTGAGCACGTGCTGGCGCTCGCTGTCGTGGGGGGTCAGTCGCAGGTACTGGATGCTCGCCCGCACCTGATCTTCATAGTGATAGGTGGTCTCGTGGCTAATGGAAAGTCTCATGCAGCCTCCAGGTAGGAACTGTGTATGGCGTTACCCAACTGGCGCACCAGCGGGATGAACTCGGTCAGCCAGGCGTGCAGGCCTTCGTCGAGAATTTCGGTGATACCGGTGTAGCGCAGGCGTGCGTCCATTTCCGCCGCCAGACGTTGCGCGGGACGGCCGTTGGCCCCCGGCAATTGGGCGAGGATCTGGTCGATTTCTTCGGTACAGGCGCGCAATGAACGCGGCACGTCGGCGCGCAGCAGCAACAGTTCGGCCACATGCCGGGCGCCGGGTGCGTCGCGGTAGATCTCGGTGTAGGCCTCGAACGAGGACAACGCCCGCAGCAAGGCGCTCCACTGGTAATACGCGTGAGCGGTGCCATCACTGACCGCCTCGGCCTGATCGCCAGCCATTTCGTAACGGGCATCGAGCAGGCGCAACGTGTTGTCGGCCCTTTCGATAAACGTCCCCAGGCGAATAAAGCGGAACGCATCGTTACGCATGATCGTGCCGTAGGACGCGCCGCGGAACAGGTGGGAACGTTCCTTGATCCACTCGCAGAAACGGCTCATGCCGTAGCGACTCAAGCCTTGATCGGCAATCCCGCGAATTTCCAGCCAGGTGGCGTTGATGTTTTCCCACATGTCGGCGGTGATTCGCCCACGCACCGCATGGGCACTGGCCCGCGCAGCGCCGAGGCAGCTGTAGATGCTCGCCGGGTTGGCCGCGTCCAAAGCGAAGAAATGCAGCAGCCGTTCAGCATGCAGATCGCCGTGGCGCTCCAGGTAATCGTCCAGGGTGCCGGTGATCAACAACGGCATGGCGAGTTCGTGCAGGCCGTCACCACGGCCATCTTGCGGCATCAGTGACAGCGAATAACTGATGTCGAGCATCCGTGCGAGGTTTTCCGCCCGCTCCAGGTAACGCGACATCCAATACAAATCCGAGGCAGTTCTACTTAACATGGCAGGCTTCCTTCAATCCTCGACCACCCAGGTGTCCTTGGTTCCGCCGCCCTGGGATGAATTCACCACCAGGGAGCCTTCGCGCAGGGCAACACGAGTCAAACCGCCGGGCACAACCCGGGTTTCGCGGCCAGACAATACAAACGGACGCAGGTCGATGTGGCGTGGAGCGATGCCGTTTTCGACAAAGGTCGGGCAGGTCGATAAAGACAACGTCGGTTGCGCGATATACGCATGGGGTTTGGCTTTGATCCGCGCACGGAAAGACTCGATTTCCGCCGCCGTCGCCGCCGGCCCCACCAGCATTCCGTAACCGCCGGAGCCCTGGGTTTCCTTGACCACCAATTCCGGAAGATTGGCCAGTACGTGGGAAAGTTCGGAGGGATTACGGCACTGCCACGTCGGCACATTCTTCAAGATGGGTTCTTCATCCAGGTAGAAACGGATCATGTCCGTGACGAAGGGATACACCGACTTGTCGTCCGCGACCCCGGTGCCGATGGCATTTGCCAGCACGACATTGCCGGAGCGGTATGACGACAGCAGCCCTGGAACACCAAGCATCGAGTCCGGGTTGAACGCCAGCGGATCGAGGAATGCATCGTCGAGGCGACGGTAGATCACATCGACGGCTTTCGGCCCGTCCGTGGTGCGCATGAACACCTTGTCATCGCGCACGAACAGGTCCGCGCCTTCCACCAGCTCAACGCCCATTTCCCGGGCCAGAAACGCATGTTCAAAGAACGCGCTGTTGAAACGACCCGGCGTCAGCACCACCACGCTCGGGTTGTCGATCGGGCTGGAGCTTTTCAAGGTATCGAGCAACAGGTTGGGATAGTGGTCGATCGGTGCGATGCGCTGGGCCGCGAACAGTTCGGGGAACAATCGCATCATCATCTTGCGGTCTTCGAGCATGTAGCTCACGCCGCTCGGAGTACGAAGATTGTCTTCGAGCACGTAGTACGTGCCGTCACCATCGCGCACCAGATCGACACCGGAGATGTGGGAATAGATATCGCGGTGCAAATCCAGCCCTTGCATCGCCAACTGATATTGCTCGTTGGCCAGCACTTGCTCGGCCGGAATGATGCCGGCCTTGATGATGCGCTGCTCGTGATAGAGGTCGGCGAGGAACATGTTCAACGCCTTGACCCGCTGAATGCAGCCGCGCTCGACGACTCGCCACTCACTGGCGGGGATGCTGCGGGGAATGGTGTCGAAGGGAATCAGGCGCTCTGTCCCTTGCTCATCACCATAGAGCGTGAATGTAATCCCGGCGCGATGAAACAACAGATCGGCCTCGCGTCGCCGTTGTGCCAAAAGCTCGTCAGGCGTTTCGGCCAGCCAACGGGCAAACTCCCGATAATGCGGGCGGACCTGGCCGCCGGCATCGTACATCTCATCAAAATAGGTGCGGATCATGCCGTACTCCTTGTCACCCGGACATGCAGGCCTTCGCAAGGCCCGTGCCATCGGCATAAACGCTTTGATATCAATCAGTTGAATAATCGCATCGCACGCACCGCACCAATCCTGTGCGGTAAATGCCCCCACCTGATCGCCCCCGCTTCATTGCGAAGCAATGTTGTTGCCTATCACCAGCATAGCCAGAGTTGATTTCACTGCCCGGGAGTCGCTGCGGATAATCCGCGCATTCGCTGGAAAACTTGACGAACTTCCCTTTGGCCGCCTGTTTAGGCGGCTTTTTTTTGCGTAGTTGAAACGTTATGAATCAAAAACACGATCTTTGTCTTTCAAACCGCGAAAACGAAAACGGCCAACCCGAAGGTCAGCCGTTGCTGAGTGTTGTCACTGTTCATAAGTTATGCGAGTCGCCCTCGTACCTCCTGCTTGACGCCCCATCCTTCGATGATGCCGCCCAAAGGCTCGACCACCGCCTCGAAATCCTGCTCGAAATCGCCGATGCCGTCATAAGTGGCGTACATCACTTTGCTCAGTTCCAGGTACCACGCGCCGTCATCGCGCACGCTGATTTGTGCATTCAAGGATTCACCACAGTAATGCCCTGCCGCCCTGCGCGCCCGCTCCTCGTCCGGAAAAATGGCGTAGAACTCGATGGGATGGAATCTTGAAAAGTCGAAGCCGCCTTCTTTCATGCGGCGCAACACGCTGGTGCTGATGTCTTCTTGATAGGCTGTGCTCATGAAACGTCCCCCTCAGACTGATGGATAGACTTTCCGTAATCCCGGCACTCGCAACCGAATGGGGCGAGCGATGCGGCAACAACGTTGCCGGTGGGAAGCAAGCATGTAGCTGACAAGACCAGACCTTAGCGATCCGTTCGCTGATCTCGGTTGCAGAGTAGCCTCAAGATAGAGCCACTGCCAAGGCCTGGTTAGAAATGTGACAGGAGATGTTCAGATTGGCGTGATGCTGAGGATTTCAATGCTGTTCTGGGTTTTCAGACTTTTGACAGTCGGATCATCGGCGCGCCCTTCCAGATCGTTGAGGTCCAGTTCGGCAGCCACAGGCAGACAGCGGGCGCGAATGAGCTTCGCGGCTTGTTCGTTGTTCGGGCATTCATCGCTCTCGAACACCTCGTCAACTTGTTCACCGTGATCATCAACGAAAGTGACTTTCCACTTTTGCATCAGTGCCTCCTCGATAAAACCCATGGATGGGCTTACATGTATCTCGACATCCTTCCCCGGCCAATCGTTCAACCGGACCTTCTATAAGTGAAGCATGAAAAAAGGGCCCTCCGCGGTGTGTTTTCACACAACCTGAGAGAGCCCTTTCTGGCTTGGCGCCTGAAGACGCCGTCAGATCCGGACGTTGCCTCGTGGCCCGGCGATGGCCCAGATGATCAGGCCCAGCACTGGCAGCAACAGGATCAGCAGCACCCAGATGATTTTCATCCCTGTGTCGGCACCACTTTTGAGCACGTTGATGATTGCCCAGATATCCAGGGCAAGAATTATCAGGCCAATCAGACCGTTGAACGTGGAACCCATGGTGTCGCTCCCTAAGAGTGGTTTGCACTCTTAGGATAGCCGGGCCTTGCGAGGGTTCCGTATTTTAAACGTGAACGGCGATTTTCAGGGCTTCGAGCGAGGGTGCGGCAGCGATGCCGACTTGGGCGCACAACTCGAGCACGCGGGGCACATCATTGCCGTAGACCAGCACCACTTGCAGATCGTCGTCGAGCAACTGACTGAAGTTCATCAGCGTGTAACCGCCGTTTTCCTTGTTCATGCTGCCCATCTGCACCTGAATGCGATTGAGCGCGGTCAGCGCTTCGGTCTTGGCCAGTTGCTTGGGCTTGATATTGAAATCGACCCCGGGGCCGAACGAGGAAACGATCTGGGCGAACAGGTCCACATAGGTGTCGGCCTGGAACAGCACGGTCTCTGGAAGACTGCCGACGACGACCCACTCGCCCAGCGGAATCGGGAAGGTTTCGTCGTAGTTGATATCCGGATTGGCCGTCAGAAAAGCCTCGGGATCGGCGTAGGCCTGGGCCGCTTCGTCAGCGACTTTGAGGATTTCGTCATCGCTCATGCAGCCGGAGCTTATTTTGCTGATGAGTTCGACGAGTGCGGCTTTCATGGGGCGGAATCCTGTAGCGAGGGAATTTTGAAGGCGCGAAGGATAGCGCATTACGCCCCGCAATTCCTGTGCGCGAGCAGGGCCGGGGTTGTTGACCCACATCAAGATCCAGCCCCCTCAGTAGCGGCACAATACTGGCACCTTGCCAAAACTGTTTCCGCTATCAGAGAAGACCTCCATGGGTGCCTGGCTTAGCAATATCTCGCTGAAATACAAATTCTGGGCGGTCAACGCCGTCGCCTTCGTCACGACCTTGCTGCTGGTGTTGTACGCCGTACAGCTCGAACAACAGGCCCGCAGCCATGCTTCTCAGGCATCGGCACAAGCCCAGGCGCGACTGCTCAACGCCTGGCCCGCCGGGCAGCCGCTCCCCAAGGCCGATAACGTGCTGTTGTTCAGTCGCGGGCAGGCACCGTTGCTGAACGGGCAACCGGTCCTGGAACTGGCCGATACCAACGGCTGGGTCGCCATCAATGCCATGCCGCTGTTCGGCGACAACCCGTTGATGGGCGCTGAAGTATTTACGCGCACGGAGGGTAACCAGGTTGCGGTGATTGCCCAAGGCCCGAGCCTGGCCCAGGTATTTGGCGAGCGTTTTCCCAACTACGCCGTGGCGGTGGCGGTCCTGATGCTGGCGATGCTCGGCGCTTCGCAATTGTTGATCCGCTTCCTGCTCAGCCAACTCAATACGCTGAAGGACGTGATGCTCCACGTCGAGAAAACCGGCGACCTGTCCGCCCGCGTGCCGCTGGCCTGCACTGACGAAGTCGGGCAGATGGCCAATGCCTTCAACGCCATGCAGGCCGGATACCAGCGGGTGGTCAACACCGTCGCCAGCACCGCCCGACAACTGGATGTCGGCGCGGCGCGGCTGGCGTCGAGCATGAACGAGGTGCGTCACGGCATGCTCGGCCAGCAAAGCGAAACCGATCAGGCCGCCACGGCGATCAACGAAATGACCGCCACGGTCTATCACATTGCCCAGCACGCCGGCGCCACCCGCGACCTCTCGCAAACCGCTGACACCCTGGCCGGTAGCGGGCAGGAAGTGGTCAGTCGGGTGCAGAAGTCGATTGCCGGCCTGTCCAGCGGAGTGCAACAGACTGCCGAGATGATCCAGCGTCTGGCTGAGGACAGTCAGAAGATCAACGGCGTGGTCAGTGTGATTCACAGCATTGCCGAACAGACCAATCTGCTGGCGCTGAACGCCGCGATTGAAGCGGCCCGTGCCGGCGAAATGGGGCGCGGGTTTGCGGTGGTCGCCGATGAAGTGCGCAACCTGGCCAAACGTGTCCAGACCTCCACTGACGAGATCACGATCATGGTTTCGGCGTTGCAGGCCGGGACTCGGGACGCGGTGGATTTCATGCAGGAAAGCTCGTTCAAGGCCGACGATTGCGTGCAACAGGCTCAGGAGGCCGGAGCAGCGTTGGCGGAGATCACCAGCGCTGTCGCGCAGATGCGTGAAAGTAATACGCAGATCGCGGTGGCGGCCGAGCAGCAGAGCCATGTGGCCGAAGAAATGAATCGCGCAGTGGTGAGCATTCGGGATGTGACCGAGAACACCGTGCAGCAGACCGTGGATTCGGCGACGACCAGCAATGAGCTGGCGGCGTTGGCCGGGGAACTGAGCAAGGCTATCGGGCAGCTGAAACTGTAAGGGCCCCATCGCGAGCAGGCTCGCTCCCACAGGTGATCTTCAGTGGCCATTAAATTTGGGTACAAAAGAGATCCACTGTGGGAGCGGGCTTGCTCGCGAAGGCGTCAGCCCGTTCAACATCAATTGCGAACATGACACCTATCACGTCAATAGCCAGCCTTGATTCGCCGACTGGTTTGCCCCGGCCTATTCTTTGTTCAAGAGCCTCAACGAACCAAGGATTAGCATCATGGGCAAACGTCATCCCAACCTTCCCGCCTGGCAATGGCGCGCGTACCCGAACAATCACCAGCACCCGACCAATCTGGTGCTGCACCTGATTGCCGTGCCGCTGTTCATCGTGGCGTTTCTGCTGATTGTCTCGGGCGTGTTCAGTCTGAGTTTTACCAATGTCGCGATTGGCATTATCGGACTACTCGCTGCCCTCGGCCTGCAACGCCACGGCCACCGCCTGGAGGCGCAAGCCTCCGAGCCGTTCAGTGATCGCAAGGATGCCGTGTCGCGCTTGCTGGTCGAGCAATTTCTGACCTTCCCGCGGTTCTTCCTGAGCGGCGGTTGGTGGCGCGCCTGGCGTGAGCGCCACCGTCGTCACTGATCAGGCGAAAATCGTCACCGTCTGCCGGCTCATGGCAATCAACTGACCGTCCGCGTTCCACAATTTCGCGGCCGCATGACCGTAGCCGTCAGCGGCATGTTCGGTTTCAACCAGGTATTTGCACCAGTCCAGCGTGCTCAGTTCAAGCAACGGCTGAACGAATTCGATGGTCCAGGTCTGCGTGCTGCCCATCGCCGGTTTACTCAGGTGCGGCATCAGGGCCGGTGGCCAGGCGTCAACCAGCGCTAAAATATGCGCTTCGCTGACCGCTTCTTCCTTCACGTCCCCGCGCAAGCGCACCCAGCCGCCCATCTCGCGGGATTTGTTGCCCGTGAACGGCAGACCGCCGACACTCCAGCGCATCGCCAGATGCTGCATGAACTCCGGGAGCACCCCTTTGATGAACGGCAGTTCCTGACAATCGTCCCAGTGCTTCATCTCGGGTGCCGGTTCGGCGATCACCGCCACTTCCGACAGTCGCGAGGCGCCGAAGCTGCCCTGGACCAACGTCACCACTTGGCCGTTCTGCATCGCCCGACCCAGCACCTGGCTGACAGCCTTCCCTTCGCGCAACACATCGACTTCAAAGCTGACCGGCACCTCAGGCTCGACCGGGCCGACAAAGGTGATCGACAGCGAGCGCACCGGACGATCCGCCGGGACCTTCGCGCGCATGGCTTCGTACTGCAAGGCGGCCACCAGGCCACCGAAACTGGCGCGCCCCTGAGCCCATTTGGCCGGAATAGACAGCTCCAGCGGCTGGCTGCGGACAGCGTCGAGCAGATCGGAAAAGCGCATGAAAACCTCGGTATGGGAAAAGGATGAAGGGATCTTAACCAGCCGGCGAGGATGGCACAGCGCTTATTCCGGCCAAAGAGACTGACAGATAGGCCGGATAACACCGCCATCTCTGTAGCAGCTGCCGAAGGCTGCGTTCGGCAGCTGCTACATAAGCGGTTTGTGGTGGTATCAGGATTTGAAACAGGCAGCGCTGAGTTTGTCGAGGACACGATCGGCGCGGTCTTCGGCCTTGGCCATCGCAGTTTTCCAGCCTGCGACGCAGGGCTGCAAATCGGTTTCCTGTTCGGCCATGGCCAGCCATTGCAAGCAATCGTGCCAATCGCCCAAGGCACCTTGTGCGGATTTCAAGCGCGCCATCGCCGCTTTCGGCAATCGATCCAGTTCGGGATAGGCGTCGATGCCATAGCGCACGCGCTTGATCAGAAGGCGCAAACGGTGGCGATCATGTGCCGGATCGTGCAGGGCTTCGTCGAGTTTTTTCCACTGCTTGGCCAAGCGTTTTTCGATGCGCCGACGCAAGCCCTTAACCAGGCCCTGACGTTGGGCGGCCCGCAAAAAACGCGGAAAGGCGTCGAGGATCATCAGCACCTGCGCCACTTCAGGACTCGTCGCGACCGCTGGATAAGCCTCGGCCATTTGCGCCATACGCCGATGGGCAGCCTCGGGTTGATCATGCTCGAGCAGGTAGGCCGCCAGCACTTCGCGATCACGCAATGGCGTGGTCAGGTCGCCGACCCGGGACGCCGCCGCTTCCAGCTGTTCGACCCCGGGCAAACCACGCAATGGTCGCAGCAGACTGCGCAAACGGCGAACCGTGGTGCGCAGATCGTGCAGCGCTTCAGGGTCGGTGCGCGCACTCAAGCGTGCCTGACAGGCCAGCAAACGGACTTCCAGGCCCAGGACATGAGCCACCAACCGGTTAATCATGGGAGTTACTCCGTAAACAGCTGCCAGCCGCCAGCCGAAATCCGGGGCGACTGACTTATCGCAAGCAGCTTAGAGCTTAGAGCGGTTTTCAGCGTCCCGCGCGCGACTCACGAATGTAAAAACGTGCTTTCTCGGCCTTCTTGGTACAGCCCTCATAAGCTTCGAATTGCTGCTGGGTCTTGGCACCGGTCAACAACGACAGCGCCTTGGAGTAGCTGACGGTCCCGGCAAAGCCCTCGACTTTGGCCAGGTCCAGTTCATGCCAGGCGGCGTCGAGCTGGCTACCGCAGCTGTCACGGTAAGCGGTTTTACCGGCACAACCGGCGAGTGCCAGGGCAATCAACGGCACACAGATCCAGACTTTCATTTTTCACACCTCAAAGATAGGTAAACAATCGTGCAGTTAAGACGGTCTGGCAGGTGAAAAGTGCCTTGGCCCCGCCTCGGAAACTCTAGCGCTCGCGAGAATACCCATCTGCCGCCAAAGAGTGTCGAAAAAACGACGCCCTCGCCTCGCCGAACGACCTTAGCGATTGAAGCGCGGGCCTCGATAGGTGCATTGTTGAACCTTGTCAGACGAGGGCGATTCATGAAAAAGCGTGTCGCGCTGGTGCTGGGCTCAGGTGGAGCCCGGGGCTACGCCCATATCGGGGTCATTGAAGAAATCGAACGGCGTGGCTACGACATTGCCTGTATCGCTGGATGTTCCATGGGCGCAGTGGTCGGCGGGATCTATGCCGCCGGCAAACTCGACGATTACCGCAACTGGATCGAAAGCCTGGATTACCTCGACGTCTTGCGCCTGGTGGACGTCAGTTTTCGTCTGGGTGCGATTCGCGGGGAGAAGGTTTTCGGGCAGATCCGCAAGATCGTCGGCGAGATCAATATCGAAGACTTGCGCATCCCCTACACGGCGGTGGCCACCGACCTGACCAACCAGCAGGAAATCTGGTTTCAGGAGGGCTGCCTGCACCAGGCCATGCGCGCCTCGGCGGCGATTCCCAGCCTGTTCACCCCGGTGATGCAGGGCAACCGCATGCTGGTGGATGGCGGCATCCTCAACCCTTTACCGATCGTGCCGGTGGTGTCGAGTCATTGCGACCTGATCATCGCGGTCAACCTCAACTCCACCAACCAGCGCCACTATCAACTGCCGGTGATCCAGCGTCCGGCGGCATTCAAGACCCGTTTCGACAGCCTGATCAACTCGCTCGGTTCAAAATTGCCTTTCCGCCGCAAACAGGCGGAACAATTGCTGCTGCTGGAAAAGGAAGCGTTGATGGCTGAAGCAGCCGATATCAACCCGTGGATCGAGTCCGCCGAACCCGAAGCCCAGCAACCCGCCGCCGCCCCCGAACGCGACGGCGCGCCAAAATCCGCAACCGGGTCGTTCATCATCGACAACGTCGGACCAGCGTCTTTGCTGGACCTGATCAACCAGAGTTTCGAGGTGATGCAGACGTCATTGGCGCAGTACAAGATCGCCGGTTATCCGCCGGATATTCTGATCAACGTGCCAAAGCGAGTGTGCCGGTTTTTCGAGTTTTACAAGGCGCCGGAATTGATCGCGCTGGGACGGGAGATTGCACGGGATACATTGGACCGGTATGAAAATGAGCGGGATTCCTGAGAATCTCGAATGAATTTCAGGGCCCCATCGCGAGCAGGCTCGCTCCCACAGAATTTTGTGACGGTCACATGATCTGTGAACACCCGGATCACTGTGGGAGCGAGCCTGCTCGCGATGGGGCCGGATCATTCAACACAAAATCTAAAGACTGTCTTCACTCAACAACCGATACCCGACCCCAGCCTCGGTGACGATGAATCGCGGCTGAGTCGGGTCATCCGCCAGCTTCTGGCGCAGGTGCCCGACCACAATCCGCAGGTAGTGACTGTCCTCGGTATGGGTCGGCCCCCAGATATCCTTGAGCAATTGCTGCTGGGTGATGACCCGCCCAGGATGCCGCGCCAGTTGCGCCAGCACCGCGTATTCCTTGCGGGTCAGCGCGACTTCGGTGCCGTCGAGCAACACCCGGCGATACGCCAGATCCACGGTCAATGGGCCGAACGCCAGCGCCGCTTGCTGCGCTTCTCCCGCCGGAGCCTGACGCAGCAAGGCACGCACCCGCGCAAGAAACTCCTGAATGCCAAACGGCTTGGTCACGTAGTCGTTGGCGCCGTTGTCGAGCGCTTCGACTTTCTGCCCTTCACTGGCGCGCACCGAGAGCACCAGTACCGGCACCGTCGACCACTCGCGAAACTCGCGCAGCACCTGTTGGCCGTCCATGTCCGGCAAACCGAGGTCAAGCACCAGCAAGTCCGGTTTATTCAGCGCCGCCTGGGCCAGGCCTTCGGTGCCGGTGCCGGCCTCCAGCACTTTGTAGCCTTGGGAAACAAGGCTGATGCGCAGGAATTTACGGATCTGCGGTTCGTCGTCGATGACCAAAATGGTCGCGGTCTGGCTCATGAATTCACATCAACACAAAGAAGTGGCAAGAGAGTAACGCAAGGGCGATCAGGCTTCACTTTCGGTTCTTAATTTTCAAAGGTCGGCTGAGCCTGCAACGGCAGGTGCAAAGTGATGCAGGTGCCTCGTCCTTCGATGCCATCGGCGACGCTGATCCGCCCGCCATGGGCACCGACCATGCCCTGACAGATCGCCAGCCCCAGCCCGGTCCCCTGCCCGCCACGATCACCGCGCGCGGCGGTGTAGAACATGTCGAAAATCTTCTCCCGATCCTCCGGAGGAATCCCCGGCCCTTCATCGCTCACCGAAAAAAACAGCTCACTGTCGTCGGCCCCGGCGCGCAATTGCAGGCGACCGTGAGGCGGTGAAAACCGCGCGGCGTTTTCCAGCACGTTGACCAGTGCCTGTTCGATCAGCGCAGCGTGGACGTACAGCAGCGGCAACTGCGGCGGCACTTCGGTGGTCACCTGCAACGGCGCCAGCACGGCACGCAGACGATTGAGCGAACTGCCGACGATGTCGGCCGGCGACACCCAGTCCCGCGCCAGTTTCAGGGCGCCGTGGCCGAGGCGGGTCATGTCCAGCAGGTTCTGAATGTAGCGATCGAGGCGCTCGGCTTCATCGCGAGTGCCTTCAAGCAGTTCGCGGCGATCCTCCAGCGGGATCGCCTCACCGAGGGCCAACAGGCTGTCGATGCTGCCGCGCATGGAGGTCAGCGGCGTGCGCAAATCGTGGGACACCGAGGCCAGCAAGGCACTGCGCAGTTGCTCGGTTTCGCCGTGCAGCCGGGCGGCTTCCAGGTCTTCGGCCAATTGCGCGCGGGCCAGCGCCTGGGCCAGTGGCTGGCTCAGCGCGGTCAACAAACGCCGACGCTGGCCGCTCAAGGTCTGGCCCTCTTTGGCGCACACACCGAGCAATGCCAGCGGCCCGTCTTCCACCGACAACGGCCACCACCACCAACGCCCGAACGGCAACGTGCCGGTGCCCGCGCCGGCCGGTTGATCGTGTTGCCAGGCCCAATCGGCGGCAGCACGCTCGGCTTCGGAAAACTCCAGCGGGCCACCGGTTTCGACTTTCCAGCCGCCCTGGCCGTCTCGATTGAGCAAGCATAGTTGCAGATCACTCCAGCCATCGAGGTGCTGGGCCGCTGCGCTGACCACCGCCTGGCGGTCGGTGGCAGCGGTGAGTTTGCGCGACAGGTCGAGCAGTTCGCTGGTCTCTTCCTGGGTGTCGCGCAGCGCCTGCAATTGCCGCCGTTGGCGGGCCGCGAGGTTACCGGTGAGCGCCGCCATCAGCAGGAAGAACAGCAAGGTCAGCACGTCTTCTTCGCGCTGAATGCTGAAGGAAAAATTCGGCGGGATGAACAGAAAGTCATAGGTCAGAAACGACAGCGCCGCACAGGCCAGCGCCGGGCCCAGACTGCTGCGCACCGCCACCAGCAACACCGCGGCGAGGAACACCAGCGAGATATTGGGCAGCGGCAAGACACTCGCCACCGCCCAGGCCAATGCGGTGGCGAGCACCGTCGCCACCAGCGCCAGCGCGTAGTCGAACCATACCAGTGACTGCGCCGAACGCTGACGCGGCTGATGCTGTTCGTGATCGCTGTCGAGGACGTTGATTTCCAGTCCGCGCGCATCGCGCAGCAGCCGTGACGCCAGGCCGCCGCCGAACAACCGGCGACGCAAACGCTGCCGGGACTGACCGACCAACACCAGGCTCGCGCGGCGTTCGGCGGCATGCTGGATCAGGGTTTTCGCCACCTCGCCGGCGCGCAGCAGCACCACTTCGCCGCCGAGGCGTTCGGCCAATTGCTGGGCACTTTGCAGGCGCAGGCGTGACTGCTCGTCTCGCACGCTGCCGTTGTCCACATGCACCAGGCTCCACGGCAAGTGCCGACGCTGGGCGACGCGACTGGCGTGACGCACCAGACGCTCGGCCTGTGCATCGCCATCGACGCCGACCAACAGGCGACCGCGCACCGCTGGCGCCGCTTGGCCGAGCTGGCGATAGCCCTGAGTCAAATCATCATCAACCTGAGCGGCGGCGGTTTGCATCGCCAGTTCGCGCAGGGCCGTGAGGTTGGTCTGGGTGAAGAACGCGTCGATGGCCGCCCTCGCCTGCTCCGGCACGTAGACCTTGCCGTCGCGCAAACGCTCGAGCAGTTCGCGCGGTGGCAGGTCAATCAGCAGCAGTTCGTAGGCTTCTTGCAGCACCCAGTCCGGCAGGGTTTCGCGAACCTGCACACCGGTGATGCCGCGCACTTTGTCGTTAAGACTTTCCAGGTGCTGGACGTTGACCGTGGTGTACACGTCGATGCCTGCCGCGAGCAGTTCCTGGATGTCTTGCCAACGTTTGGTGTGGCGACTGCCGGGGGCGTTGCTGTGCGCCAGTTCGTCCACCAGCACCAGTTTCGGTTTGGCGGCGAGCAAGCCGTCGAGGTCCATTTCTTCGAGCATCACGCCACGGTATTCCGAGCGCACCAACGGCTGCTGCGGCAAGCCGCCGAGCAGCGCTTCGGTCTCGGCGCGACCGTGGGTTTCGACCACGCCGGCAATGACTTTCACGCCCTGACGCAGTTGGGTGTGGGCCGCTTGCAACATGGCGTAGGTCTTGCCGACACCGGGCGCGGCGCCGAGAAAAACCTTGAGCCGGCCACGGCCGTCGCGGGGCAGGTCTGCTAACAGCGCGTCGGCGCGGCCGGAGTCACTCATGCTGAAGTTCTCTCTCATTGATCGTTCCCACGCTCCGCGTGGGAATGCAGCCCGGGACGCTCCGCGTCCCTTTCAGAGCCGAACGCGGAGCGTCCGTTGAAGCATTCCCACGCAGAGCGTGGGAACGATCGTCTACTACAAATTTTCCAGCGCGATGTTCAGCGCCAGCACATTCACCACCGGCGGCCCCACCAAGGGCTGCTCGATGTGCGCATCCATCAACTGTTGAAGCGTAGATACCGGCAGATGGCGCGCCGCTGCAACACGCGCCAGTTGATAGGCAATCGCGGCCGGTGGCAAGTGTGGATCGAGACCGCTGCCGGAGGTGGTGACCATCGCCAATGGCACCGGCCCCTGGCCCGGCACCTGCAGTTTGTTGGCATCGTCGATCACCCGAGTGGCCAACGCCGGGTTGCTCGGAGAAAGGTTACTGGCACTGCTCGACACGGTGGCAAATGCACCGGCCGATGGCCGTGGATGGAACCAGGTATCGCCAACGAAATCCTGCGCGATCAGCGACGAGCCGCGGACCTTGCCATCGGCGTCGTGTACCAGGCTGCCGTTGGCTTGGCCGGGGAATGCAACCTGGGCGACACCGGTGACCACCAGTGGATAGGCGACGCCGGTGATCAGGGTCATCAGGACAAGCAGGCTCAGGGCCGGGCGGATCATTGTGGACATTTCAAAATCCTCGATTCGACTAGGAAGGCACACACATCACCTGTGGCGAGGGAGCTCGCTCCCGCTCGGCTGCGCAGCAGTCGTAAACCCGGTGAATGCAGTGTGCCTGAATAAACACTTTGGCCTGAGGGGGGGCCGCTTCGCAGCCCAGCGGGAGCAAGCTCCCTCGCCACAAAAGCCCCAGCCTCAAGCACCAACCGCTAAACCAGATGCAACGCCGTCAACAGCATGTCGATCGCCTTGATCCCCACAAACGGCACCACAATCCCGCCCAATCCATAGATCAACAGATTGCGTCGCAGCAACGCCGCCGCACTCGCCGCCTGCACGCGCACGCCGCGCAATGCCAATGGAATCAGCACCACGATGATCAAGGCGTTGAACACAATCGCCGAGAGAATCGCGCTTTGCGGACTGTTCAGGTGCATGACGTTCAGCACGCCCAGTTGCGGGTAGATCGAGGCGAACAGCGCCGGCAAGATCGCGAAGTATTTGGCCACGTCGTTGGCGATGGAAAACGTCGTCAGCGCACCGCGGGTCACCAGCAATTCCTTGCCGATCTGCACCACGTCCAGCAGCTTGGTCGGATCGCTGTCGAGGTCGACCATGTTCGCCGCCTCGCGCGCGGCTTGCGTGCCGTCGTTCATCGCCATGCCCACGTCCGCCTGGGCCAGGGCCGGGGCGTCGTTGGCGCCGTCGCCGCACATGGCGACCAGGCGCCCGTCGTTCTGCTCGTGGCGAATGCGCGCCAGTTTTTTCTCCGGCGTGGCTTCAGCCAGCACATCATCGACGCCCGCTTCGGCCGCAATCGCTGCAGCGGTCAGCGGGTTGTCGCCGGTCACCATGACGGTGCGGATGCCCAGTTTGCGCAGTTCGGCGAAACGCTCGCGGATGCCGGGTTTGACCACGTCTTTCAGGTGGATAACACCGAGCAATTTACCGTCGGCGCAAACCAGCAACGGGGTGCCGCCGCTCTGGGCGATCTTGTCGATTTCCCGGGACAGCGGTGCGGCCAGATTGGCGCGTTTCAAGTCGACGAAGGCCAGCAGCGAATCCACCGCGCCTTTGCGATAGACCCGGCCCTGATAGTCAACGCCAGACAAGCGGGTTTCAGCGCTGAACGGCACGGCGGTCAGCACCTCGGGAGACGGCTCGGGTTGCGGGTGAAGACCGCGCAGGTACTCGACGATGGATTTTCCTTCAGCCGTGTCATCGGCCAAGGAGGCAAACAACGCGCCCTCGGCCAGTTCCTTGGCAGTGACACCCGGCGCGGCGTACACCGCGGTGCAACGACGGTTACCGAAGGTAATGGTGCCGGTTTTGTCCAGCAGCAGGACGTGTACGTCCCCCGCCGCTTCAACCGCACGACCGGATTTGGCGATCACATTCAGGCGCACCAGACGGTCCATCCCGGCGATACCGATGGCCGACAACAGGCCGCCAATGGTGGTCGGAATCAGCGTGACCAATAACGCCACCAGGAACACCAGCGGCAGGCTGCCGTTGGCGAAGTGGGCGAACGGTTGCAGGGTGACGACCACCAGCAGGAAGATCAGGGTCAGGCCGATCAGCAGGATGTCGAGCGCCACTTCGTTCGGGGTTTTCTGGCGTTTGGCGCCTTCGACCAGGGCGATCATACGGTCCAGTGTCGACTCGCCCGGGTTGGCGGTGATGCGCACCAACAGCCAGTCGGACACCAGTCGAGTGTTGCCGGTAACGGCCGAACGGTCGCCGCCGGACTCGCGAATCACCGGCGCCGATTCACCGGTAATCGCCGCTTCGTTGACCGCGGCGATACCTTCGATCACCTCGCCGTCACCGGGGATCATTTCCCCCGCTTCAACGCGGACCACATCGCCCTTGCGCAGGCTGGTCGCCGGCACGACTTGAAAGGCGCCGTTGCTGGTTTTGCGTCGCGCACTCAGACCTTCGCTGCCGGCCTTGAGGCTGTCGGCGCGGGCCTTGCCGCGACCTTCGGCCAGTGCTTCGGCAAAGTTGGCGAACAGCACGGTGAACCACAGCCACAACGCGATTTGGGCAGCGACAAAAGTCGGCACGGCGCTGTCGGGAATGAAGCACAGCACGGTGGTCAGGATCGCGGTCAGTTCGACCACCAGCATCACCGGCGCGCGTTGCAATTGCCGAGGGTCGAGCTTGACGAAGGCTTGCACCAGCGCCGGACGCCAGAGGGCCGAGATCGCGGTTTTCGGTTGTTCCGGCGCCTTGACGGTGGCGGCTTTAGTTGCGGGCATATTCATCATTGATTCCCCTTAGAAGCCCAGGCTCAAATGTTCAGCGATAGGACCCAGCGCCAATGACGGCAAGAAGGTCAAACCACCCACCAGCAAAATGGTCACGGTCAGCAGAGTCACGAACAGCGGGCCATGGGTCGGGAAGCTGTTCTGGCCGATCGGTGCGCTTTTCTTCATCGCCAGGCTGCCGGCCAATGCCAGTACCGGGAGGATGTAACCGAAGCGACCGATCAACATGCCCAGGCCCAGCATCAGGTTGTGGAACGCGGTGTTCGCGCCTAACCCGGCAAACGCCGAACCGTTGTTGGCACTGGCCGAGGTGTAGGCATAAAGCAACTGACTGAAACCGTGCGGGCCAGGGTTGCTCACCGCCGCGACCGGGCCGGGCAAACTCGCGGCAATCGCGCCGAGCACCAGCACGCCGACCGGCATCACCAGCAAGGTCACGACCAGCAACTGCACTTCCTTCGCCTGCAGTTTCTTGCCGAGGTATTCCGGCGTGCGGCCGATCATCAGG
This sequence comes from Pseudomonas sp. FW305-20, assembly GCF_058788075.1. Classification (NCBI taxonomy): domain Bacteria; kingdom Pseudomonadati; phylum Pseudomonadota; class Gammaproteobacteria; order Pseudomonadales; family Pseudomonadaceae; genus Pseudomonas; species Pseudomonas sp. FW305-20. Next base: position 77,291 of record NZ_JBYTAJ010000013.1, on the reverse strand, counting down.
CCGGCGAGGAACACCGCGATCAACACGTTCAGCAACATGCCGTAGAGCCCGGCACCGACGCCGCCGAAGATCACTTCGCCGACCATCATGTTGACCATCGCGACCATGCCGCTCAGCGGGTTGAGGCTGTCGTGCATGCCGTTGACCGAACCGTTGGACGCCGCCGTGGTAGTCACCGACCACAGCACCGTGGCGGTGGTGCCGAAACGCGCTTCCTTGCCTTCCAGTGGCGCGGTCTGTTCGACGGCGACATTGTTCAGGGTCGGGTTCGGCTGGTACTCAGCCCACAGCGACGTCGCGCCGCCGATCAGGAACAGCGCCAGCATGCAGGCGATGATCGCGCGGCTCTGACGCAGGTCTTTCACGTAGTGGCCGAAGGTGAACACCAGCGCCACCGGAATCAGAATGATCGAGCCGACTTCAAACAGGTTGCTCCACGCCGTCGGGTTCTCGAACGGGTGCGCCGAGTTGACGCCGAAGAAGCCACCGCCGTTGGTGCCCAGTTGCTTGATCGCAATCTGGCTGGCGGCCGGGCCGAGCGGGATCACCTGATCGATACCTTGCATCGTCACGGCATTCACATACTGAGCGAAGGTTTGCGGCACGCCCTGCCAGACCAGAAACAGCGCCAGCAGCAAGCACAGCGGCAACAAGCCGTAGAGGGTGGCGCGGGTCATGTCGACCCAGAAGTTGCCGAGGGTCTTGCTCGACTTGCGACCGATCCCGCGACACAGGGCGACCAGCACGGCGAGGCCGGTGGCGGCGCTGACGAAGTTCTGCACGGTGAGGCCGACCATCTGACTCAGGTAGCTGAGGGTCGCTTCGCCGCTGTAGGACTGCCAGTTGGTGTTGGTCATGAAGCTGACGGCGGTGTTGAACGCTTGCGTCCACTCCTGGCCCGGCAGGTTTTGCGGATTCAGTGGCAAATGATCCTGAAACAACAGGATCGTGAACAACAGCAAAAAGCCCGCAAGGTTGAAGGCGAGCAAGGCCAGGGTGTATTTCTGCCAGCTCTGTTCGGCCTGCGGATCAACGCCGGCCACTCGGTAACATCCACGCTCCACCGGTCCGAGAATCGGCGAAAGCCAGGTGCGCTGACCTTCCATGACCTTGTAGTAGAAGCGCCCCAGAAACGGTGCCGGAATCAGCACCAGGGCGAAGAAGGCGAGGATCAGCCAATAGTCATAACTGTGCATAGCCGCTCCTAGTTCCGGTCCGCGCGCAACAGCGCAACCAACAGATAAATGAACAGCCCCACTGCCAATAGCAGCGACACTCCGTCCAGAACGCTCATGGAAATTCTCCGTGTTACGGCGTATTGCCGCGTGTGGATCCATTGTCGGCAGGGAGGCTGTAAAGGAACGAGAGCGAGGGGTGTGGCGGGGAATAAAGAATGCGTAAAGAGTGGGTTTATAGCTTTGTTACAGCGGTGTTCCGGCCGGCCTCATCGCGAGCAGGCTCGCTCCCACAGGAGTTCGGCGTTGTATGGACGACGGCATTCCAATGTGGGAGCGAGCCTGCTCGCGATGGCGGCATAACAAACGCCGCTGCCCCCAACTGGCGCACCAAAATGCCTGCATCCAATAGCGAACATCCCCGATACGACGCCTTTCTGCACTTTACGACCGCTCTGACAACACTGGCACGCCCACTGCAAACGCCCTTCCCCGAGCTTTCCAAACCGTTCAGGGAGCAACGCATGAACACACAACTCAAACCCACGCTGGGCACGCTGCATCTGTGGGGCATTGCGGTCGGGCTGGTGATTTCCGGTGAATACTTCGGCTGGAGTTACGGCTGGGGCGTGGCCGGCACACTCGGTTTTCTGGTGACGTCCTTTATGGTCGCCACGATGTACACCTGCTTCATCTTCAGTTTCACCGAGCTGACCACCGCAATTCCTCACGCGGGGGGTCCCTTTGCCTACAGCCGCCGGGCCTTTGGCGAGAAAGGCGGATTGATCGCGGGGCTGGCGACACTGATTGAATTTGTCTTCGCCCCACCGGCCATTGCCTTGGCAATCGGTGCCTACCTCAACGTGCAATTCCCCGCACTCGATCCGAAACACGCAGCGGTCGGTGCCTACATCGTGTTCATGGGCCTGAACATCCTCGGGGTGAAACTGGCCGCAACTTTCGAACTGGTGGTCTGCGTTCTCGCTGTGGCCGAACTGCTGGTGTTCATGGGCGTGGTCGCCCCGGCGTTCAGCTTCAGCAATTTCGCACTCAATGGCTGGGCCGGTTCCGATGTGTTCGGCGCGCCGGCGATTGCCGGGATGTTCGCGGCGATTCCCTTCGCGATCTGGTTTTTCCTGGCCATCGAAGGCGCGGCCATGGCCGCCGAAGAAGCCAAGGATCCGAAACGCACCATTCCGAAGGCCTACATCAGCGGCATTCTGACGTTGGTACTACTGGCGATGGGCGTGATGTTCTTTGCCGGCGGCGTCGGTGACTGGCGCACCTTGTCGAACATCAACGACCCGCTGCCGCAAGCGATGAAAACCGTGGTTGGCGAAAGTTCGGGCTGGTTGCACATGCTGGTATGGATCGGCCTATTCGGCCTGGTGGCGAGTTTCCACGGAATCATCCTCGGCTACTCGCGGCAGTTCTTCGCCCTCGCCCGGGCCGGTTACCTGCCGGCGTCCCTGGCCAAATTGTCACGTTTTCAGACTCCGCACCGGGCAATCATCGCCGGCGGCGTGATTGGTATCGCCGCGATATATAGCGATGGTTTGATCAACCTGGGTGGCATGACGCTGACGGCGGCGATGATCACGATGGCGGTATTCGGGGCGATCGTGATGTACATCATGAGCATGCTCAGCCTGTTCAAACTGCGCAAAACCGAACCGAATCTGGAACGCACCTTTCGCGCGCCGTGCTATCCGTTGGTACCGTTCATTGCGCTGGTATTGGCGGTGGTCTGCCTGGTGGCGATGGCCTGGTTCAACACGTTGATCGGGCTGATTTTCCTGGGCTTCATGGCGGTAGGGTTCGTGTACTTCATGCTGACGGCGCAACTGCGTGCCGATGCGCCGGCGGACGCGATGCTGACCGGGCTCTAAACAGGCCACGTGCGGCTGTCAGAACAGGCATAGAATGGAACCACTGCGAAAACTAATCGCTCAAAGTGGTATGCACGATCGATTGGCGAAACCCGCCAATCGGCCTGCCCTCAAGGAGAGCCCTATGCCCTGGTATGCCTGGTTGATTCTGATCGTTGCTATTGGCTCGATCGTTGGTGGTTTGATGATGTTGCGTGACACCGCCAATAAGGTCGAACTGACCGAGGAGCAACGCAAACGCGTCGCTGAACGCAACGCGGAAGCGGACGCCAAGGATGCGCAGGACCGCTAAAACAAACTTCGCCAGCCAGATCTGGCGAAAACCACCTGTAGCAGCTGGCGAAGCCTGCGTTCGGCTGCGCAGCAGTCGTAAAATCAGTCAATGCGGTGACTCAGGAAGATCGCGTCAACTAAATTTACGACTGCTGCGCAGCCGAACGCAGGCTTCGCCAGCTGCTACAGGGGGGTGTCGTTGCGGTTACTCCCAATCGGCCTTGGCGATGTGCAGGCCATGCAGCCCTTTGTATGTCGCGCGCTCCGGCTGGCTCCAGCCCTTGAGCAACGAATCCTCCAACCGATAAATCTCCACCCCGAGCGGGCGGCACACGCTTAGCGGGTCTTGCGCATCCGGCCCCCACATGGCCAGCGACAGATCACCGCCCGGGCAGGTCGAGAGCGCACACAGCAGATCGATTTCAGCAAAAAACTCCAGGTAATCGCCCTTCTGCGCCGGACAGGCTTTCATGAAGTACATGTCGTCGTGGTTCAGGCCCGTGCACTGGAAAATGTTCAGCACGTCATGCACGTCGAACTCGGTCAGCCCATGAGGCAACACCGCGCGGGTCAGGTTCGAGTGGCAGTGATGATGGAAGTCTTCGCCGGTGAGCATTTTGTTCACATAAGGATCGCAGCGGGTGCCGAGCAAATCGTGCAAGCGACCACCATGTTCGTCGATGCCGTAACCGGCCAGGCTGTCATCGGTAATGGTCACCAGCGGCCGCAGAAAAGGCAGGTTCGACCAGAGCCGGTCATGGGTGCTGACGTGAGCCCCCTGTAACTGCCGGGTCCGCGCCGCCCACAAACGCTCCCGCGGATCGTTGGCATTCCAGACGTTGAAATCCCCGACTTGCGGGCCGACGGGGGTGGTCACCCGGAACACATGCCCGGCCGGCACCTTCCAGGCACGACCGGTGCGGATCGGCACCTCAAATTCTTCGATCAGCATGCGCCCGTCCTTCTTGTCGCGGATCCGCTCGTAGAAGGCTTTGTCCACCTGCAAGGCCGAACCTTTGCTGACTTGATAGGCCGCCGGATAGTCTTTGTACATGGCACGAATCCTCGATCAGTGATGGGAAGAACGGGTAAGCATCTGCAACAAGAGGTGTTCGGAATCGTCGAGATACCGGCTCATGGCGTCCTCGGCCGCGGGTTTATCGCCCTCGACCAACAACTCATGAATCTGTCGGTCGCGCGCCAGCCAGGGCGCTTGAAAACGTGATTCATCGGGAGCGGTGCAGAACACCAGACGCAACTGCGCCACGACATTGGTGAAGAACTCGTCGAACAAAGGACTGCGCAGCAATCCAACGATGTGTTGATGAAAGGCCAGGCTGTGGGTGCCGACGGCGCGCCAGTCTTCGCGCTCCCGGGCAAGCTCGGTGGCTTCCAGGGCTTCGAGCATCCGGTCGGATTGATAGTCACGCAGCGGCTGACTCGCGCTGATCGCCTGCAACTCCAACGTGCGCCTGACCTTGAACAGATCCCGCACGTCCTCGACGCCCAGCCTGCGCACCATCACGCCCTTGTTGCGCACATAACGGGTCAGCCCTTCCTGCCCCAGGCGATGCAGCGCTTCGCGAATGGTATTGCGGGAGGCGTTGTAGGCAGACACCAGATCGTTTTCCACCAACGCCATGCCCGGCAGTAAACGACCGCCAATGATGTCGGCGCGCAATTCAAGGGTGATGTGGTCGGCCAGGGACAGTCCGCTGTTCATGCTCATTGCCTCGTGATTGTTCAACAATCGTCAGTTAATGAGTAATCACTATTCGTGCCATGTGTTTAAACGCCGTTCTACCAAGATCGACGCATCTGCATGCTTTTTAGAAGTAGAAGTACAATCACCATCCCATTTTCATTGGTTAATATGGCGCATTGTTGCGGAGATACCCGATGCGCTATTCGCAGGACCATAAAGCCCAGACCCACCAACGCATCATCAAGGAAGCGTCAGCGCGCTTTCGCCGCGATGGCATTGGCGCGACAGGTCTGCAACCGCTGATGAAAGCACTGGGCCTGACTCACGGTGGTTTCTACTCGCACTTCAAATCCAAGGACGAACTGGTAGAAAAGGCTTTGCAAGCCGCGGGCGAGCAGGTCGATGGGATTTGCGCCGAGCTCTTCGCCCAGGATCGTCCGCTGGAAGCGTTCATCGACGCCTATTTGTCCGAATGGCACCAGACTTCACCCGATGAAGGTTGCCCGTTGCCGACCATGTCATCGGAACTCGGCCTGCGCGGGCAGCAAAGCCCGACCACTGACGTGGTGCTCAACGCACGGCTCGAACAAGTACAAGGCACCCTTGAAGACGAGGACGCCGCCGACCAAAGCATCGTCATCATGTCGACACTGGTCGGGGCTTTACTGCTGTCACGCAGTGTCGAGAACCCCGAGCTGGCTCAGCGGATTCTCGACGTGACTCGCGCCTATCTCAAACAACCCCGAGACTAACCCTCCCAACGCTTGAACAGCACGCTGGCATTCACCCCGCCAAACCCAAAACCGTTGGACAGCGCGTATTCGATAGCCATCGGCCGCGCCTGACCATGGACAATATCCACGCCTTGGGCGGCGGGGTCCGGGTTATCGAAGTTGAGGGTGGCCGGCACGACCTGGTCGCGAATGGCCAACAGCGTGAAAATCGCCTCGATACCGCCCGCTGCGCCGAGCAAATGCCCGGTGGCCGACTTGGTCGATGTCACGGCGATTTTGTTATCCGCGCCGAACAACGCCTTGATGGCCGCCAACTCTCCCAAGTCCCCGACCGGGGTCGAGGTTGCGTGAGCATTGAGATGCTGAACCTGCCCCGGCGAAATGCCTGCCTGGGCCAATGCCAGCGACATCGCTCGTTGCGCACCGCTGCCATCCTCGGGACCCGCCGTCAGGTGATAGGCGTCGGCACTGGTGCCATAACCAACCAATTCCGCCAGCGGTTGAGCACCACGGGCCAAAGCATGTTCCAGGGATTCAATCACCAGAAGGCCTGCGCCCTCCCCCATGACGAAGCCATCGCGGCCACTGTCGAACGGCCGCGAGGCGCGTTCCGGGGTGTCGTTGTAACCGCTGGACAAGGCGCGAGCGGCGGCAAACCCGGCGAGGCTGACGCGATCGATCGCCGCTTCCGCGCCGCCACATACCGCGATGTCTGCCTCGCCACAACGAATCAACCGCGCCGCATCACCGATCGCCTGGACCCCGGCCGCACAAGCTGTCACCGGCGCACCCAATGGGCCCTTGAAACCGTGCTGGATCGACACATGACCCGCAGCGAGGTTGACCAGAAATGAAGGAATGGTGAACGGCGACAAGCGTCGCGGCCCACGGCTGTCGGTGGTGCGCACCGCATCGGCTATCGCACCGAAACCACCCACGCCGGAACCGATAATGGTTGCCGTACGCTCCTGGGCATTGGCGTCCGCCGCTTGCCAGCCGGCCTGCTCCAGCGCCTGACGCGCCGCTTCCATGGCGAACATAATGAAGCGGTCCATCTTCTTCTGCTCTTTAGGCGCCGTCGCCCGATCCGGATCAAAACCCGCCTCGGGATCGTCAGCGAGCGTCGGCACTGCACCTCCGACCTTGGCCGGCAAATCGGCCACCACCTCGTCCGGCAAATTGCGCAACCCGGAACGCCCGGCCAACAGACGCGCCCAGACGGCCTCGACGCCAGAACCCAATGGCGACACCAAACCCATGCCCGTAACAACTACTCGACGATCACTCATACCGCAAATACCTCAAGCCGATTCATGACGCCTCACGTGTAACGCGCGGCAGCCTTACTTTTGGAAAGATTCGGCGCCAGTACATGACGCGCCGCCACGAAGGCATCCCAGTCGGCCGCATCCGGCAACGATGGAATGGTGATCAACTCACCCTGGTCCAGCCCCGACAACGCGGCATCGACCATATCATCGGCTTCCATGACCATATCCGCCGGAATCTGCGTTGCATCGGCGCCGGAGCGTTCCCAGATTTCAGTGCGTGTGACGCCTGGCAACACCGCCTGCACCTTGACCCCGGTGCCTTCCAGCTCGGCGTTCAACGACTGCGTCAGACTTAACACATAAGCCTTGCTGGCACTGTAAGTCGCGTTGAAGCGCTCGGGAAACAAGGCGACCACTGACCCGATATTGATGATCGTCCCCCGACCCGCCTTGGCAAAACTGGCGGCCGCTGCCGAGGCCAACCGCGTGACCGTTGTCACGTTCAGTTGAATCAAACGTTCCAGCTGATCCATGTCGGCATTGGCCAACAAACCATCCGCTGCAACCCCGGCATTGTTCAGCAGCAGGCTGATACTCGAATCGCTGCGAAGACGCTGCTCAAGCTTCAGCACCTCATCCTTTTGCGTCAGATCCGCCTTGAGCACCTCGACCTGAACCCCATGCTCGACGCGCAACTTGCTCGCCGCCGCTTCCAGCCGCTCTTGATCACGGGCGACCAACAACAAATCAAAACCACGCGCCGCCAACCGCTCGGCGTAAATCGCACCGATACCGGAAGAAGCACCGGTGACAAGGGCCGTACCTTGGGACTGGACAGAATTCATGACTGTGCTCCTGGGGAGATGCCTAAAGGAAAGACAAGCGCCTGAGGCTCAAAACGCTTGGCGGAAAGCAATTTATTATAGGCATAATCTTCGCTGTATATGATAGCCGTAATTTTTAGCGTATCGACGGAAGGCGCCCCATCACAGCGTTCGCCAGAAAGCAAAAAGGCCGATCAATGACCGGCCCCTGGCGCTGACGTATAAGCTTAGTTCACCTCAAGCTTCTCGCGATTCTTATCCAGAATCGCTTTACCGATCCCCTTCACTTCGAGCAACTCGTCCACGGACGCAAACGGCCCATTACCCTCGCGGTAAGCAACAATCGCCTTGGCCTTGGCTTCGCCCACACCGGCCAACTCACGTTGAAGGGTTGGCGCATCGGCCTGATTCAGATCGATCTTGCCGGACTGTGCCTTGGGAGAAACTTCCAGCACCACGGGTGCATTGCCAGCCTCGGGCTTGGCCGTCGGCGCAGCAATGGCCGCAATAGAGGCGCTGGTGAGCAGGGCAAAAACCAGAGAGTAGAAATAGCCAGTACGCATAAATGAAGCTCCATGACATCGATTGAGAAAGCAGCTTTTCCGAAGCTGCCTCCCAAACTTAGGCGATGTCTGGAGTCTGTCAAAAATGTGTCCGTTACAGGATGTGAAACAATCAGGGCTTGAGGCGACGTTGCTGGTGGATCCAGTCAACGATATCGCCATCAGGGGTGTAACCGCTGACGGTTTCGCGCAGGAGCTTTTCGACACGAGCATAATCATTCGCATGATGGCCGTCATGATCATCGGATGTTGCGTCCCCGCCATGCTATCGCCAATCAGCAACTCTTCAGTGGACCAAAAAATTATCATCCTGAGCTCGAAGTTGGCAGCGAACTTAGCACTGTCGTACACGTCGAGATACCAAAACGCATCTCACTACTGCAAGCGTTATTAAAGGTATAGAGCGGACAAGCCCAACTCTATCAGCGCGTCATAACGCAACGGCGTCAATCCTTCTAAACCTGGAAAAACGAACGTGGAAAGACCGTTTGATCACAAACACGACTCGATTGCGTAGCGTCGTTATGGGACACTTGCTCCCGCTAAGCGTCAGAAAACCATACAGCCCTATACCACCCAAGAGCCACTTTTTCTGGCTTCGCTCGCAAAAAACTGCGTATTTCAGGGCACAAGCTGTGCTCACGGCACAAAACCCCGACATCATTTGATAGGTTTACCATCATGGCTAACGCCCCTATTTTAATCACCGGCGGCGCCGGTTTTATTGGCTCCCATCTGACCGATGCTTTGCTCGCCAAGGGCTACGCAGTGCGAATTCTCGATGACTTGTCCACCGGAAAGCGCAGCAACCTGCCGCAAGAAAATCCAAACGTCGAATTTATCGAAGGCGATGTTGCCAATGCCGCTTTGGTTGCGCGGGTCATGATCGGTTGTCGGGCAGTTGTGCATTTAGCCGCAGTGGCTTCGGTCCAAGCCTCGGTAGACGATCCTGTACGCACCCACCAGAGCAACTTCATAGGTAGCTTGAACGTCTGCGAAGCCATGCGCCAAGCTGAAGTTAAACGCGTGGTATTTGCCTCGAGTGCCGCGGTATACGGCAACAATGGAGAAGGGCAAGCTATCGACGAGGAGACGCCTAAGGCACCGTTGACACCCTATGCCTCGGACAAATTAGCGAGCGAGTATTACTTCGACTTCTACCGACGCCAGCACGCTCTTGAGCCGGTTGTGTTCCGGTTTTTCAATATCTTTGGCCCACGCCAAGACCCCTCCTCCCCCTACTCTGGCGTGATTAGCATTTTCAGCGAGCGGGCGCATAAAGGTCTCCCCATTACAGTCTTCGGCGACGGAGAACAAACCCGAGACTTTGTTTATGTGGAAGATTTGGTAAAGGTGTTGGTGCAGGCCGTCGAAGCACCGCAGGTCGAAGTGGGCGCAATCAACGTCGGAATGAATCAAGCCACCACACTCAACCAGATGCTGGAAACCTTGGGCGAGGTAGTAGGAGAACTGCCACCTGTCAGCTATGGTTCGGCGCGCTCCGGAGATATTCGCCACTCGCGGGCAAATAACCAACGACTTCTTGAAAGATTTAAACTCCCTGAGCAGACACCGATGAAGGTTGGATTAGCCCGGCTATTGGGTACAGAGACTTGTTGATCTCTTGAACACCGACATCAGTACGTGAAAACTTAACTTCTGACGCTTTCCAAATCAACTGCTCCACCTCTTCATATTTCCACGATGACGACAAAGAGCGGGAGGAATTTGCATAGCGCATACAAACAAGCTGATATTCAGAAGTGGAAGATTTAAACAAGACTGGTTTTGTCAAACGCGTCGCCTTGCAATCAGACAATGACGAAAATACCCTACATGATTCGACACTGGGTATTTTCTTTAATTATGACTGTTGCAGGGCAACCATAAATCCGAGCTCACCGGGTTCAAATAACAACTTCAATTACTTGATCGCCTCAACTTTGTAACCCCATTGCCAAGTAATCTCCACTCTTGATCTTTAGCGCCCGATCCATCGACGTAAAAGCACGCCGCTCTCAACGTAAGATGTAGGGATCAAGGTTCGAGGCGACGCTGCTGGTAAATCCAGTCGACGATATCGCCATCCGGTGTGTAACCACTTACTGTCTCGCGCAGCAACTGACGAACCCGGGAATAGTCGTCCAGTTCAACGGCAGCAAGCAGTTCAGTCAGCCTGGCCTTGAGCACCTCCCAGGGCAGATGATCTTCATTTGCACTCATGATCATTGGATGCGGGGTTGCTGCCACGTTGTCACCAATCAGCAACTCCTCATAAAGCTTTTCGCCCGGACGCAGACCAGTGAATTCGATTGAGATATCGCCCTGAAGATTTTTCTCTGAGCGAACGCTCAGGCCCGAAAGGTGAATCATCCTCTCCGCCAGCTCGACAATCTTCACCGGTTCGCCCATATCGAGCACAAACACGTCACCACCCTGCCCCATCGATCCAGCCTGAATGACCAACTGCGCCGCCTCAGGAATGGTCATGAAATATCGGGTGATCTTCGGATGGGTGACCGTCAATGGCCCTCCCGACTTGATCTGCTTATGAAACAGAGGAATAACTGATCCGGAAGAACCCAGCACATTGCCAAACCGGACCATCGTGAATCGGGTTTTATTTACCCGCGACACGTTAGCCTTATCGCCGAAAAACACCGGCGCAATCTCGCGACTCAGCGCCTGAAGGATCATTTCGGCCAGCCGCTTGGTGCTACCCATCACATTGGTCGGGCGTACCGCCTTGTCTGTGGAAATCAGTACAAAGTTCGCAACACTTGCCTGCAATGCAGCCTGAGCGGTATTGAGTGTTCCAATCACATTATTCAGCACACCTTCAGCAATATTGTGTTCAACCATAGGAACGTGTTTGTAAGCGGCTGCGTGATAGACCGTGTCTACATTCCAGGTCTTCATTACATCCACTAGCTTATGGGGATGACGAATGGAACCCAGTATAGGCAATAGACGGACAGACAGTGACTCACGGGCAATACGCTGCTCAAGCTCGAACAAGATGCTGTAAAGATTGAACTCACTATGTTCGAACAACAAAAGCGTGGTCGGACCAATCGAAAAAATCTGCCGGCACAACTCCGAGCCAATTGAGCCACCGGCTCCCGTTACCATCACAGTCTTACCCTTGATACAGCGCGCTAGCAGATCGGGTTGCGCCGGAACTGAATCGCGCCCCAGCAAATCGGCGATATCAACCTCCTGGATGTCATCGACCGTCACCCGGCCACTGGCCAAATCAGTAAAATTCGGCACGCTGCGAACGTGAAGCGGAAAACCTTCCAGAAGATTGAGAATCTCCCGACGTCGCGCTCGAGTAGACGATGGCAGAGCGAGAAGGATTTCCTCCGCCCCCGTCACATCAATCATCTGCTGAATATGCTTAGGTTTGTAAACCTTTAAGCCAGCAATCGAACGATCCGTAATGCTTGCATCATCGTCGATAAAAGCGACAGGCCGCATGACCCGCCCCATACGCAGAGCAGCAACGAGTTGATTGCCCGCAACACCAGCTCCATAAATAGCCACCTTGGTCAGGCCATTGTCACGATTGGTGAACGGAACGTGCTGGGCGGCGGTGAACCAGTCCCCCATAAAATATTGACGCATACAAAGACGAAGCCCGCCAATGATGACGAGGCTCAACCACCAATAGTTGAAGATAATCGAACGTGGTACTACAGCTTCGTGGTTGCTGTACCAATAGACAACGACCGCAAGTAGCAGCGATGACAGGCTGACGGCCTTGATGATGGCAATCAATGCGTCATTACCAAAGTAGCGCATGACCGCACGGTACATTCCGAAGCGGACGAATAGAGGGACGGCCACCACTGGCGCGCACACGAAAAGCCAGAAATGGACTTTTAGTGGATTGTACATACCGTCAATGCCCAGCCGAACGATGAAGGCAAGCCATAGGGCAAACCAAACCAGCACCGTATCAGTGGCCACCTGTAACAATCTTTTTTGCCTACGAGGCAGACCCAGCAAAAAAACTCTAAATTTGTCCATAAGTACTTGACCTGCCAGGCCTGTCCCTCATCACTAGATCTGTTACGTCATTGTACATAAACATCCCACCTCACCACCTTAAACCTGACGATAGAGACTTCCCAGCGATCAATAATCGCACACCATATGTATGCATGCCCGCAAGACGTACAACGACAACAGCCGCTAGCAAATTGATCCTGCGCCAAGCTGACTCAGGCAGAGGAGCACAAAATCGCTTACAGGTCTATACGAGTAGTTTTTGCCGACGACTTGTTTGCGACAACCGCAAAGCAGATTAGCTCATGCCGGAACAATTCGTGGATGACCTCGATAGGCAGTGAGTCTGTCGGCATGGCCCACGCTGGCCACTTCCGGCCGATGTCACGACCTCCTCATCGGTCTGAAAAGCAACAGGCGGCGATGCTTTCGACTTCACTGTAGAGCGCGAGTCGTGGTGTTACAAAATCGGCGGCGCGCGCCCCCCCCTCCTAAGGGCACGACCCGGGGGCGGATGATGAGGGCACCTTCGCGACAGAAATCATGTACCTGTGTCGGCGATCAAGCCTCGGTTTGAACGTGGGGGATTATGAACGGTTACGAACAATTTAGGGGTTATACGACCGAATTCGAGGGTGTTACACTTGCTTCCATACGTTTGGATTCTGTCGCCTCCAAGGGGCGAATGCCTATCATGAGACACCCAAGAAAAACAGCCAACGGAAGTGCTTTGGGGAGTAGATCTGGAGATCAGCTGGTGAGCCTATTCAACACGGCGCGGATTAACGTCGGTGCGCTTTATCGTATAAAGAAAAAATCAGGCTCGCTAGAAAGTATCGATCGTGCGTTACCAGCCCCGAAACAACCTTCGGCAGAATCCGTTCAGAGAAAGCAGACCCTACAAAGGCTCCAATCACTCGCGACACCGACACTGGCAAGAGCTTTTTGGCGGATCCACTCAGATCATTTACTTCCCCCCCTCTCAACCGCAAGATTTTAGCTCTTGGGGGATTCAGTTCCTCAGTGAGTGTTGATGGAGACCAGCAGCATTTTCCGCAACAAAGGGTCATGCCCTCTCGGCGACCAATCCTTGAAAAAATGGCTCTGTGATTCGCTTATACTAGGCCACGCAGGGACGGAGAGGTGGCTCGTGATGCCGATCCGGCATTTGCAAGCAAGCAATCAGATTGGTGTGCTGAACTCTGCACTGAAACTATGCACGCAGATTATTGACGCAGGCAGAGCAACCCCCCAAAGGATTCAAAAAGTGAGTGTATCGATGCATAAGGCAACACCGATCAATCCACATAGCAAGCATTCAGTTTCTCCGGTCACCTTGATTTCGTGTTTGTGGCGCCACCGCCGACTCACTCTACAAATGACAAAGAGAGAAGTAATCGGACGGTATCGCGGGTCAATGCTGGGTTTGGCATGGTCTTTTTTTAACCCGGTTCTGATGCTGTTGGTATACACCTTCTTCTTCGCGGTAGTGTTCAAATCGCGCTGGGGCACGGGCGGGACCGACAGCAAAACTGACTTTGCCGTTATATTGTTCGTAGGCATGATCGTTCACGGCTTGTTTTCAGAAATCCTGAATCGCTCTCCAAGGCTGATCCTGGATAATGCTAATTACGTCAAAAAAGTTGTATTCCCTATCGAAATACTTCCGGCCATCAGTATTGGCGTGGCACTTTTCCATGCGACGGTGAGTCTTGCTGTCTTATTGTTCGCCTTCTTGATTTTCAACGGCTTTGTTCAATGGACCGCTGTATTTATACCGTTGGTAATATTGCCACTCATCATACTCTCGCTGGGGGCGGCCTGGTTTCTTGCTTCACTGGGCGTGTATTTACGCGACGTGGCTCAAACTATTGGTCTTTTCACCACCGTGCTAATGTTTCTTTCCCCGGTTTTCTACCCTGCCACATCATTGCCTGAGGCGGTACGTCCATGGCTAATGATCAACCCACTCACCTTCATTATTGAGCAAGCACGGGAAGTGATGATATGGGGGAGACCCCCAAACTTTCAGGGTTTGGCGGTTTACACACTGTGCGCAGTCATCATTGCATGGCTAGGCTATATCTGGTTCCAGAAGACAAGAAAGGGGTTTGCTGATGTCCTCTAATGACTTAGCAATTTCGGTTGCGGGCGTCTCAAAGATTTATCATCTTTATGAAAAACCACAAGACCGACTGAAGCAAATTCTCTGGAAAGGCGCTACTAATCCCAGCGATGAATTCTGGGCACTGCGGGATATCAACTTTGATGTAAAGAAAGGCGAAACCGTCGGTATTGTGGGGCGTAACGGATCGGGCAAATCCACGCTATTGCAGATCATCTGCGGGACCCTTACTCCTTCGCATGGTCATGTAGAACGTCAAGGTCGTTTATCAGCTTTGCTTGAACTCGGCTCTGGTTTCAATCCAGAGTTTACAGGGCGCGAGAACGTTTACCTAAGTGCGTCGATATTGGGATTATCAAAAGAAGAAATTGATAATCGATTTGATAAAATCGCCGGTTTTGCTGACATTGGGCAGTTTATAGACAGTCCTGTAAAACACTACTCGAGCGGTATGTTTGCCAGGCTGGCATTTTCGGTGTCTGTTCACGTCGAACCCGAAATATTGATCGTCGATGAAATTCTTGCTGTCGGCGATGCAGCATTCCAGCGACGCTGCCTTTCGAAATTTTACGAAATACGTGATCGTGGTTGCACCATCCTTTTTGTATCACATGACCAGTATCAAGTTAAATCGGTTTGTGAGCGAGCGTTGTACCTCAAAGAAGGCCGACAAGTCATGTTCGGTCCTGCGCCTAGAGTCATCGATCAATACATGATCGAAATGGAAGCTCAGGTTGCTCAAAGTACCACCGCAGCATTCGCCGCCACGCTGGCAGCAGCTGCTGCTGAAAATCACGACACTTCAGATTCTGGAGAGTCAGATGCCGGCAAGCCAAAAAGTGTCGTCCCCAAAGCGACTCTGAATAACAGCGAATCTGCGGATCAGCTGTTTAAAATTACGGATGTCCGCCTGACTGACACCGAAGGCACTGCACTGGAGACCGTGACAACCGGGCAATCCGTGAGTGTGTGTTTCGATTTTGTCGCACTGGTTGATACACCGCCGGAAGAGATCAGTTTCGTCTTCAATCTATATAGACATGACGAGCTGTATCTATGTGGCGCTACCACATTGATGGACAAAATCCCGGCCTACCGTTCCTCAAGCGCAGGAACTGTATCGATTGACTTTGCAGATCTCCCTCTGCTGAGCGGTCAGTACAAATGGCGGGTAGCAATTAACGACAATGTTGGATTCATAACTTACGCAGAAGCAAAAAATGCGTGCTCGTTCCGTGTTGAAGATAACTTCAAAGCGGTTGGCATGTTAAGCCTTCCGCGACAGTGGAATTTTCAACCAACGATCTCAACAGTATTTGAATAGGCCACAAATGGAACGGTTAGATATCAACTCTGCTCCAGAGAGAGCGAACATAGAAGCGTCAATCCATTTCGCGAGATACTCGGTTGCCACGCCCTTTGTTAAAAACAAGCGAGTCCTGGATATCGCCTGCGGCGAGGGTTATGGAAGTTACCTTTTAAAGCAGGCCGGAGCCGAAGAGGTTGTCGGCGTAGATGTGTTCGTCGACGCAGTGAATCGCGCAACCCGTTCGTTTGGTGGTCCTGGGATCGAGTTTACTGCAGCTGACGCGACAACCATCGAAGAAAAGTTTCCGTCCGAGTATTTTGACGTAATCGTTTCGTGTGAAACCATTGAGCACATTGAAGATCCGGCAGCCTATTTGCAATCGCTGAAACGCGTCGCAAAGAAAGACGCGATCATTATCATTAGTTGCCCAAATGACTATTGGTATTTCCCGGAAGAACATCAGCGCAACCCGTACCACTTGCGCAAATACCGTTTCGAAGAGTTTCAACAGCTCGCCAGCAGCGTACTGGGAGACAACGTCAATTGGAGCATAGGAACCGCGGTCTTTGGATTCGGCTCAACGTCGCTGGATATTGAGCGAGACTATGAAACAGTTCCCGATAGCTGGATGAAATTCAACTCAGTCCAAGGTGCATACCTTGTAAATGGTGGTGAAAAACCGGAATTTAATACTGAGAACTGCAGCTATTATTTCGGCATCTGGAATGCACCTGAAATCACTAATGGTGCTGCAGTTTTCCCGATCAGTATGGACGCGTATGCGCGCATGGTTCATGCAATGGACGGGACGTTGCTTGTGGACGAAAGGTTGAAGGTGGACACTCTCCACCAGGGTTTGACGGCCATTCAAATGGAAGTTGATACGCTTAAGGCGGACTTGAGAAAAACACGACTTAATTATCAGGCAACGCTGACGGAAAACGAACTGGTAAAAGAAAGACTGCATGTGTTCAACTCCACTCAGCATGAGTTGAATGCAGTAGTACATGCGCTTCAGACCGAAGTGGCAAAAGTAACCGCAGAACGTGATCAAATGCGAGTCGGTTATTACCGTTATCTCCGTTTGGGAGGGCTGGTTCCTCGCCATGCTCGAACGTTGATAAAAAAGGTCTTCAGAATTGTTCGCAGGAACCCTAACTAATGAAAGTGCTAGGGCTGGATATCATCCCGGGGCTTTCGCGCGGGCTCTACGTTTATGACAATGCGCACGCTCTTCTGGCGTCTGATGCCTGGCGGGAAACGGGGCCGAACATCGGCAGTAGTGGTGAGAACCTAACGATCTCTTTCCTTTCGATGAACCGCTCGTCGCTCTCGATCAAGCTGCTCAAGACCATTGAAGAGTTCTTACCGCATTTCGCCGGTGAAGTGCTGATTATGGATAACGGCTCTTCGGCAGAAGAAATCGAGCGGATGCGCGAGGCGTGCAAAACGCTATCTTTCCGCACCCGTATTGTAGAGCTTGGGCAAAATTTCGGTGTTTCAGGCGGCCGTAATAGAACCATTCCACATGTCACGACGGAATGGCTGATGTGTCTCGACAACGATATCTACTTCACGATGAATCCGCTAAAGCAGATTCAGCATGATCTAGCGGTTCTTGGTTGTCATTTCATGAGCCTTCCCTTGCTGGACCCAGATGGTCAAACAATCTTCGCCAGGGGCGGTCACGTTTATGTGTCGTATGAAGAGGGCGAACTTCATATCGGTGCTGGAAGCGCTTCCCTGCAGACAAAAATACAGGACGTTATCAGTCAGCCATTCCTCGGGACGTTCCTGTTTGGTGGCGCTTGCGTCGTTAACAAGGACACGTTCGCTCGTGTCGGTAGTTATGACGAAGGTATGTTTGTTGGCTTCGAGGATATCGATTTCTCGGTGCGCCTGTTCCAGCAAGGCTACAAAGTCGGTTGCGCATCGGTATGCGCTTTGGTGCATGACCACCCAATGCCGGATTCAGACGCTGATCGCAACTATGAAAAAGAACGTTTTTCTCGCGGTGTTCTTCACAAGTCAGCGATGCACCTTGAGGCAAAACACGGTTTCAAGATCTGGGGTGATGCGGTAGATCATTGGGTTCAGTCACGGCACGATGAACTAGGGCTCAACAATGAAGCCGATCATATTTCCGCTCCCGTAAAGTTGGTACCGGAAGAGCATGAAAAGACGAAAATCGCACTGATCATCGATACAGATAACTGGGCGTTTGGAAATATCGCCCGGCAACTGGAACGCTACTTGAGTGATCAGTTCGATTTCGTTGTGATACCGATGGATATCATCGACAACATCGACAAAATATTCATGATGACCGAAGACTGTGACATCGTGCACTTCTTCTGGAGAGAGCATTTAACACTCATCGGCACGCCGTACTACAGAAGTTATGTTGAAAGCCTTGGCATGCCATATGAGCTGTTCCATGAGCGCTTTATTGCCACTAAAAAGCTCAGCACAAGTGTTTACGATCACCTGCTTCTGGAAGAAGAAGAACTCAGTGGTCGCGCCCATCTTTTTACCGATATCGTTGCTGGCTACACTGTGGGCTCTGAAAAGTTAAACCGTATTTATTCCGAAGTAAGCGGCTATCCGGAACCCACCCGCGTGATCGAGGATGGTGTCGACCTGACAAAATTCATGCCCATGAATATTGAACGCCTTAAAGAAGTCGGTCAACGTGAACTGGTGATTGGCTGGGTTGGAAACAGTCAGTGGGCGGCAGAGCTCGAAGACTTCAAAGGTGTGAATACGATCCTCAAGCCAGCAATTGAGCAGCTTCAGCAAGAAGGTTTTGCTGTAAAAAGTCTGTTCGCTGACCGACAGGATCAATTCATCCCCCATGACCAGATGCCTAACTACTACTCAAAGATCGACGTCTATGTGTGTACGTCGAAGATAGAAGGTACGCCTAACCCTGTTCTGGAATCGATGGCCTGCGGAGTACCGGTTATCAGTACTGATGTCGGCATCGTGCCGCAGGCATTCGGTGAATTGCAGAAGGCCTTTATCTTGCCTGAGAGAACAGTCGAAGCGCTCAAGGACAGTATCCGCAAGCTCGTCGAAGAGCCTGCGTTGTTGACCCGGCTTTCAACAGAAAACGTTGAAAGAATCAAAGAATGGGACTGGTCTATAAAGGCTGCAAAGTTTGGTCAGTACTTTGAAAGCCTTACAGCAATCGACAGCCGTACTTGAAAGCAGGGGAATGCCGCGGGTTCGGGTCAGCCTGCGGCATGCAAAACGGCTTGAGCATATGGTAGGCGCAGTCATTCCGGTATCGCAGTCTACCGGATATACCTGGCTTATCCGCTATCACACTCCTCAAAACGCTAATCGACATCGATCCCCCTACACGGAATATATGCAGTGAAAAAACCTCCATCGGCGACGAGTGACATCAGAGGAGCTAGCTTTGAAGGAA
Source organism: Pseudomonas sp. FW305-20 (assembly GCF_058788075.1). NCBI lineage: Bacteria > Pseudomonadati > Pseudomonadota > Gammaproteobacteria > Pseudomonadales > Pseudomonadaceae > Pseudomonas > Pseudomonas sp. FW305-20. Next base: position 57,979 of record NZ_JBYTAJ010000013.1, on the reverse strand, counting down.
GATCTGATTCGTTCGAACTTTTCGGAGAAATGGCAGACACGCTCCTGTATTGGGTGAGCGAACTGCATCGCAAACTCATTGAGAACGGCGTCAAGCAGGTATTCTTTCTCTCCAGAGAGGGACAACCGCTCAAGCAAATGTTCGACTGCTACTGCGCTCGCGTGGGCGTCCCGATTCAGAGCCGTTACCTGGAGGTTTCTCGCAGATCAACGCTGCTGCCTTCTCTGAATGCGCTGAGCGAAGAGCGGTTCGAAACGCTTTTCCGGCAATATCGGCGAATGTCGCTGCTGGAGTTTCTTTCGAGCCTTGGGCTGGATGAGTTCTGCCCAGAGCTGTCAGCCTTGTTGGGCCTGACGACTGAACAGTCTAATCAAAGGCAAGAGGACTTCCCCGAAAGCGACCTCTTCTCCCGACTTAAGGCGTTGCCACGATTCATTGCGGTATATGACGAGCAACGGCTGAGTCGTCGAAAGGCATTTTGGCAGTATCTATCTGCCCTCTCGGAAGGTGATGTTCCCGAAAACCTAGTGGTCGTGGACGTCGGCTGGAAGGGCACGATTCAGGACAACCTTTACGCGCTGTTGTGCAAGGGACCGGCATCGCCAGTCAAATCAGTTACGGGCTACTACATCGGGCTTATAGCACCAGGGGCGGCAGGTTCTGCGAACCCCAAGCACGGTCTTCTGTTTTCCTCCATTGCAGGCCGTACGTCGCGGTTTCATGTCTTTAATGAAAATCGCGCCCTGTTCGAAATTCTCCTGGCAGCAGATCATGGTTCAGCGGCCAGCTACCAAATAGACACTAATGGTCGGGCTAGTGCCATCCATGACACGTTCCATGAGCAAGAGATGCTGGAGTCCCTGGTGTTCCCTGTTCAGCGTCACATCTTCGCTCGTTACAACCAGTTGCTGGACGCCATGACTCTGCAAGCTGGTGCGCAGTCGTTCGGTCTTGAGCAGATCGCTCGCAGCCACGCGCGCTTGGTTTTCCAACCTTCACAGTCCGAGATCGACTGGTTTTCTTCAGTATTTCATGTTGAAAACTACGGTGTGTTTGAGCGCTCTTTCTTTACCGGCGCGCACAAGGTCCCGAGCTTTTCTGATAGGTTGAAGTTCATGCTCACCGTCCTGAGGCGCAACGGACGAGGACTGCTTGGGTTCTGGCCATGGAAGAAGCTCGATGAGCGGGTTGGCCGCCCAATAGCCAACTTATATGGATTAATCCGCTATTTTCAGAAGTAATCATAAATTGAACGATAGAAGAATTTGCTTTCTCGTAGGCTCGATGGCTATTAGCGGTGGCACTTACGTCATCATTCAACATGCCAGCTACCTGCGTAATCATGGATATGACGTAACACTGGCAGTTCAGGAGCCTTTTTCGGCGTCGACGCTTTCCTGGCATGACGAAGCGCCGAAGCTTCGTTGTCTGCCCATAGAAGAGGCCAAGCAAGAGTCTTTCGATCTGGTCATCGCCACATGGTGGAAAACCGCTTTTGAGCTTGGCAACTTCGACGCCAGAAGATATGCGTATTTCGTCCAGTCGATCGAGTCCAGGTTTTATCCTGAATCGGAAGGGCCATTGCGCGCTTTGGTTGACGCTACCTACCACTTCCCGATCGAATACGTAACTGAAGCTACGTGGATCCAGCATTACCTGAAAGACGATTTCGATCGGGATACCACTCTGGTACGCAACGGTGTACGCAAGGATGTGTACTCACAAACGGGTGTCACAAGCGCTCCTCGTCCTACTGATGCGCAACCCAGAATTCTCGTGGAGGGACATTTTGGTGTCTCCTTCAAAAATACGGCCTTGGGTGTTCGATTAGCCAGAGAAGCCGGCGCGAAAGACATCTGGGTTCTGACGGGCTCCCCCATCAAGTGGCTTCCGGGAGTCTCGCGGGTGTTTTCCCGGGTCCCCATGGTCAAGACTGCCGAAATTTATCGCTCTTGCGATATTTTGATCAAGCTCAGTACGGTTGAAGGAATGTTTGGTCCGCCGCTCGAGCTGTTTCACTGTGGCGGCACCGCCGTAGTCTTTGATGTTTCCGGACATGACGAATATATCGTTAACGGAAAAAATGCGGTCGTAGTCTCCACGGGTGACACTGACGGCGTCGTCAGTGTCCTGAAAAAACTCATATGCGACCGTACTGAGCTTTCACGGCTTCAGGAAGGAGCGCGCCAGACGGCCGACATTTGGCCTTCCTGGCATGACTCTTCGACTCTCTTCTGCGAATGGGTAGAGAAGAGCCTGGAAGGTCCGCCCATGGAAAAATCTGTTTTTACAGAGTTGACTGTAAAGGCGTTCAATGAGTACTCAGTTCAAGAAAAGCAGCGCCTCAGTGCAAATCGTTGGGTCGTTCGCCGTCATAAACTCAGTGAACTTGCCGCCAAACTTCCCGCATGGCTCAAGCTTCGGATCAAACAGCTGGAAGCAGTGGCTGAAGTGATTTTTGGTGGGCGAAAAGTACGATGATCTACAAAATCAAGACAGTTGATGTCTGGGACACCTTGCTTAGAAGAGATTGCCACCCCGAATGCATCAAGCTGGCGACTGCCGCTCATGTATTTTTCGAGCTGTCTGGATACTTCAAACCGCTGTACACGGGTTATTGGGATATCTATCAGGCACGGGTGGATACAGAAGCCCGTCTGGCGAAGACAGCTCGAGAAGCAAACAAGGACGAAGAGTACGAAATCGTTCATGTGCTCAAGGAATGGCTGGAAACCATTTTGCTCTCTTCCTTCGATGAGAGTCTGCCCCAGCGCTTTGCCGACTATGAGCTTTCAGTAGAAGTGCGTCGTACTTTTCAGGATCCGGATATCGAAGAGTTTCTCAAGCAGCACTCTGCCGAAAGAACGATATTCCTCTCTGATTTCTACATGACCTCTGACATGCTCAAACACTTGCTCGAGCAGAAGGGCCTCAGTCATCTCTTTGAGGATGGCGTGAGCTCGTGTGACGTGGGCTTGAATAAACGTTCAGGAACGCTGTTTAAGCATGTGCACGAGGTCTACGGGATCACTCCTCCCGAACATGTGCATGTAGGCGATCACCCTTGGTCGGATGTAGAGTCCCCTGCGCAACTGGGTGTTACCGGCATATCATTCGTGCCGGACAAATCTCACGCGGCCAGGAAAGAGCGAGAGAGTCTGTTTGCTTCGCGTGAGGCGCTGTTCCAGCATCTTCGACAGCTCAGTATCCTAGCAGTGGAGCCGTCAATACCTGCCCGGCAAAAGACTGAAGCGGCAGCGTTTCGCTTCGGAATAGAGGCCGCTCCACTGTTCTTGGGCTTTGCCTTGTGGATTGCCGAGCAAGCAGTCGCTGAGCGTCTGGATCGAGTCTTCTTTCTTACCCGAGAAGGCGAGTTTTTCCGCCGTATATACGAAATTATCTTTCCAGATCAGACCCTTTTTGGGCATCAATTGCCAGCCTATGCAGAGCTTGAGGTCAGTCGACTTTCTACGTTCGTCGCTTCAATGGAAGAAGTTTCGAATGATGAGTTCAATCGTATTTGGCGCCTGAACCGCTCGCAAAAGGTTTCCGGGCTGTTTTCCACATTGGGTCTGGAATGCGCGGACTTTGCTGATCTTTTATCTGAGGTTGGGTTAGAGGCTTCGGATGTTGTTGAGCGCCCTGATGAAAACGAGTCATTAAGCAAGCTGATCCGGGCGCCGGCATTCACGGCTGCCGTAAACAAAAAGATACTGGAACAACGTGAGCTATTGAATGAATACCTTACAGAAAAAGGTATTTCACAGAAGGACAAAGTCGGCCTGGTTGATATTGGCTGGCGCGGGACAATCCAGGACAATCTTGCGCGGATTAAGCCTGATACACACTTTCACGGGATGTATCTTGGCTTGCGAAAGATGCTAAATCCCCAAGCGTCGAATGTTTCAAAGCGCGCCTACGGTGCTGATGAACGGGTTGATGCTGATACAGGCAAGCTGTTTGAAGCGTTTGCTGTCCTTGAAATGCTGTGCACATCAAACATGGGCAGCACGGAGAAGTACGTAAGGTCGCAAGGGAAGGTTACCGCGTATCGCAACGTATCAGCCGAGGAAAATAGTTCCCACAGTGAATTTTCCGTTCACTTCCAGGAGGGTGTCGCACTGGCTGCCCAAGTATGGGGACCGTATCTGGAGCGTTATGTAGTGAGCTCCTCGGAACTGCGTGCGTCGGCTGTGCATGTCTGGAAAAAACTCAGTGTCAATCCGGATGCTGACCTGGCAAAAATATTCATCCATACACCTCAACACGACGTTTTTGGCTTCGGTGATATCTTCCAGAAGAATCAGGCTCCGGCACTATCTACGATTTTTCTCTCCCCATTCAGTAGCACTGCACGTCGACAGGTGATGGACTACATCCGTCGAGTTCAATGGACCTCTGGAATCAAGCATCTCAATGGAATTGGTCTCGTGCACAAGGCCGTGCTTATTGCTCTCTTCACTGTGGCCAACGCGGTCAAACGTTATCGGATGAAGTCTCGTAAAAGATAGGTGATTAAGCTTGCCTACAGGGAGTAACCGGCAATCTCGCCCCTAAGGATGAGATTGCTGGGTTGCGTCCAACAAGGTGTGACTACCCGCCACCTACTCGAGCGCTTGTCGCATGCGCAGACAGTGGCCGACTACGAAACACTACTATCTTCGAACTGCTCGTCAGAAATGCCACAGAAAAAGCTGACTCACCTTAGGGTAAGTGGGGACCGTGGATAGGATTTGCTCGATGGCGCGCTGAGTATCGGATGAATGCTACGGGCTGATAAACTTGTGCTCCCGTTCTGCTGTGAGCACTGCCCTCCCCCGGAATGGAGTTGCCAAGCTCCCACTCTTAGCGGAACGACTCGGTTGAATAGAGAACAGTTAATGTCAGATAAACAAAAAATTCACGGCCTGGACTATGCACGCGCCATTTTCTCGATCTTCGTCGTGCTATGGCACTTCCACGTTGCCGGAACTTCGACCATTTTCAATTCGGTGACAAATTCTCCATATAGTCCAAGCGCCTCAGACATAATCAATTTCAACGTCTTTCTACAAGCAGTTCCTTTCTTTATTCTTGCCTCGTGCTACCTGTACGCGGAAACCGCCACATCGATTCGCTATCTTGGCCGTCGCATCGTGAGAATCGGCACACTGATCGTGTTCTGGGCGGTGGCCTATCATCTTTTTTATGGAGGAGCAGATGGGCTGATCCAGGCTATTGGTAAGTTGAATGAACGTCCGGTCTACCAAACCGTGACCGCGCTTGAGACATACTCATTCTTTGTTGGCCTTCTAATCTCCGTCGCCCTTTCCGCTCTCGCGGTTTACTGCAACTTAGCGATACTAATACTCTGGGTTGTGCTCGGCTCAACGGCTGTCTGCTACTTTCAATGGCAGACCATCGTGCAAGGAACTATCTGGACTGGATCTTTCTGGAATCCTTTAAATTACGTAGCATATCCGGCCGCCGCTGCGTTGGTCTATAGGCTTACTAAATCGCCCTCTGCACTAAAATTCCTCGGATGGGCCTCAGTCATACTTTTTATAATATCCACTACTCTAGAATGGAGATTTCTGGTTAATCCGTCGTTCTTTCCCGGTCAAGGATATAATCTGCCGGCTTATACGCGGCTCTCATCGATGCTCTTTGTCATCTTTGCGCTGATTCTCTGTTTGAAGGTCTCTCGACCAGCAGGCCCGATCGTTCAGTTCATGTCCAGAAACTCGCTCGGTCTGTACTGCATTCATCCATTTTTGTTGGCACCGCTGAACAGGTTGGATCTGCCGCTTTGGGTAAGGGCGGTAGTGGCAATCGCGGCAACGTATGCAATAGTTATCGTGCTCAGAAGGTTCTTCCTTAGGGAGGAAGTCTTGGCGTAACCGATGCCAGTACATTTGGGACGGGAGGTAGGGGTCCATCGATATTGAGTGGCCAGCCTACTGTTCGGGTAGCTCACGCGTGGTACCGCATCCAACCGTCCAGACCCTGGCTGAGTCCTGGTAAGGCCTCAACGGAAAATCTTGAAGGACTTGGTCAGACTCACGCCCTTTTGCGAAGTGCGCATTGCTTTTTCTTCAGGTAAAAAGTGCCGGCTACTGCCGGCGCCCTGGGAGGATCCGCAGCAACTGCTGCGCAGTGATGGGTGTGGGTGTCCTTGGGGAGACTCCCTAGAAAGAGGCACTGCTTTACGATCAGGTGATACTATGTATGCTTATAAAAACCGTAAAGGAATGGTCAAATACCGTGACTAAACATGTTCCATTTGGAGAGAGAAGCTTATGGGCCCTCCTCCTTTCGCTGCCAATTGCATATTTGTTTACTTCAATTCTTGCGCCTTACTTCCTAACGCTATTCTTTAGCGGAATCCTGGTTGATGTAGAAATAAATGCCACGGGCAAAAAAAACGACTTATCACTTGGCGCAGAAGTATGGATGGAAAAACCAATTTTCATTGAGAAAATACCAATCGGATGGGAGTCGAGAGGCGATAGACTTGTATCATATATCCCACCATACGGACCACTTAAGCTTTCCATCCCATCGAATAGCCAAGGGATAACTTTTATAAAGCAAAACAGATCTGGATCAGTAAAAATAACTTACGGACCATCAAAAATAACGATTGATCTTTATAGCCCTACAGAAGTACCAACGAAACTGACAGGTTACGAATTCCTCACTGGATCAAGCCTTGTTTACAAAACCCTAACACCATCAATTTTTATCGTTATATTAATAGCCGCATTTACTTCTATACTTACGGTATTACGAAGGGATTCAGCGCTAGCCATTATTATTGATAGACCTGCAGAATCAAAAAACACAAGGTATGAACCTAGACTTGACCATCTTAGATTCATAGCCGCCTCCATGGTGATTTTCTATCACTGCTTTACTGACAACTTTGGACTCGGCCATAGCACATACAACCCTTTACTCGGCCTGGTTGAGCAGGGTCATATGGGGGTCGGGTTATTCATGGTACTTAGTGGCTACCTACTGACAAAGATCGCATCAGGAAAAGAGTTGAATTATTTTGATTTTATAAAAAACAGGGTCATAAGAATTTACCCTCTATATATTTTTTGCGTATTGATAATGCTTTGCGGGTGGAGCTCAGAATATTCTTTTACTCAAGCACTGAGTATGTTTTTTCCATTTATAAATGCATTGCAAGGCGTACAGCTTCCAATGTTTGCACACCTATGGACAATAGCCGTCGAGTTTCAATTCTATCTGATCTTCCCATTCCTGGTATTGTTTCTAGATAGATCAGGCTCCCGCTTCATTATTGGAATGCTCGTATTAACCATATTTTTCAAGTATCTAATGTGGTTCAAAATAGGTTCTGTAACAAACGTTGCATACATGACACTTCTGGGGCGAATAGATCAGTTTCTTATCGGAATGGCTGCAGCTTATCTTGCAAAAAAATACATCTCAACAAAACAGATTTCTACAAGGTGGCTTGTAGCGGCGATAGCCGTATCGGCAAGTAATATCAGTATTTTCTGTGGCTATAAGGGTTTGATTGGCATGAATCAATCCTGGCTCATGGCATTTTGGCCGTCTATAGAGGCTGTGATGTGGGCAATATTAATTGTCAGTTACTCACACGCGCGTATCCGTATACCCGAGGCACTCGATGTTAGCCTTGCACGCCTAGGCCAACTCAGCTTCTCCATGTACTGTATGCACTACGTTGTTATCCCATTCACAAATTCTCACTTCGTAGATCTCGGAGCGACTCGTGGTAGTGTTGCCGACATTCTAATGCAAACAGCATTTTTAACTGTTCCAGCTATTATCATCTTTTCTATGCTGACCTATGGAATTATTGAGAAGCCATTCTTCTCGCTAAGGAGTAAGTACGCGACAGGACTCAAGGTGGAAAAGGTTCTCCATCCTGAAAGCGTATCGTAGCGGGATAGAAAACATCCCTCGACGGGGAGGCCAGCTGGAAGGCGTGTAATCCCCCGCGAAGAAACGAGTGTACGAGTGATGAAAGATCCAGATCGAGAGCGGGCCAGCCAGCCGATCTAGATGTGGGTGAAAACCGGTAAGGTTATCACGGCTACCTGATGACCGATGATACGCTGGCTATAATACTTTGGGCGGGTAGCTTGGTGTCGAACGTGGGTACGTGCGCGGCATGGCGGTGCGCTAACCGAAGCCGGTTATTTGCCGATCGAAAACAATGTGGGAGAACGGATGATCAAGCCCTCTGTGATCGAGTGCAAAAACTGGTTGTTCAGCGATACGCCCAAAAGCTGATGACCAGCGCTCAACTTTGTGGATTAGTCGATATGGTTAAAGCCAACGCCAAGAACTCTTTACGTGGTTACGCCAGGCACTTGAGCATATACCGAAAACCTCAAGCGTAGAGGACTTCAAGGCATTGCCGCCGTGGCGGCTGCACACCGAAGATCTCAAGATAGCAATAGATCCTCCGCCCTAAATATGGGGCTCATAAAGAGTTTACCTACGATCGACTCGCGACGGCAATTCCTAACATGATTAGAGAAATCCCAACAAAATACTGCGTACTAAAGCGCTCATCGAACACAATATGACTGCCAATAGGCACCAAAACAAACGCCAATGCCATCACTGGATAGACGCGGCCTAATTCGATCTTTTGTAAGATCCAGACCCACGCTACGGATGTGATCGCATAAAGCAACATTGCGCTGAACAACGCCGCCAAAGCACGAAATGTGAAAAAAGTTCCGCTAGCTGCCAACGCAGCTGCACTGACCTTGAAAAGAATCTGGCCAATCGCCAGGCCCATAACGCAAAGTACCGCCCAAATATATAGCATGTCAGCCCTATGGCACTTCCGGTTTCTCAACAATGGCATGAAACGCGACGAAAAGATTTAAATCCATTGAGGCCAATTTGCATGGCCACCATGACTCGCGTGCGTTGGGAAAATAGTGCCGCATTAATGCAACCAAGTTATTGCACGGATTAACATGTTCTCTCGCCATTACATAATCGTAGGCAATATTCTGTGCTATCGCACTCTTGCGTGGCCCCAGTGTCCTGCCAAGTCGCCATGCTATGCCTGGATCTGTCGGAATCAATATCGACAACGTTCCACCCGGCTTCAAGACTCTACGCCATTCCTTGAGCGCAAGATGGGGATAATAGATATGTTCGAGAACATGGGTCGCAATAAGCCGGTCGTAGCTATTATCTTCAGCATCTATTCTACTTCCCTGCTGCACAGAGAAAGTCAAACGTCCCTTATGGCGGGCTGAGGCCTTTCCAGACGCCACCTCCAGAGTTCTGGCGTCCATATCCGTTAGTACATACTCATCGAAATCATGCTGCACGAAAGCAAGATGCTCTCCCGTCCCCGCACCAATTTCCAATACCCGATTGAATTTCACACTCTCGCAAAATGGACTTTCGGTCAACTTATGACTAGCCCGCATTACAAATGACTGCAATGGACTGCCATAGTTGCTATCGTCATACACATCAGCAAAGCGTGCTCGGTAGTCAAGCCATTCTTTATCTTCATTCTGCAATTTCTTTCTCCAAACTTTTAGTCATCGCAACCTTCTTGTCACGATGAAATGGCCTATCTGGAACCGATCGAATATCCTGCCCCAGAAATGCAAGAACTAATTGCAAACCCACAATAAAAGGTAATGCTGACAACATCACCGTTCCAGGCGAAGACTGCAAACCCGTATCGACGGACCGCACCCAACTATGAGTTCCGAACACAACCCCAAATAGCAGCAGCGAGCAGCCAACGGGCAGTTCTATAGATGCCAGGGACATGTCCCGGAGGTAGTAATTATAAAAAATCCGCTTGAAGAAGTTTCTGACATGCTTAATCAGGAATTCCCCGACCACCGCAGAAATTTTTAAATTACTGACCTCATCACCATATTTTGCTTCCATCGGCACATCGACAACCACAGCGCGCAGGGTGTTTAACCTGAACAACATGTCCGTCTCGAAGAAGTACCTTCGACTGATTTTTTTCATTGGAAGGTAGCGGACTACGTCGCGATGGATGGCGGTATAGCCATTCGTGGGATCAAAGAGATTCCAATATCCAGACGACAGTTTTGCCATGAACGACAATACAGCATTCCCGAACAACCGCATTTTCGGCATTGCCTGAACTTTCTCTAGATCAAAAAAACGGTTTCCTTTAGTGTAGTCAGCCTCGCCATTCAATATAGGCTCAACAAAATCGGTGATCAATCCCGGGTCCATTTGCCCATCACCATCGAGTTTGACAATGATGTCCATGCCATCGGCAACCGCAGCCTCATAGCCGGTCATGACAGCACCGCCTACACCCTGATTAATCTCATGCCGCAACACCCTGACACGAGAGTCGGAGCAAAATTTCTCAACAAACGCGCCGGTTTGTTCAGGGCAACAGTCATCAACAATATATATACGGCACACCTCATCGCCAATACTGCTTATCACATCAAGCACGTGCCCCCGCACCTTATAGCAGGGAATAACGACCGCAATATTATGATACATGCGCATTTAATAACTCATTCTTTTCAGCAGTACCGTTCCGACCAAAGGAAAGCCCCAAGGCCATAAAAAATACGAGAAGCGACATCACCACCGAAGGCCAAAGATATCGATAGTCCTGTGCTCCCATTAATAGAGTCAAACTCATCAAATTACATAATAAAGGGGCAAACAGTAACCACACCGCAGGTTGCGATCTAATGGCAATGATACACATCGAAATCAAACCGATAAGTGTGTACAAAGCAGGCCGGGTATACACTGTACTTCGCTGAACGAAATTCTGATTCAGCTCATCTATCCGGCTTTTCAAGGCAGGCAGAAGCGAATGCGATTGCAACCCAAGTTCCCGCTGCTCCGGCATGCTGGTTATCTCAGCTGGCGAAATGCTGAGCCATTCGTCGTCGCGACCACCAATTCGCCAGATTAGCCCTGTCACGCAAGTCTGGTGCTTCAAAAAGACCAACGGGTAATTCCATATTGCTTTTAAAGCCAACGAATTCAGCTCGGAAGTGTGTTCACCTAAGAAACTCCATTCCTTACGAAGCTCTGGGTGCCAGAATAAAGGCACAACCGACTCGCATTTATAATTCTCACGCCATTCTTGCGCTGGAAGCAATCTCTCGAGAAGTTGCCTGTCGTCTGATTCCCACTCCACCCCTGCAGTTTCCATTGAACCCAAAACATGCATCGCAACGATGGCGCGATACTGTGGCAAAATAGGCGATACATTCAATACGGTCAGAAGCAAGGTCTTTATCATCAAAAAAATCGCGATCTGCGAAATCAACGTAACACCTACCCGGAGGCGCGTCTGACCTGCCTTCGCGAAAAAAAGCAAAGCTGCAAAAAATATGACACTTATTAATATGCCGTTATGACGCATGGCAATAATAAGCACACCCGCCATCCCCATCAGAAATAGAGAGTCAAGCCTCAGCGTCATCCCGCGACGTACTTCACGCGCCGCCAAGGCGCTAAGAAGGATTACACCTGCGGTAAACGGAACATCTTTCCATAAGGTTGTGACAATAAGAAAGGTTGCTGGAAAAAGAGGAAATAGCAACGCCGCGAGAGCAATGACTCGTGGAGAAGCGCCCCATGCCAAGCACTCTTTAAAGAAAAACCATGTAGCACTGGTAAATATCAATATTTGCAGTATAACTGCGGATTGCGGCTGCGGATAAACATCGAACGCTAACTTATACAGTTGAGTTGAAAGAATGGGATGTGAATCGTTGTACTGACCCGAAACTATCTGCCCCCATTGATTTATCGAGTCCGGCGACATTTGACCTGGCCAATATGCAGCTAAAACCAAGCCATATACGGTCAGGCTGGATAATACAATCCACGCATGCATCCAGGCACTGCCCGACGAAGCGCGACTGGCTGGTGATACTGCTCGACGCCCGAGAACCAGCAGGAGTATGAAAAATGCGACGAATGCAATCCCAAACGGTTTGGCGGCAGAAATAGCGTTTGCCCACAGACTTAACTGCATTGGTGCGATTTTTCTGAGATCGACCTCAATCATGCCTTGATTTGGGGAATACAAATCAATGCGATGCCCTACCTGTCCATACTTGACTTCGACTATTCCAGAGTACTCACTCGTTGCAAATCTCAGGAATTTATCCGATTTAAGCGCTAATGCTGATTGCATGACAGCGGGTTGATTTCGAAACGAGACCAACGAGTTGTACTTAGTCTCCCAACCGGGATCCTTGCGAACAATCTTTGCCTCTAATCTTTCGGAGTCAGTCGCGCGTATCCAGACCTCTGCCGACTTTGCGTCCGGATTGTGCTCACCCGTGGCCACGATCGTCAGGTCCGTTGCCGCCTCCTCCTCAGAAAAAGAGACCGGTAGCATAATGACGAAAAGAAGCGAAAAAAGGGCTGACATAATTCCAGCTTTTACTGCAGACAACACGAACAATTTGTTCATTCCTTTTGCAGTCTCATTGAGTCAGACCAATCAAATCAGCTTTCGGAGCTCTTATTCTTTGTACGGACGCCGCGATGCCTTCGCGGCTACCTGACCAACCAGTTTGATGTGTCAAAGCGGACGAATTTCCGATAAAAGTGAGATCGGGGCAGAGAACAGGGAAACTATCAGGACAGATTGATGCTGTCAAAATAGCACTGCTGGAAGAATCGAAAACGATGACAGCATCCACAAAAACGGTGATGTCAGTGCACTACGTCTGTCCTGCGGCCTAACGGCAATCCCTTCCTGAAAAAGTACTCGTCAGGAGTAGAATTTTCTGCTGATCGGCACAACGTTTTTTTGTGTGAAGACATCACGTTTATCGGGCAGCTAAATCATTTCCCTCGAGCAACTGAGAAGAGTTATCTGCCGTTTCCGGCTGAGCATGTGGTGCAAGCATTGAACCAGGTATTGAGTGGCGTGCCACATTGAGAGCCTTACTACCGCTCAAGAATCAGCCTTTTCCTCCAACGCTCCCGCATTAAATAAACAGGCTAAAAACACGAGCGGAGTGTACGCAATTAACAATCCGAGTATTTCGTTCAGCAATCCCAGCCCGACAAAAATCGAAATTGGTACCAACCAGACAAGATTAATGACGACAACCCCAAGCGTTACGGCTCGATGACTCTTGAAACGACGGGATGCATACTGATAGGCGTGGCTGCGATGCGCCTGAGAAACTTTGTCTCCACGCATCAAACGTCGCAGCAACGTCCAGGTAGCATCAACAATGAAAACTCCGAGCAGAATCAACCAACTCCAGAGCAACTCCGGCGCTGTCCAAGCCGCATGGAGCGCTAAACCGCCGAGAATGAAGCCTAGAAATCCACTACCCGCGTCTCCCATAAAGATACGCGCGGGAGGAAAATTCCAGCATAGGAACCCGGCCACCGCTCCAGCCAAAACGAACGGAACCCATATAAGGTTGGCGTAACCACCCAGCCAATACAACGCGCATGCCCCCAGACATACGCATATGGCCTCCGCGCTGGCCAAGCCATCAATGCCGTCCATAAAATTGTAGAGATTCAGCATCCAGACAAGGTAAATCAGCGCAAGCACATTGCCGAACCAGCCCAAGTCAATCGCGGTACCAAAAAATGAAATGGATGCGAGGCCATTAAGCCAGTACAGCGCCCAGCCAGCTGCAATGAAATGCCCCAAGAGCCGCCATCTAGCGGCAATATGGCCATGATCGTCGGCGAAGCCTATAAGCGCGACCAAAATTCCCGCGCCCAGTAACCCTATAAGCAAAGGCATACCAAGCAGACCCACGGCAGCCAACACCGGCAGCGCCACTGCAAACGCCACCACAATAGCCACCCCGCCTCCGCGAGGCGTAGGTACGGTATGGGAACTGCGCTCGTTTGGTATGTCGATTAAACTCTTGGCCAAGGCATACCGACGCAAGACATAGGTCAGCAACCAGGAACTTGCGAACACAGCAGATAGCAACAACCAAAAAGTCATTTCGTCAACTTATCCAGATAATGGTCGGCGGTTTTGCGTAAAGCTTTATCCACACTTACCGAGGGACGCCAATTCAAAACATCACATGTTTTGCTAATATCAACCTGCAACGAACTGCACAAACGTTGAGCAACTGCTTTTTTACCCAGGAGTGAGGCACTTAAACTCAATACAAAATAAGGTATCGGGAGCAACCATGCTTTCGTGCCTAAGGCACGAGCCATGCGCCGAAGTAACAAAGTTGTAGATAGATCCTCACCATCACTAACCAAAAAGATATTATTCGCTGCAGCAGGATGATCGATACAGGTCACGATGAGATCCACAAGGTTATCAAGCGCCACCAGACTGCGTTGATTATTAATAGCACCCAACGGTAAAGGTATATTTCTATACAGCCAACTCATCATGCTTAAAAAATTGGCCTTCACCCCCGGGCCATATACAAGTGGCGGCCTGATAATAACAACTTCCATTCCAGTGCTCAGACCAATCTGCTTCAAAGCATCTTCAGCTTCTTGTTTCGAGACTCCGTACGGATCTACAGGTGCTGGAGGATCGTCAGCCTTAAAAGAACTCTGTGGTACGGTGCTTTCGCCATTAACCTTGATTGAACTGATAAAAATAAACCGTTTCACCCCCGATTCGGCCGCTTTTTTGGCGAGTCTAACGGTTCCGTCCACATTGACTTTGCGAAATTCCGAAAGAGCGTCCGCTGAGGTTTCGTTCATCACATGCACTCGAGCCGCGGCATGGATTACTACTTGAACATCATTCAGGGCCGGTGATGCAGTAGTGTCTGTAAGGTCGAACGGGACTACCCGACACAAACCAAGCAATCGTGTAACACCGCGCACAGCGGCAACCGGGACGAATTTTTTATCGAGTAAAAGCCTGAAAACCAATGCTTCGCCAACGAATCCGCTAGCCCCCGTCACCAAAACTTGTGGGCCTTTCATTTATTCCTCTTTCCAACAACTGCAGTGGTACAACAGATAAAAAAGAAGAACACTTTATCGCGGAATCGACGCCGGCATATCCAGGCGCTCAAGGAAAGCTTCAATAACTGCCTGCGCCCTAACTCGAGCCATGCTTCAACAAAAGGTTCTCTGCTCTGGCCCACCAATGAAGCAATCAATCGCACCTGAGTAAACCACCAGCCGTCATGAATCATTTTATATCGGGCAATCAAAGGAGCCAATCCAGTGTTAGCCCCTACTTGATTACTATCATGCTGGCGATACAGCATGGATGGAACCGGGTCGATGAACCATTTGTATTGGTGACTTCGGGCGAAGGCGTAACAGTACCAGTCATGCAAACTGACTTCCTGTAATCGCTGCCAGTTGGCAAGCATGGAGTCCTTCAGCGAGTCCGCCAATCTCTTGTTCAACACGTAAGTACAACCCGGGCCAGCAGCCTCAAACAAAAAATCCCAGGCAACTTGCGGTTGTGCCTTGTCCAACAAATGTGTCCTACCGTCCGGCCAAAAAGCCGTTACATTACTTGAATACGCATCAAATTCACCTGTCAGCAAAGTCTGGGTGGCCCGCTCGAGCTTGTCTGAATGCCAAATATCATCCTGATCAGCAAACGCGATGAAGTCATAACCCTCAAAATCGACATCACGGATGAGACGGAAGAAATTGCGTGATGCACCACCGAAATTACCGGCAGCCGGTAGCAAAACCACATCGCTGCGTTCAGCGAAGAAGCTAGTGCACCAAGCTTCGGTGCCGTCTGTCGAAGGATCAACACTTATATAGACGGTAACATCTACCGCTGACTGACTTAGGATCGAGGTAATCTGCTCTTCGATCCACCGCATTCCGTTGTACGCAGCCAGCAAAACTGCTACCTGTGGATATTTTACTGGCATGCCAATCCTGCTTGCATTGGGTTAACACTTCAAATCGAAAAGAGGACGCTCACAGCTCAGTGAAAAACACTAACCCAGCAACCTCTCCAGGTACTGACCATAGCCAGTCTTCTTGAGACGCTCTGCCTGTGCGCCCAATTGCTCTGGGGTGATCCAGCCATTGTTGTAAGCAATCTCTTCCAGGCAAGCAACTTTGAACCCTTGGCGTTTTTCGATGGTGTGTACGAAGTGACTGGCCTCGAGCAGCGACTCGTGAGTACCCGTGTCCAACCATGCGAAACCGCGGCCAAGGATTTCGACGTTCAGTTCATTCCCCTCAAGGTAGGCACGGTTGACATCGGTGATTTCCAGCTCGCCGCGTGCGGACGGCTTGATGCTCTTGGCGATCTCGATGACCTTGTTGTCGTAGAAGTACAGGCCGGTTACCACGTAGTTGGACTTGGGCTTCAGCGGCTTTTCTTCGATGCTCAGCGCACGACCGGTAGCGTCGAATTCCACGACACCGAAACGCTCTGGATCAGATACGTGATAGCCGAATACAGTCGCGCCTTGCTCTTGATTGGTCGCGGAACGCAGGTTTTCCGAGAAGCTCTGTCCGTAGAAGATGTTGTCACCCAAGATCAGACAGCAAGGGTCCTTTCCGATGAACTCTTCAGCAATGATGAAAGCTTGGGCCAAACCATCCGGACTTGGTTGTTCGGCGTAGGTCAGCTTGAGGCCATACAGGCTTCCATCACCCAGTAACCTGCGGAAGCACGGCAGGTCTTGCGGTGTGGAGATGATCAGGATTTCGCGCATTCCCGCGAGCATCAGTACCGAGAGCGGATAAAAGATCATCGGCTTGTCGTAGATCGGCAGCATCTGCTTGGACACGCCGAGGGTCAATGGATGCAGGCGTGTACCCGAACCACCCGCGAGAATGATGCCTTTACGATTCGCCGTGGTCATTTATTCAGAATCTCCCTAAGCATTCGGGTCACGCCACTTTGCCATTCCGGTAAGTGTAGAGAAAAATTGTCGCGCAGCTTCTGAGTATTCAAACGCGAATTCAGAGGACGGCGTGCAGGTGTTGGATAAGCAATCGTTTCAATTGGATTGATCGCCGTTACGGCGAGCTGCTCGCCGTTGTCTCGAGCGAAGCTGATCACATGGCTAGCATAGCCGTGCCAGGAGACTTCGCCACTGGCCGCCAAGTGATACAGGCCCGAGAGCTCGGGACGTTGCAGAACTTGCTGAATGGCCAACGCGGTCACGTCGGCAATCAGGTCTGCCCCGGTCGGGGCTCCGATCTGGTCAGCGATGACGCTCAAGGTTTGGCGAGCCTTGGCCAGGCTGAGCATGGTTTTGGCGAAGTTGTTGCCCCGAGCGCCATAGACCCAACTGGTGCGGAAGATCAGATGCTTGCAGCCTGACCCGGTAATCGCCTGTTCGCCGGCCAGTTTAGTGGCGCCGTAGTGATTCACCGGGGCGACTGCATCCGACTCTTGCCACGGTGCAGAACCTTGGCCGCTGAAGACGTAGTCAGTCGAGTAGTGGATCAGCCAGGCACCCAGAATCGCGGCCTCTTCGGCCATGACCTGGCTTGCCTGACCGTTTACACGGCTGGCTAACCCAGTCTCGGACTCGGCTTTATCGACAGCTGTATAGGCCGCTGCATTGACGATGACGTCGGGTTTAAGCTGGCGGATCGTTGCACGCAAGGCGTCGAGATCAGACAGATCACCACACAATCCACCGACCGAATGGCGATCCAGGGCGATTAACTCACCCAGTGGTGCGAGGGAGCGCTGCAGTTCCCAGCCTACCTGGCCGTTTTTTCCCAGCAGGAGGATTTTCATGCCTTGTTCGAGCGGTCTGCGTAGTTCTGGTCAATCCACTGCTGATAGCTACCGCTCTTCACGTGAGCGACCCATTCAGTGTTGTTGAGGTACCACTCGACTGTTTTGCGGATACCGGTTTCAAAGGTTTCTTCCGGTGTCCAACCCAGTTCACGCTGGATTTTGCTGGCGTCGATTGCGTAGCGCAAATCATGGCCGGGGCGATCCTGAACGTAGGTGATCAGGCTGGCATGTGGACGATGAGCGGAATCGGGACGCAGTTCGTCGAGCAGCGCACACAGGGTATGCACCACTTCGATGTTTTGCTTTTCGTTATGGCCACCGATGTTGTACGTCTCGCCGATAACGCCTTCGGTCACGACTTTGTACAGTGCGCGGGCGTGGTCTTCGACGTAGAGCCAGTCGCGGACCTGGTCGCCTTTGCCGTAGACCGGCAGCGGTTTGCCTTCCAATGCATTGAGAATGATCAGCGGGATCAACTTCTCAGGAAAATGGCATGGGCCGTAGTTGTTGGAGCAGTTGGTGACCAGGGTCGGCAAGCCATACGTACGGCTCCAGGCGCGAACCAGGTGATCGGAACTGGCCTTGCTGGCGGAGTATGGCGAGCTTGGCTGATACGGCGTGGTTTCGGTGAAGAGATCTTCCGGACCTTCGAGGTCTCCGTAAACTTCGTCAGTCGAAATATGGTGAAAGCGGAAGTCGGCTTTACGCGCATCATCCAGCGCAGCCCAATAGTGGCGTGCAGCTTCCAGCAGGGTGTAAGTGCCGATGATGTTGGTCTGGATGAATTCAGACGGGCCAGAGATCGAGCGATCGACGTGGGACTCAGCGGCCAGATGCATGATCGCATCCGGTTGATGTTCAAGCAGGACGCGGTCAACCTGATCGCGGTCGCAGATGTCGACACGCTCGAACACGTAACGTGAGTTGTGGCTAACTTCGGCCAATGACTCAAGGTTACCGGCGTAAGTAAGCTTATCGAGGTTAACGACAGAGTCAGTAGTGCTGGAAATGATGTGTCGAATGACTGCCGAACCGATAAACCCGGCGCCGCCGGTAACTAGAATTTTCACGCGAAACCATACCCTTGAGTTACTGACAAGGCCGCCAACCGAGCGCTGTCTAATCCATGAATTCCAAAGCCATCAAGTCAGCAGAGGTTTTCTGACAGAGTCATTCTGAACCGACATGGGAATATGCCACTATCGGACAAGCGCAGCATTTTACAGCTTAATGACGGTTTTACTAATGGATATAGACAAGCTGTGGTGAAAGCTTAGTGCGCCTTGCGCGTTATGTCGTAATCAGACAAGGCGCTTGCGGGAAGCTCTGGATGTACGCCCCAGAAACCAGCCAAGAATCGGCCCGATCACCATCCCGATCAGCAACGCAATGACCATGACCAGCGATACCGGTAGTTGCGGCCCCGCCCAACCCAGGAACAGCAAGGAAACCGATTGCTGATTCTCGAGAACGAACGCCAGGATCGCCAAAACCAGTAACAGGACGAATACGGCGAGCAGTACGCGCTTGAGGTTACGCATGAGCGGTTCCTTGTATAACAGACGCCGTCAAAGACCTTCCTCCTCATCCTCGTTCACACGGTCACGCAATTCTTTGCCTGGCTTGAAATGCGGCACGAACTTGCCGTCGAGGCTGACGGACTGACCGGTTTTTGGATTGCGCCCTACGCGCGGTGCGCGATAGTGCAAGGAGAAGCTGCCAAACCCACGGATCTCGATGCGATCACCGGTGGCCAGACATTGGGACATTTGTTCAAGCATGGTCTTGATGGCCAGCTCCACATCCTTGGATGAGAGCAGCCCTTGATGGGTGACAATTCGTTCGATCAACTCCGACTTCGTCATATTTTTCCCTTCTTTTTCAAGCAGCTAGATCAGCGCTTCAAAGGTTTTAGCACGCCCCGATGAATTTGAACAGCCCGAGTTTTGACATATCTTTACCCATAAAGAGATGCACGATTTCAGACCACTGCAACGCTGATCACGCCGTTCCGGACTCACCTGCAGATAACCAGCATGGTGCGCGTCAGATAGCCCGCGGGATTGAAGCCAAAGAGGTATTCATCCTCATCTTTGGCATCATCGGACCTGGCCACAACTTTGTAGCCTGCCGCCTTGCACTCCTTGTTCGCTCGCTTGTGACACTTCTCCCATCCCGACCCCAACCCCGAACAATCGATCTCGATACCGCTGACCCCACGCACCGCGTGAGTCTTGGCGCTAGTGGTACAGCCCGCCAATGTCAGTACTGCTATGACGACAATGAGCTTGTTCATTCGCTTCCTTAGGTCGGACGTGTCACCCGGCGGTCGTTCGCTTCAAGCTAAAGCCTAGCTGCAAATAAACGATTGATCCGCTTAAAGAAAGAGACAACTTGTGGGGAGGATTGGTTTCACGGCAATCAATCGCAACATTGCGAGACCATCAAGATCAGCAAATCCCGACCACAAAAAAGGGCGACCGAAGTCGCCCTTTTTCTATGGTCTGACAGAACTTAGTTCTGTTTTTCCATTTGTGCACGCAACAGGTCGCCCAGAGTGGTAGGACCAGCAGCGATGCTATCCGAAGGCTTGTCTTTCAAGCTTTGGATGGCTTCTTTCTCTTCAGCATCGTCTTTCGACTTGATGGAGAGCTGGATTACACGGCTCTTGCGGTCAACGCTGATGATCTTGGCTTCTACTTCCTGGCCTTCTTTCAGAACGTTGCGCGCGTCTTCAACGCGGTCACGGCTGATTTCGGAGGCTTTCAGAGTCGCTTCGATATCGTCGGCCAGAGTGATGATGGCGCCTTTAGCGTCAACTTCTTTCACGATGCCTTTAACGATTGCGCCTTTGTCGTTCTCTTGAACGTACTCGGAGAACGGATCGCTTTCCAGCTGCTTGATACCCAGGGAGATACGCTCGCGCTCTGGGTCAACCGACAGGATAACGGTGTCCAGTTCGTCGCCTTTCTTGAAGCGGCGAACGGCTTCTTCGCCCACTTCGTTCCAAGAGATGTCGGACAGGTGAACCAGACCGTCGATGCCGCCGTCCAGACCAATGAAGATACCGAAATCGGTGATCGACTTGATGGTGCCGGAGATTTTATCGCCCTTGTTGAACTGGCCAGAGAAATCTTCCCACGGGTTAGATTTGCACTGCTTGATGCCGAGGGAGATACGACGACGCTCTTCGTCGATGTCCAGAACCATAACTTCCACTTCGTCGCCGACTTGTACGACTTTCGAAGGGTGGATGTTCTTGTTGGTCCAGTCCATTTCGGAAACGTGTACCAGGCCTTCAACGCCTTCTTCCAGCTCAGCGAAGCAGCCGTAGTCGGTCAGGTTGGTTACACGAGCGGTAACGCGAGTGCTTTCTGGGTAACGGGCTTTGATAGCAACCCATGGATCTTCGCCCAGTTGCTTGAGGCCCAGGGAAACACGATTGCGTTCGCGATCGTACTTCAGAACCTTGACATCGATCTCGTCGCCAACGTTGACGATTTCGGAAGGATGCTTGATACGCTTCCAAGCCATGTCGGTAATGTGCAGCAGGCCATCGACGCCACCCAGATCGACGAATGCGCCGTAATCGGTGAGGTTCTTGACGATACCTTTGACTTGTTGGCCTTCCTGCAGGGATTCCAGCAGAGCTTCACGCTCGGCGGAGTTCTCGGCTTCGAGGACGCTACGACGGGAAACGACAACGTTGTTGCGTTTCTGGTCAAGCTTGATGACCTTGAATTCCAGCTCTTTGCCTTCCAGGTGCGTGGTGTCGCGCACTGGACGGACGTCAACCAGAGAACCTGGCAGGAACGCACGGATGCCGTTAACGTCGACAGTGAAGCCGCCTTTAACCTTACCGTTGATAACGCCCTTGACCACTTCTTCGGCTGCGAAGGCTGCTTCCAGAACAATCCAGCATTCAGCGCGCTTGGCTTTTTCACGGGACAGCTTGGTTTCACCAAAGCCGTCTTCAACCGAGTCCAGAGCAACGTGAACTTCGTCACCGACGTTGATAGTCAGTTCGCCAGCATCGTTGTAGAACTGCTCAAGCGGGATGAGTGCTTCAGACTTCAGGCCAGCGTGAACGGTTACCCAGCGAGCCTGGTAATCGATATCAACGATAACACCGGTGATGATGGAGCCTGCCTGAAGGTTCAGGGTTTTTAGGCTTTCTTCAAAGAGTTCCGCAAAGCTTTCGCTCATTTTAATTCCTGTTGAATAAGGGCGAAGGATACGCCCATCTCCACATCCCAGACGACGTGGGTTATGTTCATTTGAAGAAACGGCGCAGGACTATGACTGGTCCCCTGAGTCGCTTCTTGGTCACCCGGCGATATCGCGAATGGCGATCTCGCTCATGATGCGTTCCAGCACCTGATCGATGGATAATTCCGTGGAATCCAGCTGTATGGCGTCAGCCGCCGGTTTGAGCGGGGCTACCGCTCGCTGGGTGTCACGCTCATCGCGGACACGTATCTCATCTAGCAGACTCGACAGACTAACACCATCGACTTTGCCCTTCAACTGCAAGTATCGACGGCGCGCACGCTCCTCGGCACTGGCAGTGAGGAATATCTTCAGCGGCGCATCGGGAAAAACCACCGTGCCCATGTCGCGACCATCGGCCACCAGGCCCGGAGCCTCCTGAAACGCCCGCTGGCGCTGGAGCAGCGCATCACGCACCGCCGGCAGCGCAGCGACCTGGGAAGCCCAGGCGCCAACTTGTTCGTTGCGCAGATCATCAGTGACATCGTCACCTTCGAGAATGATCCGCTGCGGATGACCTTCGGTCGCACCGACGAACTGCACGTCCAGATGAGCGGCCAGCAGCTTCAGCGACTCTTCATTGGTCAGATCGACGCCATGATTACGCGCGGCGAATGCCAGCAGACGGTACAGCGCACCGGAATCCAGCAGGCACCAGCCCAGACGCTTGGCCAGAATCCCGGCAATAGTGCCTTTGCCCGAACCGCTAGGCCCGTCGATGGTGATGACCGGTGGCTTGATAATCACGACTGAGCCTCTTGTGCAACACGGATACCGACCTGCGCGCACAGCGCGAGGAAGTTCGGGAACGACGTCGCGACGTTGGCGCAATCATGGATGCGGATCGGCGCAGTGGCGCGCAGCGAAGCCACGCTGAAGGCCATGGCGATCCGGTGATCGCCGTGCCCGTGCACTTCGCCGCCGCCGATCTGGCCGCCGTCGATGATGATGCCGTCCGGGGTCGGTTCACATTTTACGCCCAGTGCCAGCAAGCCATCCGCCATGACCTGAATCCGGTCAGACTCCTTGACCCGCAGCTCTTCGGCGCCACGCAGGATGGTGCGCCCTTCGGCACAGGCGGCAGCCACGAACAGCACCGGGAATTCGTCGATGGCCAGTGGAACCAGCGCTTCGGGAATCTCGATACCTTTGAGTTTAGCTGCACGCACGCGCAAATCCGCAACCGGCTCGCCGCCGACTTCACGCTGATTTTCCAGAGTGATATCAGCGCCCATCAGACGCAGGATGTCGATCACACCGGTACGGGTCGGGTTGATGCCGACATGCTCAAGCACCAGCTCCGAACCTTCGGCGATCGACGCCGCTACCAGGAAGAACGCGGAGGACGAGATGTCGCCCGGCACTTCAATGTGGGTCGCGGTCAGCTTGTGGCCGGATTCGACCGAAGCGGTAGCACCGTTAACGGTGACCGGGTAGCCGAAGCCGCGCAGCATGCGCTCGGTGTGGTCGCGGGTTGGCGCCGGCTCGGTGACGGTGGTCTTGCCTTCGGCGTACAGACCCGCCAGCAGCAGGCAGGATTTAACCTGGGCGCTGGCCATCGGCATGGTGTAGGTCAGGCCTTTGAGTTTGTTGCCGCCGCGAATGATCATCGGCGGACGACCTTCAGCAGCGGTCTCGATCACTGCGCCCATTTCACGCAGCGGATTGGCCACGCGATTCATCGGACGCTTGGACAGCGAAGCGTCACCGGTCAGGGTGCTGTCGAAATTCTGCGCAGCCAACAGGCCAGACAGCAGACGCATCGACGTGCCGGAGTTGCCCAGATAGATCGGGCCTGGCGCAGGCTTCA
Organism: Pseudomonas sp. FW305-20; assembly: GCF_058788075.1. Lineage (NCBI taxonomy): Bacteria > Pseudomonadati > Pseudomonadota > Gammaproteobacteria > Pseudomonadales > Pseudomonadaceae > Pseudomonas > Pseudomonas sp. FW305-20. The sequence goes on along the minus strand of NZ_JBYTAJ010000013.1, from coordinate 34,199 downwards.
AGCCATGCAGGCCGACACCGTGAATGGTCACGCGACCGTGGTGCGGACCTTCGATCACGACGCCCATGTCGCGGAAGGCTTGCAAGGTTGCCAGGGCATCTTCGCCCTCGAGGAAACCTTCCACTTCGGTGACGCCTTCAGCCAGGGAGCCGAGCATGATCGAACGGTGGGAAATCGATTTGTCGCCCGGTACTCGAATCCGCCCAGTCAGGCGGCCACCAGGTTGTGCCAGGAAAATCAGGTCGTTGGAATTCATAGCGTCCACATAAGCCCGGCGGGCAAGGATTTTACTGAAATGTTCGCGGGCAACCCGGGCGCGAGTGAACACGCCCAATAATTGGTGCCCATCCCCTGCATCGACCGCGTCGCGCAAGGCGTCGAGGTCGCTGCGAAATGTATCGAGTGTGCGCAGGACAGCTTCGCGGTTGGCGAGGAAGATGTCGTGCCACATGACCGGGTCGCTACCCGCGATTCTTGTGAAATCACGGAAACCGCCCGCAGCGTAACGGAAGATCTCAAGGTTTTCATTGCGCTTGGCCAACGAATCGACCAAACCGAACGCCAGCAAGTGTGGCAAATGGCTGGTCGCCGCCAACACTTCGTCATGACGCTCGACCTGCATGTGCTCGACATCGGCGCCCAATTCGCGCCACAACCGGTCGACCACTGCCAGCGCTGCCGGATCGGTTTGATCCAGCGGCGTCAGAATCACTTTATGGCGACGGAACAGCTCTGAGTTAGAGGCTTCCACCCCGCTCTGCTCGGAACCGGCAATCGGGTGACCCGGCACGAAACGCGTCGGCATGCCGCCAAACGCCTCGGTTGCCGCGCGCACCACATTGCCTTTGGCGCTGCCGACGTCGGTCAGAATCGCTTGCCCCAGGTCCATGCTGGCCAATTGGCCGAGCATTTTTTCCATGGCGAGGATCGGCACGGCCAGCTGAATCACGTCGGCGCCCTGGCAGGCAGCGGCCAGGTCTTCCTCGCAGCGATCCACCACACCCAACTCAACCGCCAGTTTGCGCGACTGTGGGTCGAGATCGACCCCGACCACTTCGCGGCACAGGCCGCTTTCACGCAAACCCTTGGCAAACGAACCGCCGATCAGCCCGAGACCGACCACCACCAGGCGACCGATCATAGGTTCAGCAGATTGCAGTGCAGTGACATCAACCACGAGCCAGAACCTTGGTCAGCGCTTCGAGGAAGCGGCTGTTTTCCGCCGGCAGACCGATGGTGATGCGCAAGTGGTTCGGCATGCCGTAATTGGCCACCGGACGCACGATCACGCCTTCGCGCAACAAGCCCTGGAAGACCGGAGCCGCAACACGGCCCAGATCGACGCAGATGAAGTTGCCCTTGGACGGAATCCAGCTCAACCCCAGCTCACGGAAACCTGCTTCCAGTTGTTGCATGCCGGATTCGTTCAGGCGACGGCTTTCATCCAGGTATTCGGCGTCTTGCAGCGCAGCGCACGCAGCGGCCAGGGCCAGGCTGTTGACGTTGAACGGCTGACGCACTCGGTTCAGCACATCGGCGACCACAGCGGTGGACAAGCCATAGCCGACCCGCAATGCCGCCAGGCCATAGGCCTTAGAGAATGTGCGCGATACCAGCAGGTTCGGGTACGCCGCCAGGAAATCCAGGCCATCCGGCAAGTCGCTGCCTTCGGCGTATTCGATGTAGGCCTCGTCCAGCACCACCAGCACGTGTTCCGGCACGTCCTGCAGAAACTCGTCCAGCGCTTCGGCGCCGAACCAGGTTCCGGTCGGGTTGTTCGGGTTGGCGATGAACACCACGCGGGTATCGGCATCGATCGCAGCCAGCATGGCCGGCAGATCGTGGCCCCAGTCTTTGGCCGGGATCACTTTGGCCGTGGCACCAACGGCTTGGGTCACGATTGGATAGACCGCAAACGCGTGCTCGCTGAACACGGCGTTCAGACCGGGCGCCAGATAGGCACGGGCGACCAGTTCCAGAATGTCGTTGGAACCGTTGCCCAGCGTCACCTGATTGAGCTCGACGCGGCACTGATCGGCCAGCAGGGTCTTGAGCGCAAAACCGTTGCCGTCCGGATAACGGGTCAGCTCGGCCAATTCTTCGCGAATTGCCGCCAGCGCCTTGGGACTGGCGCCCAACGGGTTTTCGTTGCTGGCCAGTTTGACGATGCTGGCCGGATCGATATCCAGCTCGCGCGCCAGTTCGTCCACGGGTTTGCCCGGAACGTAAGGCGAAAGTTGTTGCACGCCCGGCTGTGCCAGAGCGAGGAAGTCACCACTCATTTGCTACCGCCCTTAGAGAACTGCTTTCGGGTAGGAACCCAGCACTTTGAGTGCCACTGCTTCCTGACTGATCTTTTCCAGCACACCTTTGACCAGTGGGTCGCGGTGGTGGCCGACGAAGTCGATGAAGAACACGTAGGTCCATTTACCGCTGCGCGACGGACGGGTCTCGATCCGCGTCAGGTCGATGCCGTTGTCGTGGAACGGCACCAGCAACTCGTGAAGCGCGCCGGGCTTGTTGCTCATGGAGACGATGACCGAGGTCTTGTCGTCGCCGGTCGGCGGCACTTCCTGGCTGCCAATGATCAGGAATCGCGTGGAGTTGTCCGGACGATCCTCGATTTTTTCAGCCAGACGAGTCAACCCGTACAGACCAGCGGCCATGTCGCCGGCAATCGCCGCCGAATTCCACTCACCCTTGACCCGCTTGGCCGCTTCGGCGTTGCTGGACACCGCCACGCGCTCGACATTCGGGTAATGGGCGTCCAGCCACTTGCGGCACTGGGCCAGGGACTGGGCGTGGGAATAGATGCGGCTGATGCTGTCGGTCTTGGTGTTTTCACCGACCAACAGGTGGTGGTGAATCCGCAGCTCGACTTCGCCACAGATCACCATGTCGTGTTCGAGGAAGCTGTCGAGGGTGTGGTTGACCGCGCCCTCGGTGGAGTTTTCCACCGGGACCACGCCAAAGTTCACCGCACCGGCGGCCACTTCACGGAACACTTCGTCGATCGCCGCCATCGGCTTGCTGATCACGGCGTGGCCGAAGTGCTTCATGGCTGCGGCCTGGGTGAAGGTGCCTTCAGGGCCGAGGTAAGCCACTTTCAGCGGCTGTTCGAGGGCCAGGCACGAGGACATGATTTCGCGGAACAGCCGCGCCATCTCTTCGTTGCCCAGCGGCCCCTGGTTACGCTCCATCACGCGCTTGAGCACCTGAGCTTCACGCTCAGGACGATAGAACACCGGCACTTCGCCTTCGGCCAGTGAGGCCATCTTTACTCGCGCAACTTCCTGGGCGCAGCGTGCGCGCTCACTGATCAGCTCCAGGACTTTCTCGTCCAGGGCATCGATGCGCAGGCGCAGTGCCTTGAGTTCTTGCTCAGACATTAACCGTGTTCCTTCTCGAACTCTGCCATGTACGAAATCAGTGCGTTGACCGCAACGATGTCGACGGCGTTATAGATGGAGGCACGCATGCCGCCCACGGAACGGTGACCCTTGAGGTTCAACAGGCCACGCGCTTCGGCACCGGCCAGGAATGGCTTGTCGAGACGGTCGTCCGCCAGGCGGAACGGCACGTTCATCCACGAGCGATCCGACTTGTTGATCGGGTTGCTGTACAAGCCGCTGGCGTCGATGAAGTCGTACAGCGTGCGCTGTTTCACTTCATTGAGCTTGCCGATGGCTTCAACGCCACCCTGCTCTTTCAGCCACTCGAACACCAGGCCGGACAAGTACCAGGCCAGGGTCGGCGGGGTGTTGTACATCGAGCCGTTGTCGGCCGCGACCTTGTAGTTGAGCATGGTCGGGCAAATGGAACGGGCGCGACCCAGCAGGTCTTCGCGAACGATGTTGACGACGATGCCGCTCGGGCCGATGTTTTTCTGGGCGCCGGCGTAGATCATGCCGAAGCGCGAAACATCGATCGGGCGCGAGAGAATGTCGGAAGACATGTCGGCCACCAGCGGGACGTCACCGGTTTCCGGCACCCAGTTGAATTCCAGGCCGCCGATGGTTTCGTTCGGTGCGTAGTGAACGTAGGCCGCGTCTTTCGACAGGTTCCATTCGTTCTGACCGGGAATAGCGAAATAGTCGTAAGGCTTGGCGGTAGCGGCAACGTTGACGTTTCCGTAGCGCGAAGCTTCTTCGATGGCTTTCTGCGACCAGATACCGGTGTCGATATAGTCGGCGGTGCCGCTTTCCGGCAACAGGTTCAGAGGAATCTGAGCGAATTGCTGGCTGGCGCCACCTTGCAGAAACAGCACTTTATAGTTCGAGGGGATATTCAGCAGATCACGCAGATCCTGCTCGGCCTTGGTGGCGATGGACACGAACTCATCGCTGCGATGGCTCATTTCCATGACCGACAGGCCCTTGCCGTGCCAATCAAGGAGTTCACCCTGGGCGCGCTGCAGGACAGCTTCGGGAAGTGCCGCAGGACCGGCACAGAAGTTATAGGCTCTCTTGCTCACATCCAATCTCGCTCTGATTTGGTGGATCGTACAAACACATCAGTCGACACAGATCCAATGTGGGAGCGGGCTTGCCTGTGGCGAGGGGGCTTGCCCCCGTTCGATTGCGAAGCAATCGCAAACCGGTCACCACGCTCTCATGCAAGATAACGGCGACTGGTTTCAGGGGCGCTTCGCACCCCAACGGGGGCAAGCCCCCTCGCCACAAAAGCCCGGCACCCACACGGATCTCCATGGGTGTCGATATTTCTTTACGGACAAACAACAAGGGGGCGAATTCTCATCCGCCCCCTGTTTGTCCGCTTATTCCTGCGGTTCTTCGTCGGCTGCGGCGTCGAGTTGCTGGTCTTCAACAACGTCGTCGATCACGACTTCGCCGTCGAACACTGCACCTTCTTCGCCCTCTTCACCTTCGAGCTCTTCACCTTCGACTTCCGACGGCTCCTGAACCCGCTCCAGACCTACCAGCGTTTCATCGCTGGCCAGTTTGATGAGGGTCACGCCCTGGGTGTTACGACCCAGGCTGGAGACTTCGTCAACACGCGTACGCACCAGGGTGCCCTGGTCGGAAATCAGCATGATTTCCTCGCCGTCGAGCACCTGGACTGCACCGACCAGGCGGCCGTTACGGTCGTTGCTGACCATGGCGATAACGCCCTGACCGCCACGTTTGTACTCAGGGAACTCGGTGATCGCCGTGCGCTTGCCGAAACCACGGGCCGAAGCAGTCAGGATCTGGCTGCCTTCTTCCGGGATCAGCATGGAAATCAGCTTCTGGCCTTCCGGCAGACGCATGCCGCGAACACCGCGAGCGGTACGGCCCATGGCGCGAACGTCGGTTTCCTTGAAGCGGGTCACCTTGCCACCGTCGGAGAACAGCATGACTTCGCGACTGCCATCGGTAATGGAAGCAGAAATCAGCACATCGCCTTCATCCAGCTCCAGCGCGATCAGGCCGACGCTGCGTTGGCGGCTGAAGGATTCCAGCGGGGTCTTCTTCACGGTGCCCTTGGCAGTGGCCATGAAGATGAAGTGACCTTCGGTGTATTCGTCGACCGGCAGCATGGTGGTGATGTATTCATCACTGTCCAGCGGCAGCAGGTTGACCAGCGGACGACCACGGGCAGCGCGGGAGGCTTCCGGGATTTCGTAGGTTTTCAGCCAGTACACTTTGCCTTTGCTGGAGAACAGCAGCAGCGTGGTGTGGCTGTTGGCGACCAGCAGGTGAGCGATGTAGTCCTCATCCTTCACGCCAGTAGCCGATTTGCCTTTACCGCCACGACGCTGAGCCTGGTACGCAGCCAATGGCTGGGTCTTGGCGTAGCCACCGTGGGAAATGGTCACGACACGCTCTTCTTCCGGGATCATGTCACCGAGGGTCAGGTCGAGACGGGCATCGAGAATCTCGGTGCGGCGCACGTCGCCGTATTCGGCGCGGATCACTTCCAGCTCTTCGCGGATCACTTCCATCAGGCGCGTGGCGCTGCTGAGGATGCGGATCAGTTCGCCAATCTGGTTGAGGATCTCTTGATACTCGGCCAGCAGCTTCTCGTGTTCCAGACCGGTCAGGCGGTGCAGACGCAGTTCCAGAATGGCTTGCGCCTGTTCCGGCGACAGGAAGTACTTGCCTTCGCGCAGACCGTATTGCGGGTCCAGGGTCTCTGGACGGCACGAATCGGCACCGGCACGTTCGACCATCGCGACCACGGCGGAAGATTCCCACGCCGTCTTGATCAGCGCTTCCTTGGCTTCCGACGGCGTTGGCGAGGCTTTGATCAGGGCGATGACCGGGTCGATGTTCGACAGGGCAACCGCTTGACCTTCCAGAATGTGACCACGTTCGCGGGCTTTGCGCAGTTCGAACACGGTACGACGGGTAACGACTTCGCGACGGTGACGAACGAAGGCTTCCAGCAGGTCCTTGAGGTTCAGGATCCGCGGACGACCGTCGATCAGCGCAACGATGTTGATACCGAACACCGCTTGCAGCTGGGTCTGGGCGTAGAGGTTGTTGAGGATCACCTCAGGCACTTCGCCGCGACGCAGTTCGATCACGACGCGCATACCGTCCTTGTCGGACTCGTCGCGCAGTTCGGTGATGCCTTCGAGCTTCTTCTCTTTTACCAGCTCGGCGATCTTCTCGATCAGACGGGCCTTGTTCAGCTGGTAAGGGAGTTCGGTGATGACGATCTGCTGGCGACCACCGACCTTGTCGATGTCTTCGATCATCGAGCGGGCGCGCATGTAAATGCGGCCACGACCGGTGCGGTAGGCTTCGATGATGCCGGCGCGACCGTTGATGATCGCGGCGGTCGGGAAGTCCGGACCGGGGATGTATTGCATCAGCTCATCGATGGTCAACTCTGGGTTGTCGATGAGTGCCAGGCAACCGTCGATGACTTCACCGAGGTTGTGCGGCGGGATGTTGGTCGCCATGCCCACGGCGATACCGCTGGAGCCGTTGACCAACAGGTTGGGAATACGGGTCGGCATGACCGCAGGGATCATTTCGGTGCCGTCGTAGTTCGGCACCCAGTCCACGGTTTCTTTGTGCAGGTCAGCCAGCAGCTCGTGCGCCAGCTTGGTCATACGCACTTCGGTGTATCGCATGGCGGCGGCGTTGTCGCCGTCCACGGAACCGAAGTTGCCCTGACCGTCTACCAGCAGGTAACGCAGCGAGAATGGCTGCGCCATCCGAACGATGGTGTCGTACACCGCGGTATCACCGTGAGGGTGATACTTACCGATCACGTCACCGACAACACGGGCAGATTTCTTGTACGGCTTGTTGAAGTCGTTGCCCAGCTCGCTCATCGCGAACAGCACACGCCGGTGCACGGGCTTCAAGCCATCGCGCGCATCCGGCAGTGCCCGCCCGACAATTACGCTCATCGCGTAGTCGAGGTAGGACTGCTTCAGCTCGTCTTCGATATTGACCGGGAGGATTTCTTTGGCCAGTTCGCCCATGAGAAGCCTGATTCCTTTTTCTGGTGAAACTTCGTCACATCCATATGGGACGAACGAAGCTCGCCGCTGCAGGCTGAGTGCCATGCACCGACTTACGACAAATCAACGAGTTATGCCATGGATCTGCGCAGTAAAGGCAGCCACATCGGGCTACCTTGGAAACCGCCGGATGTTATCACAAGAGCCGCCACGCACCTATCCCCCTGATGCGCATGGAGTGTAGTTAGTTGACTGGTGGCAGGCTGAAAGGAGACGAGAGAGGCTCAGAGGAAAATATCAGGGGTGAATGAAGCATATTTGTTGACTATCTGGGCCCCATCGCGAGCAGGCTCGCTCCCACACTGGATCTGGGACGGTCACAAATCCCCTGTGGGAGCGAGCCTGCTCGCGATAGCGGCCTATCAGGCGCCAAATATCTTTAATGCAGACGCTTGCGGCACATCAACTGCGCCATTTTCGCGGTGTCCGGGCGCTCGACGATGCCTTTTTCGGTGATGATCGCGTCGATCAAATCCGCAGGCGTCACGTCGAACACCGGGTTGAACGCATCCACGTCCGCCCCCAACCGTTTGCCGCCGACTTCCAGCAACTCGCGACCATCGCGCTCTTCAATCGGAATGTCATCGCCGCTGGCCAGGCTCATGTCGATGGTCGAACTCGGCGCCACCACCATGAAGCGCACGCCGTGGTGCATGGCGTTCACCGCCAGCTGATAGGTGCCGATCTTGTTGGCCACGTCGCCATTGGCGGTGATCCGGTCAGCGCCGACGATCACCCAGGTAATGCCCTTGGTCTTCATGATGTGAGCAGCGGCGGAGTCGGCATTGAGTGTGACGGGGATGCCTTCGTTGGACAGCTCCCATGCGGTCAATCGCGAACCTTGCAGCCACGGACGGGTTTCGTTGGCATAGACGCGTTCGACCATGCCCTCAATGAACGCGCCACGAATGACGCCAAGCGCCGTGCCAAAGCCGCCAGTGGCCAATGCGCCAGTATTGCAGTGGGTCAGGATCGCCTGGGCGTTGCCCTGGTGCTTGCGGATCAGGTCCACGCCCAGTTGCGCCATGGTCAGGTTGGCTTCGCGATCACTCTCATGAATGGCGATCGCCTCTGCTTCCAGCACCGCCAGCGGATCGGCGTGATCCTTCAGACGCTCAAGCCGGTCGCGCATGCGGCCCAGGGCCCAGAACAGGTTGACCGCGGTCGGACGGGAATCGGCCAACAGCGCGAAATCCTCTTCCAGTGCCGCCTGCCAGTCACCGCCCTCGGCGAACCGCGCGCGGGCCGCCAGCACAACGCCATAGGCGGTGCTGATGCCAATCGCCGGCGCACCGCGCACCACCATCGAACGAATGGCCTCGGCCACGCCAGCAGCACTGGTGTAGGCAATCCAGGTTTCCTCGAACGGCAAAACACGCTGATCCAGCAGGTAAAGGGCGCCATCACGCCAATCGATGGCCTTTACTTTCTCCGCAGCCAACAGTCGATCGCGCATCCCTCACCCCGCACACATGAACAAAAGCCGTCGATTATAGCGATCCCCCTGCGAAGACGCTCGGGTATACTTCGCCATCTTTACAAAAGCTCTGGAACCGATTCTCGATGCCGAACACTGCCGCTGCGCTCGACTTGCTATTGCTGCCGACCTGGCTGGTACCCGTCGAACCCGCTGGCGTTGTCCTCAAAGAGCACGCCCTGGGCATCCGCGACGGACGCATCGTATTCATTGGCCCACGTTCGGCTGCGCTGAAGCTTAACGCAACTGAAGTCCGTGAACTGCCGGACATGTTGCTCTGCCCCGGCTTGATCAATGCCCACGGTCATGCGGCGATGACACTGTTCCGCGGCCTGGCCGATGATCTGCCCCTGATGAACTGGCTGGAAAACCACATCTGGCCGGCCGAAGCCAAGTGGGTCGACGAGGCATTCGTGCGCGATGGCACTGATTTGGCGATTGCCGAACAGATCAAAGGTGGCATCACCTGCTTCTCCGATATGTATTTCTTCCCCAAGGTTGCCAGCGAGCGCGTCCATAACAGCGGCATTCGCGCGCAAATCGCCATTCCGATCCTCGACTTCCCGATCCCGGGCGCCAGCACGGCGGACGAAGCCATTCGTCAGGGCGTCGAACTGTTCAACGATCTCAAGCACCACGAGCGTATCAAAGTCACCTTCGGCCCCCATGCACCCTACACCGTGGGCGACGAGAACCTGGAGAAAATCCGGGTGATCACCGAGGAGCTGGATGCCTCGATCCACATGCACGTGCATGAAACAGCTTTTGAAGTGCAACAGTCCGTCGAGCAGCGCGGCGAGCGCCCGTTGGCCCGCCTCGGTCGCCTGGGTTTGTTGGGGCCGCGCTTCCAGGCCGTCCACATGACTCAGATCAGCGACGAAGACCTGATGTTGCTGGTAGAAAGCAACACCAACGTGATTCATTGCCCGGAGTCGAACCTGAAGCTGGCTAGCGGGTTCTGCCCGGTGGAGCGTTTGTGGCAGGCTGGCGTCAATGTTGCGATCGGCACCGATGGCTCGGCCAGCAACAATGACCTGGACTTGCTCGGCGAAACCCGCACCGCCGCCTTGCTGGCCAAAGCCGTCGCCGGCTCCGCCACTGCGCTGGATGCCCATCGCGCCCTGCGCATGGCCACGCTCAATGGCGCCCGTGCGCTGGGCATTGAATCCGAAACGGGATCGCTGGAAGTCGGCAAAGCGGCAGACATCGTCGCGTTCGACCTCTCCGGCCTGGCGCAGCAACCGGTCTACGACCCGGTTTCGCAGCTTATATATGCCACCGGCCGTGACTGCGCGAGACACCTTTGGGTCGCCGGCAAGCAATTGCTCGACGACCGTCGCCTGACTCGCCTGGATGAAGAACAACTCTGCGCCACCGCCAAGGCCTGGGGCCAGCGCATCAGCGGCCATACCGAATCGTAAGCACCCCGGTTCATCACCGGGGCAACAGGATTTTTCAAGTTTTAGAGGACTTAACCATGAGCAACGTCGACTACGCCGAAATCGCCAAATTCGAAGCCCTGGCCCATCGCTGGTGGGACCGCGAAAGCGAATTCAAACCGCTGCACGACATCAACCCGCTGCGGGTCAACTGGATTGACGAACGCGTCAACCTGGCCGGCAAGAAAGCCCTCGACATCGGTTGCGGCGGCGGCATTCTCAGCGAAGCCATGGCCCAGCGCGGCGCTACCGTGATGGGCATCGACATGGGCGAAGCGCCGCTGGCGGTCGCGCAACTGCACCAACTGGAATCCGGCGTGAGCGTCGAGTACCGGCAGATCACCGCCGAAGCCCTGGCTGAAGAAATGCCCGAGCAGTTCGACGTGGTCACCTGCCTGGAAATGCTCGAGCACGTGCCGGACCCGTCCTCGGTGATCCGCGCTTGCTTCCGCATGGTCAAGCCTGGCGGCCAGGTATTCTTCTCCACCATCAACCGCAATCCGAAGGCGTACCTGTTCGCCATCGTTGGCGCGGAATACATCATGAAGCTGCTGCCGCGCGGCACCCACGATTTCAAGAAATTCATCCGCCCGTCCGAGCTGGGTGCCTGGAGCCGCATGGCCGGCCTGACCGTCAAGGACATCATCGGCCTGACGTACAACCCGCTGACCAAGCACTACAAACTGGCCTCCGACGTGGACGTCAACTACATGATCCAGACCCTGCGCGAGGAGTAAGCCGATGCGTATCAGAGCAGTTCTTTTCGACATGGACGGCACTCTGCTCGACACCGCGCCGGACTTCATTGCGATCTGTCAGGCGATGCGTGCCGACCGCGGCTTGCCGCCGATGAACGACAAACACATTCGCGACGAGATCTCCGGCGGCGCCAAGGCGATGGTCGCCGTGACCTTCTCCATGGACCCGGAATCACCGGGTTTCGAGGAATTGCGCCTGGAGTTCCTGGAGCGTTACCTCGCCGGTTGCGCGGTTCACAGCAAACTCTTCGACGGCATGGGCGAACTGCTGGCCGACATCGAAAAGGCCAACCTGATCTGGGGCGTGGTCACCAACAAGCCGCTGCGCTTCGCCGAGCCGATCATGCAGCAGCTTGGCCTGGCCGAGCGCTCGGCGTTGTTGATCTGCCCGGACCATGTGAAGAACAGCAAACCGGACCCGGAACCGTTGATCCTGGCGTGCAAGATGCTCGACCTCGATCCGGCCAGCGTGTTGTTTGTGGGTGATGACTTGCGCGATATTGAATCCGGTCGCGACGCCGGCACCAGGACAGCCGCCGTGACCTATGGCTACATTCATCCGGACGATAACCCGCGGCATTGGGGGGCGGATGTGGTGGTCGATCATCCGCTGGAGTTGCGCAAGGTTTTGGATAGCGCCCTCTGTAGCTGCTGAGTAGAGAAGCTTTTGTGGCGAGGGAGCTTGCTCCCGCTGGGCTGCGAAGCGGCCCTTTAATCTGCCACTGCAATCTGTCAGGCACACTGAATTTGCAGGTTTTACGACTGCTTCGCAGCCGAACGGGAGCAAGCTCCCTCGCCACAGGTTCAGTGCCGGCCTTATTGTTGAATTGTTGTGAGGTTTTTCATGTTTGATTATTCCGCCCGCCCAGAATTGCTCAAGGACCGGGTCATCCTGGTCACCGGCGCTGGCCGTGGCATCGGCGCTGCCGCCGCAAAAACCTTTGCCGCCCACGGCGCCACCGTGCTGTTGCTGGGCAAGACCGAAGCCAACCTGACTCAGGTCTACGACGAAATCGAAGCCGCCGGCCACCCACAGCCGGCCGTTATCCCGTTCAACCTGGAAACCGCCCTGCCCCATCAATACGATGAGCTGGCAGCGATGATCGAGACCGAATTCGGCCACCTCGACGGTTTGCTGCACAACGCGTCGATCATTGGCCCGCGTACGCCGATCGAGCAGCTGTCCGGCGAAAACTTCATGCGTGTCATGCAAGTCAACGTCAACGCCATGTTCATGCTCACCAGCACCCTGCTGCCGCTGCTCAAGCTGTCCCAGGACGCCTCGGTGGTGTTCACCTCCAGCAGCGTCGGCCGCAAGGGTCGTGCATATTGGGGCGCTTACGGCGTGTCCAAGTTTGCCACCGAAGGCTTGATGCAAACCCTCGCCGACGAAGTCGATACCGTGGCTCCGGTGCGCTCCAACAGCATCAACCCGGGCGCCACCCGCACCAGCATGCGTGCCCAGGCTTACCCGGGTGAAAACCCGCTGAACAACCCGACGCCCGAGGAGATCATGCCGGTCTACCTCTACCTGATGGGTCCGGACAGCACCGGCATCAACGGCCAGGCGTTCAACGCTCAATAATGCCCGCGCGTCGCTTTTGTGCCGCGGCGGCTTCCCGCCGTGGCACTCAAAGCACGTCGCAACCCTCCCATCAGACGTCAAGCAACTGTCACAAAACCCGTCACCCCTCCTCATCAATAGTTTCAACACATTGATTTATAACGTTTTTTATCCGACTGAACTGAATGGCACGACTTTCGCTCTATATCTGCTTAGACACGCAGTGTGAAAGCAAGCGGGCGGACGCCTGAGCCGACAGATTACTTATCGTCGGCAAAGCGGACTAAACTTGGGCCAGATGTCCTACGGGACTGATGGACCAGTATGACGCGCAGCCCAAAGCCGCTCTCACCCAGCCTGTAAGACAGCCTTACTGCTTAGGGGCGCACGCCATATGAAATCACCTTCCCAGACCAACGCAATTGACTTCGATAGCGCCAAATTGCAACGCCTGGGCTTTGGTCAGCAGCCTACCCTCATCGAGAGGCCGGTCAGCCTTGCACAAAGGCGACAGCAACTGGGCCTGCAGCTGCAAACCAGTCTTGAGCCGCAACGCATTCTCGGGCTCTTCTTCCGTGAGATTCAGCGACTTGTACCGCTTGACGCCATGACGTACGAGCACCTGTCCAGCGACTTGCGCCTGGAGTTCGGCCTGCGCGGCCATCACTCGATCAGCTATAGCCTCAGTCATGAAGGCGAGAATCTGGGTGAACTGGTTTTCCGCCGCAACCAGCGTTTCAGTGAGCAGGAACAAGGCGACCTCGAGTCACTGCTGTCCGCATTGCTGTACCCGATGCGCAATGCCTTGCTCTACCGCGCGGCCACCCAAAGCGCCTTGCGCGATCCACTCACGAATACCGGCAACCGCATCGCCATGGATCAGACCCTGAAACGGGAAACCGAGATGTCGCGTCGGCATCTGCAACCCTTGTCGCTGCTGATGCTGGACATCGATCACTTCAAACTCATCAACGATAACCACGGACACAGCGCTGGCGATGACGTGCTCAAGGCCGTTGCAGCCTCGATCAAAAATCAGTTGCGCAATGTGGACATGGTCTTCCGTTTTGGTGGCGAAGAGTTCTTGATCCTGCTTTCCAACACGAGCCGTGAGGCGGCAGCCATGATCGGCGAGCGCCTGCGATTTGCGTTGCAGGCCGAGAAATATCTGGCTGACGGCCATGCGGTCGAGCTGACGGTCAGCCTTGGTTGCTCGACGCTATTGCCCGGCGAGTCCGCCGAAAGCCTGTTGCGACGGGCCGACAGTGCGTTGTATGTGGCCAAGCGCGAAGGACGTAACCGCTTGGCGATGGCGGGTTGAATGCGCGGCGCGGGCACGCTGGGTTAGCGGCCCGCAACGAAAGGAATCAGCGCATAGCGCCGCGCAATTCCCCCACCAACCCTTGCAACCGGGCTGGCTCTGCCACGTCGACCGACACCGCAGGCCCTGCCACCAGGGTCACCCGTGACCACAACCGGCGAAACATGCCCTTTTGCGGATCGCGACTGAAAAAACTCCCCCACAAACCCTGCAATGCCAGGGGAATCACCGGTACCGGCGTCTCTTCGAGAATCCGCGTCAGCCCACCCTTGAACTCGTTGATCTCGCCATCGGCGGTCAATTTGCCCTCCGGGAAGATGCACACCAATTCGCCGTCCTTCAGATACTGAGCAATGCGCGTGAAGGCTTTTTCGTAGATCTGAATGTCTTCCTGACGTCCCGCGATAGGAATGGTCCCGGCCGTGCGAAAGATGAAGTTCAGCACTGGCAGGTTGTAGATCTTGTAATACATCACAAAGCGAATCGGCCGACGCACCGCGCCGCCAATCAGCAAGGCGTCGACGAAGGACACGTGATTGCACACCAGCAATGCCGCGCCTTCATCGGGAATCAGCTGCAAATTGCGATGCTCCACGCGGTACATGGAGTGGCTGAGCAGCCAGATCAGGAAGCGCATGCTGAATTCGGGGACGATGCTGAAGATGTAGGCGTTGACGCCGATGTTAAGCAGCGACACCACCAGGAACAGCTGCGGAATCGACAGCTCGACCATGCTCAGCAAGACGATCGAGACAATCGCCGAGACCACCATGAACAGCGCGTTGAGAATATTGTTGGCGGCGATTACCCGCGCCCGCTCGTTCTCCGGAGTCCGCGACTGAATCAGCGCATACAGCGGCACGATGTAGAAACCGCCGAACACGCCAAGCCCGAGAATGTCGATCAACACCAGCCAGGCATGGCCAAAACCCAGGACTTCGATCCAGCCATGGCCGGCAACACTGTCTGGAATCCCACCGGAATGCCACCACAGCAGCAAACCAAACACAGTCAGACCGAAAGAGCCGAACGGCACCAGACCGATTTCGACTTTGCGCCCGGACAATTTCTCGCAGAGCATCGAACCGAGTGCGATACCGACCGAGAACACCGTAAGAATCAGCGTCACCACGGTTTCGTCGCCGTGCATCCACTCCTTGGCATAGGCCGGGATCTGCGTCAGATAAATCGCCCCGACAAACCAGAACCACGAGTTGCCGACAATCGAGCGTGACACCGCCGGAGTCTGCCCCAAGCCCAGCTTCAACGTGGCCCAGGACTGGCTGAAAATGTTCCAGTTCAGGCGCATTTCCGGGGAGGCGGCCGCAGCCCTCGGAATGCTGCGACTGGCCAGATAGCCGAGCACCGCCACACCGAGGATCGCCGTGGAGACGATCGGCGCGTAATGACTGGAGGACATCATGATCCCGGCGCCGATGGTCCCGGCGAGGATCGCCAGGAAGGTGCCCATTTCCACCAGGCCGTTGCCACCCACCAGTTCTTCGTCACGCAAGGCTTGGGGCAGGATCGAATATTTCACCGGCCCGAACAGCGCTGAGTGAGTGCCCATGGCAAACAGCGCCACCAGCATCAGCCACAGGTGATCGAACATGAAACCGACCGCGCCGACCGCCATGATGGCGATTTCCCCGAGCTTGATCAGACGAATCAGCGCGTCCTTGGCGAACTTTTCCCCGAACTGCCCGGCCAGTGCCGAGAACAGGAAGAACGGCAGGATGAACAGCAGCGCACACAGGTTGACCCAGATCGAGCGGTCACCGTCGATCGTCAACTTGTAGAGAATGGCGAGAATCAGCGACTGCTTGAAGATGTTGTCGTTGAACGCCCCGAGCGACTGCGTGACGAAGAACGGCAGGAAGCGCCGGGTGCGAAGCAAGGTGAACTGTGAGGGGTGACTCATCTTCCATGTGTCCCTGATGTTGGGTAGAGAGTGGCGTGGATGCAGTTATTGGAATATCCAACGACGATCCAGGCCACACATTACCTAAACTTTGCAGGTTATTTGTTTAATCCTGCAATGCACGGCGAGACAAATAACTCACCCCGCCAGGCGCCCTGCACTGTCCGTTTGGCGACGATCAGCCACATCACCGCCAGCAACACCACCAGCACGCAGCCAAAAACGCTGAAAAACGTCAGGTTCAAGGTACTGGCCAGTTTCAATGTCGCCAGGGAATAGACGCCCAGCGGGAAGGTAAAACCCCACCAGCCGAGATTGAAAGGGATGCCGACGCGCAGGTAACGCAGGGTGATCAGCACCGCGATCAGCATCCACCACAGGCCAAAGCCCCACAAGGTAATCCCGGCCACCAATCCCAACCCTTCGGCGATTTCACCGATGCCCGGCAGACCATTGGCCGCAAAGATCGCCGGCGCATCGGCGCCCAGCAGCAACATGCCCAGCGCCCCGGTGCCAATCGGACCGAGCGCCAGCCAGCTGGAGGCGGCCATGTTTTCGTGGGGCAATTTATGCAGCGCCATCCGCAGCAATAGAATGGTCAGAATGCTGAACGCCACCGGTAGGGAAAAGGCCCAGAGCACGTAGCTGGTCACCAGCACCACCAGTTGCGAATGGGCATCAGCCAGGTGCGGCGCCAACAGGCCACCGCTGGCGGCCGCCACTTCTGCCGCTACCACCGGCAACAGCCAGACGGCGGTCATCTGGTCAATGCTGTGCTCCTGACGGGTGAACATCAGGTAGGGAATCAGCACGCCGCACGCCACAGACATCGCCACATCCAGCCACCACAGCACCTCGGCGAGATGTATCACGCCCTCACCCCAACGCGGCAGACCAAACAGTAAGAAACCATTAATGATGGTCGCCAGGCCCATGGGGATGGTGCCGAAAAACATCGAGACCGTGGAGTGGCCGAAAATCCGCTGCGCCTCATCGAAAAACAGCGCCCAACGCGCCGCATACATGACCGTGAACAAAACGAACAGCACGATGTTGAACAGCCATAGGGCTTCGGCAATCGCGTACAAACCGGCATTTGCGCCGGGCAGCTGCGCCAGCGCCAACGCCAGCACACCAGTGCCCATGGTGGCGGCGAACCAGTTCGGCGTGAACTGGCGGATCACCTCACGCGGGTGCTGCAAATGACTGAAGGGTTTGAAACCGGCTGGGGCAATGTTGGGGCATGTCATGGTGAACTCCTGTCCTCTGTTGAGGTGGAGTCCATGGTAGATCCGAATCGAATATCGATATAACGGGTAATATCTCTAACTGTTATCTGTTTTGCAGATATAGCGTCAGACGCTGCCTTCAGTCTCGATCACCAGGATTCTTGCCACACCTTGCGGATGGGCAACGTGTTCGGTGCCGACGTCGGCATAGAAGATATCGCCTACGCCCAACATCACTTCTTGCTCCTGTCCTGCTTCGCGATAACGCATCTGCACAACACCATCCAGCACCACGAACACTTCCTGCCCATCATTGATGTGCCATTTATAGGGCTGATCGGTCCAGTGCAAACGCGTGGTGATGCCGTTCATGTTGGCGATATCCAAAGCACCCCAGGCACGGTCAGCGGTGAAGGATTTGCTGCGGATGATCTTCATGGGTCGGTCCGTCGAAAGGCAGGGCGGTGCCAAGGCTAACGGTCATCGAACATCGACGCCACAGACTTTCATCGACTGCTGACGCATCAACGCGAGCAGAGCGCCGGCCGAAAGAATAATCAGCACCGCGCCGTAACCATCGGTCGTGGCCACCAGCCCGAAGGTCCGGGTCAAATTCCCGGCCAGCAACGACGGCAAGCAGAACGCCAGATAACTGAGCACGTAGTAAGCCGACATCAACCCTGCCCGTTCATGGGGTAAGGCCAGCGGCACGACGCTGCGCAATGCACCGAGGAAACCGGCACCGAAACCGCATCCGGCCACCAGCGTCCCGACGAAAAACAGCGTAAGGCTGGCGCTGTGCACCGCCATCAGGATCAGCGCGACACCAACGGGCAGCAGGCTGCCGCCCAAGCGCAAAACCTTGTCGGCCGGCCGATCGCGCAGGGTGTAGATCATCAGAGCGCCGGTCACCGTCAACACCGCCACCGTCGCACCGCCAATCAGATTCGAGGTCGAACCCGTCGCTGTGCGCACCAGAGACGGCGCCAAGGAAGCGTAAAAACCACCGAGCGCCCACACCGCGATATTGATCGGCAGCACTAGCCACAACGCACGTCGCGCCTGGATCGGCACATGCAGTGTCGGGCGCAGCGAAGCCCAGGCTCCCGGTTGGCGGCTGACGCTTTCCGGCAATCGCCAGACGTACAGCGCCTGCATCACAAACAGCGCGAACAGCACCCAATAGGTCAACTGCAACGGCAGCGGTGCAAACTCGGCCAACAAGCCGCAGCCCATGGCGCCCACCGCCATGCCCAGCAACGGCGCGACACTGTTGACCAACGGCCCCTGCTGGCGATCGGTGTCCAACAGCGCCGCACTCAATACGGCGGTGGCCATCCCCGTTGCAAAGCCTTGAAGCACTCGCGCGCTGATCAACCAGGCGACACTGTTTGCATTGATGAACAGCAGCATCGCCAGCATGTTCAGCATCACAGCGGTAAAGATCACCGGTTTGCGCCCCAGGTAATCCGAGAGCGAACCGACCGTGAGCAGTGCCGCCAGCAAGCTGATCGCGTACACGCCGAAAATCAGGGTCAGGGTCGCTGCCGAGAATTGCAGGTGTTCCTGGTACAGGTGGTACAACGGCGTCGGCGCCGTGGACGCCGCCAGAAAACTGAGTAAGGTGATCGCCAGGAACCACAGGCTTGAACGATTAGACGTTGAACTGGACATGCGCACGCTCCGTAAAGCTAACTTTTTGCTTTTGCGGAGTGTGCGACTGGCCAGAGCTTAAAGCAAATTCTTTGTGTTAAGGTCCGATGCATGGCTATAAAAGAAGGTTTACGCCCCGGCGGCAGAAGCGCCCGGGTGCTGAAGTCGGTCCACTCGGCAGTGCGCGATCTCCTCGAAGAGCAGGACCGCACCACCGTGACCGTCCCGCAAATCGCCGCGCGTGCCGGCGTCACGCCGTCGACCATCTATCGGCGCTGGGGCGATCTGTCGGTGTTGTTGGCGGATGTCGCCCTCGCCCGCATGCGTCCCGAGAGCGAACCGGCCAATACCGGCAGCCTGCGCGGCGACGTGCGCGCCTGGGCCGAGCAGTATCTGGACGAGATGAGTTCCGAGCCCGGCCGCAATATGTTGCGCGATGTGCAATGCAGCACCACGCCGACACTTTGCGCGACGATTATTGGCGGGCAGTTGCAGACGATCCTGGATCGTTACCCCGATCAGCCGAAGCCGAACGTCGATCGGCTGATCAACCTGGTGGCGGCGCCGACGGTGTTTCGCATCCTGTTCTCGGCGGCGCCGCTGGAGATTGAGGAGTTGCATCGGTTGATCGAGATTGCGTTGAGTCAGTAATACCGCCATCGCGAGCAGGCTCGCTCCCACAGTTGATCTTCAGTGGACGCCGCCATCGCGGGCAAGCCTTGCTCCTACAGTTGATCTTCAGTGGACGTGTAATTTGTGAACGACATAGATCCATTGTGGGAGTGAGCCTGCTCGCGATGAGGCCTGCACAAACATCAAAGATCCCACTGACACACCGCCTGCGACACCCCGCCACGCCGCGACCTTGGTCGACACTGACTAACCCCTGCCATCGTGCGAGACTGTCTGTCCGGGCGGGAGTCCCGGGTGTCTTTTGTCTGGAGTTCCCATGTCGCTGTCCAGCGGGCTGATCGCCGTCGTCGCCCTGGCCTATATGGCCATCATGTTCGCCATCGCCTTCTACGGCGATCGTCGCAGCACACCGTTGCCGCCGCGAGTGCGCGCCTGGGTGTACAGCCTGTCGCTGGCCGTCTATTGCACCAGCTGGACCTTCTTTGGCGCCGTGGGCCAGGCCGCCGAACAACTCTGGTCTTTCCTGCCGATCTACCTCGGGCCGATCCTGCTGCTGGTGTGCGCACCGTGGGTCCTGCAAAAAATGGTGATGATCAGCAAGCAGGAGAACATCACGTCCATTGCCGACTTCATCGCCGCGCGTTATGGCAAATCCCAGTCGCTGGCGGTGGTGGTGGCGCTGATCTGCCTGGTCGGCGTGTTGCCCTACATCGCGCTGCAACTCAAGGGCATCGTGCTCGGGGTGAACCTGCTGATCGGCGCCGGTGCCGACGCCATGGGTACGCGCGCCCAGGACACGGCGTTGATCGTGTCGCTGGTACTGGCGCTGTTCACCATCGTCTTCGGTACCCGCAACCTCGACGCCACGGAGCACCACCGCGGCATGGTGCTGGCGATTGCGTTCGAATCGCTGGTCAAGCTGTTCGCCTTTCTCGCGGTCGGCGCGTTCGTGACCTATGGCCTGTACGACGGTTTCGAGGACCTGTTCGACCAGGCCATGCTCGCCCCGCGCCTCGAAGAGTATTGGAAGGAAACCATCAACTGGCCATCGATGGTGGTACAGACCGGCGTGGCGATGATGGCAATCATCTGCCTGCCCCGGCAGTTCCATGTGACCGTGGTAGAAAACATCGACCCCCAGGATCTGCGCCTGGCCAAATGGGTGTTTCCAGCCTATCTGGCGCTTGCGGCGCTGTTCGTCGTGCCCATCGCCCTCGCCGGTCAGATGCTGCTGCCGAGTTCGGTGCTGCCGGACTCGTTTGTCATCAGCCTGCCGCTCGCCCAAGCCCATCCTGCCCTGGCGATGCTGGCGTTTATCGGTGGCGCCTCGGCGGCGACCGGCATGGTGATTGTCGCCAGCGTGGCGCTTTCGACCATGGTCTCCAACGACATGCTGTTGCCATGGTTGCTGCGGCGCAACAACGCCGAGCGGCCGTTCGAAGTGTTCCGCCAGTGGATGCTCTCGGTGCGCCGAGTGAGCATTGTGGTGATTCTGCTGCTGGCCTACGTCAGTTATCGCCTGCTCGGCTCGACGGCGAGTCTGGCGACCATCGGCCAGATCGCCTTCGCCGCCGTGACCCAACTGGCCCCGGCCATGCTCGGCGCCCTGTACTGGAAACAGGCCAATCGTCGCGGTGTATTCGCGGGTCTCGCCGCCGGGACATTCCTCTGGTTCTACACCCTGATTCTGCCGATCGCGGCCCACAGCCTTGGTTTGTCCTTGAGCAGCTTCCCGGGGCTGGCCTGGTTGCACAGCAACCCGCTGAACCTGCCGCTCACCCCGCTGACCCAAGGCGTGGTGTTGTCGCTGGCGGCCAACTTCACGCTGTTCGCCTGGGTGTCGGTGCTGTCGCGAACGAGGGTTTCGGAACATTGGCAGGCGGGTCGCTTCATCGGTCAGGAAATCAGCGCCCGCCCCAGCGCCCGTTCGATGCTGTCGGTGCAGATCGACGATTTGTTGCAGCTGGCCGCACGCTTCGTCGGCGAAGAACGCGCCCGTCAGAGTTTTATCCGCTTCGCCTACCGCCAGGGCAAAGGCTTCAACCCGAACCAGAATGCCGACGGGGAATGGATCGCCCACACTGAACGCTTGCTGGCCGGTGTACTCGGCGCTTCCTCGACCCGTGCGGTGGTAAAAGCCGCCATTGAAGGTAGGGAAATGCAACTCGAGGACGTCGTGCGAATCGCCGACGAAGCTTCGGAAGTGCTGCAATTCAACCGCGCGCTGCTGCAAGGCGCGATCGAGAACATCACCCAAGGCATCAGCGTGGTCGACCAGTCGCTGAAACTGGTGGCCTGGAACCGGCGCTATCTGGAGCTGTTCAACTACCCGGATGGACTGATCAGGCTTGGCCGCCCGATTGCCGACATCATTCGCTACAACGCCGAACGCGGACTATGCGGTCCCGGTGAAGCCGAAGTGCACGTGGCCCGGCGCCTGCACTGGATGCGTCAGGGCCGCGCCCACACCTCTGAAAGACTTTTCCCCAATGGTCGTGTGATCGAGCTGATCGGCAACCCGATGCCGGGTGGCGGTTTTGTCATGAGTTTCACCGACATCACCGCGTTCCGCGAGGCTGAACAAGCGCTGACCGAAGCCAACGAGGGCCTGGAGCGACGGGTCACCGAGCGGACCCACGAACTGTCGCAACTCAACCTCGCCCTGACCGAAGCCAAAGGCACCGCGGAGTTGGCCAACCAGTCGAAAACCCGATTCCTGGCGGCGGTCAGCCACGACTTGATGCAACCGTTGAACGCTGCGCGACTGTTCTCGGCCGCCCTTTCCCATCAGGAGGACGGTCTCTCCGGCGAGGCGCAAAAACTGGTCCATCATCTGGACACGTCACTACGCTCGGCGGAGGACTTGATCAGCGATTTGCTGGACATTTCCCGCCTGGAAAACGGCAAGATCAACCCCGATCCGAAGCCGTTCGTGCTCAATGAGATGTTCGACGTCCTCGGTGCCGAGTTCAAGGCGCTGGCCCACGACCAGGGGCTGAAATTCCGGGTCAGGGGCAGCAAGTTGCGCGTCGACAGCGACATCAAACTGCTGCGACGAATCCTGCAGAACTTCCTGACCAATGCCTTCCGCTACGCCAAAGGCCCAGTGCTGCTGGGGGTTCGCCGACGCAAGGGCGAGCTGTGCCTGGAAGTCTGGGACCGAGGCCCGGGCATTCCGCTGGATAAACAGCAGGTCATCTTCGAAGAATTCAAACGCCTCGACAGCCACCAGACGCGCGCTGAAAAAGGCCTCGGGCTGGGCCTGGCGATCGCCGACGGGTTGTGCCGCGTGCTCGGTCATACCTTGCGCGTACGCTCCTGGCCGGGGCGCGGCAGCGTGTTCAGCGTCAGCGTGCCGTTGGCTCGTGCTCAAGCCGCCCTGCCGACCAAGACCGCCGAGCTCAATGGCAAATTGCTGAGCGGCTCGCAGGTACTGTGCATCGACAACGAAGACAGCATCCTGATCGGCATGAACAGTTTGCTGACGCGCTGGGGTTGTCAGGTCTGGACCGCGCGCAACCGCGATGAATGTGCGGCGCTGCTCAGCGACGGGATGAGACCGCAATTGGCCTTGGTGGATTACCACCTGGACGATGGCGAGACCGGAACCGAACTGATGGCATGGTTGCGCACCCGATTGGGTGAGCCTGTGCCGGGGGTTGTGATCAGCGCCGATGGGCGACCGGAGACGGTAGCCCAGGTGCATGCGGCGGGGCTGGATTACCTGGCTAAACCGGTGAAACCGGCGGCGTTGCGGGCGTTGTTGAGTCGGCATTTGCCGTTGTAGCGCGGCAGGTGTGAGTCTTGTGGTGAAGCCACTGCTCGCGATGCCTTTTTGGCTACTCCGGCAATTCGGCCAACCCATCCACGTCGGTCATCGCCCGCTCCAGCAAGTCTGCCGGCAAGCTCTTGCTCGCCCGCGCGCCAAGCAACTTGAGTTGCTCGGCGCGACTGACCAGATTGCCGCGGCCTTCTGTCAGCTTATTGCGCGCCGAGCTGTAGGCTTTATCCAGTTGCTGTAAGCGATTGCCGACTTCATCCAGATCCTGGATGAATAACACGAACTTGTCGTACAGCCACCCGGCCCGCTCGGCGATTTCTCGAGCGTTCTGGCTCTGGCGCTCCTGCTTCCACAAGCTGTCGATCACCCGTAGGGTCGCCAGCAAAGTGGTCGGGCTGACAATGACGATGTTGCGATCGAAGGCCTCCTGAAACAGTGTCGGTTCAGCCTGCAACGCGGCGGAAAACGCCGCTTCGATCGGTACGAAAAGCAGGACGAAATCCAGGCTGTGCAAACCGTCGAGACGCTTGTAATCCTTGCCGGCCAGCCCTTTGACGTGAGTGCGCAAGGACAGCACGTGCTGCTTGATGGCGATCTGGCCGATCGCATCGTCTTCGGCCGCGACGTATTGCTGATAGGCCGTGAGGCTGACCTTGGAGTCGACCACCACCTGCTTGTCGCCCGGCAGATAAATGATCACGTCCGGCTGGAAACGCTCACCGTCCGGCCCCTTGAGGTTGACCTGGGTCTGGTACTCGCGCCCCTTCTCCAGGCCCGCGTGTTCAAGCACCCGCTCAAGAATCAGCTCACCCCAGTTACCTTGGGTTTTCTGCCCTTTCAAGGCGCGGGTCAGGTTGGTGGCTTCGTCGCTCAGGCGCAGGTTCAGTTGTTGCAGCCGCTCCAGTTCCTTGGCCAGGGAAAAACGTTCGCGGGCTTCTGCCTGATAACTTTCTTCGACGCGTTTTTCGAAGGACTGAATACGTTCCTTCAACGGATCGAGCAACTGACCGAGGCGTTGTTGACTGGTTTCGGCAAAACGCTGCTCGCGTTCGTCGAAGATCTTGCCGGCCAGCTCCGCGAACTGCGCTCGCAGCTCGTCTCGTGAGCCCTGCAGGTCATTGAGGCGCTGCTGATGGCTTTCCTGCTGCTCGCGTAGCTCAGCGTTGAGCGAAGCGGCCTGGGCGGCCAGACGGCGCAACTCAGCCTCTTTGCCGGCGCGTTCCAGATTCCAGGCGTGGGCGGCGTCGCGTGCGTCGTCACGTTCGATCTGCAGCAGTTCGACTTCACGGCGTACGGCGGCCAGGTCTGCCTGTTTGGCGGCGTTGGCCTGGCCCAGATCACCGATTTCATCGCGACAGGCTTCGAGTTGGGCGTTCAATCCATCCTGAGCCAGTAGGGCCATGGCCAGACGCTCTTCCAGCAGCGCAGCCTCTGACTGCGTGGCGTTCGCTCGCCGCTGAAGTTGCCAGGCCAGTACCAGTAACGGCAGCGCAGCGCCCGCCAGACCGAGCAATGCGCTGGTCAAGTCCATAGCCATAGCCACTCCTGCCAATGAAATAAAGCTTGAAGGTTAACCAAGGCGTCAGGTCTTGGACAGCTCAGTCTTCGATCAGCCCCAGTTCCTGCTGGGCGCGTCGATCCCCTGCCCGCGCGGCCGAACGCAGAAGGTCCTGGCCGATACGACGATCCCGGGCATTCCCGCATTCACGGCACATCAGCAGACCGAGGCGGCTTTGCGCGGCCACGACCCCTTCACGGGCTGGCTGCTTGAGCAAACGTCCGGCGAGGTGTTTGACATTGGGGTTTTCGCCCAGACGCGGGCTGTCCAGCAGCCACTCGGCCACACGCATCGAAAAGCGTTTAGGCGGGGTGATGCCGGAGGGTGTGGAGGTTGCAGAGACTGATACTGAGCGAAACTTCATAAAGCACTGTGGGGCAGATCGGAAGGCGCGCCACTCTACTCTTTTTTTCTTACAGGTAAAGCCCAAAAAAACCCGGCACGCCCGTCCTAGAGCAAGCGCTCGGGACAATCCACAGAAGCTGTGGATAACTCAGTGGACAACCGCCCTTGAACTCTCGCAAAGCCCTATGGAATGGGGCTCGCAGTCAAACTGACGATTTTTTCACCAGTAAAAAAAAGCGATGTTTTTCATTGACTTAAATTTTGGTTACAGGCACCCACTGCGTTTGAAGGGAAGATGACAGCGGCGTGACACTCTTCGCAACTTATGTGCACAAGTCCCTTCGAGGCAGTTATATCGATGCGCTTTTTCGGCGCATTTTTTGCCTGCAGCTGGGGATAAACCTTGGCAAACCCACGATCCAGACTGGTCCTGGGCCGATGAGCCGCGACTACCAATGGTCGGAATTTGTGCTATTACAGGGCGCGTCAGCGATTCATGAGCCTTGTCCGAGCGCCAATCCGAACGTTGAATGGGGGCGTTCAAAGAACTTTTTTGCCAACACACTTCCCTTCAGTCATTCAATCCGTTAGTATCCGCGGCGTTAGTACCAAGCTGAAAGTCAATTCTGGTCGAACAAATCCCCCCGGTCAGCCTTCCCAACGGAAGCCTCTACCGACAAAGCGGGATCGACCACCTCGATGGTTTCCAGGTAAACCTTGCGTCAACACTGCCTTTGAATCGAAAGCAAAGGGTGTTGCGAAGCTCACTTACTCTGACCGAACCAACCTGCAAATTGATCAGGATCTTCACCCCGGGCCCAGAACCTTTGCCCTTGATGTGTTGCCTGCCCTCCTAAGTACCTACCTGCCAGCCCAAGCGCGCCAATTTATCAGCGCTTCAAACTGGCTGCTTTGTTCCAGTCGGGTTCTTCGTTCGACCAATGGTGGTCGTCGTCACTGGAACGTTTTAACTTTGCACGGTTCTTATCCGTGTCGCTTGTAGGAACACCCAATGACTATGTCTACTCAAATCCACACCCAGGATGCCATTCGCACCCTAACCAACGCTTTTGCACCAATGAACTGCCTGATCATGGCTGCTCGCAAAGGCTGCTTCAGCTTCACTCTGGTCAACGAACACGGCATCGCTCGTCACAGCGAACGCCTGTACCCCGATCAATACTCCAGCGCCGAGCCGCTGCAGGCCGTGATCGAGCGTACCCGTCAGGCACTGGTTGCCTGATACGCCAGAAAGACTGAAAACCTCAAAAGCCTCGCTTAAAAAGCGGGGCTTTTTATTGCCTGATATTTCTCTTTTCGCCGCTGCCGCCTAAGTACAAACCGATATAACGGTTATAACTCGCGGCCGGAAATATTTTAAAAACAGGCCTTTACGGCGCGAATATGACACTACACTTCAACTCAAGCGGCTTGAGCCGCTTCCGGCGAGCCTGAGTCGATTCACCGCTGCCAAGGCCTTCAGGTATCGCCGACCATTTCATGTTTCGAGGGTTTTATGGGTATCGCTGCCAGCGAACTGTGCCGTTATGTGATCCGCCCGACCTTGATTTATCTCGGGCGCCATAGCGCAACTGCTGAATCCCTGCTGCTGGGTGTTGCCGCCAGCCAGTCAGCCCTTGGAACTGCCCTGCATGACCGCCGTGGACACGGCTTGTACCGAATCGCCGAACCCCGCCACCAGGCACTTTGGGACCACTACCTGGCACTTGATCCCGAACGCGCAAGCCTGGTTCGCGGCCTGGCCAGCCAACATGCGTTCCTCAGTGGCCCGCATCTCGAGTTGACCGTCAACCTGCGTTACGCCACAGCCATCGCCTGGCTGCTGGTAGAAGAACAGAACACCCCCCTCCCCGAAGCAGACGACCTACTGGGAATGGCGCGCATCTGGCGCCAGACCTTCCAGCCTCAAGGACGCCTGAGAGACTTCACCTGCGCTTGGCAAACCTGTGTTTCACCGCTGAATCAGGTCGCCTGCTGATCGACTGTTTCCACAAGATCGCTCAACTGCTGCGATTTTGGTCGGATTGTCCTACAAAACCGCTCTAAATCAAGCGATACAGCCTATGGCGCTGGGACGAAAATGTTGGTAATTTTCGCCCCGGTGATCACCAGGAGTTCTAATAATGAAAAAAGTAATGCTCAAAACCACCATTAGCCTCGCCGTTGCCATGGCATCCACCCAAATCTTCGCCAGTGGTTTTGCCCTCAACGAACAAAGCATCAGCGGGATGGGGACAGGTTTTGCCGGGCGATCTTCAGCTGCCGACGACGCATCCACAGTTTTTGGCAACCCTGCCGGCATGTCTCGCCTCAAGCGCGAACAAGTAACCGGTGGTGTTGCATTCATCGACGCGCACGCTGATATCAGCGATGCGAGCTCCAGCCCGAATAGCGGTACCAACAAAGGTGACATGGTCCCTTTCATGGGCGTGCCCATGGGTTACTACGTCAAGCCAATCGATGACCAGTGGGCAGTCGGTTTCGGCGTCTACGCTCCGTTCGGCCTGGTGACCGACTACGAGAACGGCTTCGCCGGCAAATACTTCGGCAGCAAGAGCGAAGTCACCATCGTGACTCTCCAGCCAACTGTCAGCTACGCCTTCAACGACAAGGTGTCGATCGGTTTCGGTCCGACCATCAACCGCATCGACGGTACACTGGAATCGAACCTGTCGCTGAACCCTCGCGCCGCAGACGGCACCGTCAAGATCGAGGGTGACGACACCGCGCTGGGTTACAACATCGGCATCATGGTTCAAGCCCTAGAAAGCACTCGCCTCGGCCTGACCTATCACTCGAAGGTGAAGTACAAGCTCGAAGGTGACACCAAGGTCAACTATGCCGTGCTCGGCCCACTGGGGAACCAGAAGTTCGACGCTTCGCTGGACATCACCACGCCTGAGTCGGTGGACTTCTCGGTCACTCACCAGTTGAACGACCAGTGGACCCTCTACGCAGGCAGCACCTGGACTCGCTGGAGCCGCCTGAAAGAGATCTCCGTCGATAACGAAGGCGTTCCTGCCGCCCTGGCCGCACGTGGTTTTGGCACCATCACCGAAGAACAGAACTGGCACGACACCTGGGCTCACGCCATCGGTGCTTCGTACCAGCTGAACAAACAGTGGGTGCTGCGTACCGGCCTGTCGGTTGACCAGTCGCCGACCAATAACGAAAACCGTTCCCCACGCATCCCGACCGGCGATCGCAAGATTTTCAGCCTGGGCGCTGGCTGGAGCCCAACCGACGACCTGACCATCGACGTAGCGTATTCGTACCTGCGCGAAGAGTCGGTCAAGGTCAACAACAGCAACGGCCGTCAGAACTACAGCGCAGAGTATGAAAACTATGCAAACGGTTTCGGTGTTGGCGCGACCTACCGCTTCTGATGATTCACGGCGAGCCTGAATCTCTGGCCGCCTGAATTGAAAAAGCCCCGCTCTCTTGTGCAGAGGCGGGGCTTTTTAATGGGCGCCGATCAGGGTTGCGAGGCCAATGCCTTCTCCACCGCCGCGATGAGTTCGGGATCATCGGGCTTGGTCAGGCTGGAGAAACTGGCGATCACCTTGCCCTGGCGATCGACCACGTACTTGTAGAAGTTCCACTTCGGCGCGACGCTCTGCCTGGCGATGACCTTGAACAAGTGCGTCGCGTCATTGCCGCGGACTTTCTGCGGTTCCGTCATGGTGAACGTCACGCCGTAGTTCACGTAGCAGACCTTGGCAGTCTCTTCGCCATCCTTGGACTCTTGCTTGAAGTCGTTTGACGGAACACCGATTACTTCCAGCCCCTGATCCTTGTAACGCTGATTCAGCGCCTCAAGGCTTTTGAACTGCGGGGCGAAACCACAGAAGCTCGCGGTATTGACCACCACCAGCGGTTTGCCAGCGAAGCGCTGGCACAGGTCGATGGATTCCTTGGCGCGCAGCTTGGGCAACGAACCTTGCAAAAGCTCCGGGCATTCGGCCGCTTGGGCCAATCCACCAAACGCTACCAGTAACGCGGGAACTGCCAGCCAACGTTTCAACATGTCGGTGCATCCTTGAGAATCGTCAAGACCGAAGTTACTCGCCCTCACATCCTGCTAGCAAGCACCCATGCCCAGTTGCATCAACGCCAGCCCGCCCTGATGCCAGCCCCACCACGACAGGGCCAGCAGCAAGGCGCAGACAGCGAGGACAGCAATCCGCGGCCAGAGACTGTTCATATCGCACTCATCTGTGTTTGCAGGCGCGCCACCGGCTGCTCACGCACCGGCCAGTTCAGGGCGGCGGCCAACAGGCTCAAGAGAATCGCCACTTGCCAGATCAAGTCGTAGCTCCCGGTTCGGTCGTACACCACCCCGCCCAACCAGCCGCCGAGGAACGATCCGAGCTGGTGAAACAGGAAAACAATCCCACCGAGCATGGACAGATTTCGCACGCCGAACAAGGTCGCGACGGTGCCGTTGGTCAAGGGCACGGTCGACAACCACAGGAAGCCCATCGCCATGCCGAACAGGTAAGCAGTGGTCGTCGTGACCGGCGCCCACAGGAACAACCCGATCACCACTGCGCGCAGCAGATACAGGCCAGTCAGCAAACGTGGCTTGGACATCCGGCCCCCGAGCCAGCCCGCCGTGTAGGTCCCGAAAATATTGAACAACCCGATCAGCGCCAGCACCGTCGTGCCGACGCTCGCCGGGAGGTGCTGATCCACCAGATACGCCGGCAAATGCACGCCGATGAATACCACCTGGAAGCCGCAAACAAAAAAGCCGAACGCCAGCAGCCAGAATCCCGAATGGGAACAGGCCTCGTGCAAGGCTTCGGACAGTGTTTGCTCATGACCGAGCACCGGCAGCGGTTTGTCCTTGAGCATGCTCACCAGCGGCACAATCAGCGCCACCAGCAGACCCAGCACCAGCAATGCCGCGGACCAGCCAAGCCAGCCGATCAACCCCAGTGTGCCGGGCAACATGGCGAATTGACCGAAAGAGCCGGCAGCGCTGGCAATGCCCATGCCCATGCTGCGTTTCTCTGGCGGCACTGCGCGGCCGACCACGCCGAGGATCACCGAGAACGAGGTACCGGACAGACCGATGCCGATCAACAGGCCGGCACTCAGAGACAAGGTCACGGCCGAATCCGACAGGCCCATGAACACCAGGCCCAATGCATACAGGACACCGCCGACCAACACCACTTTTGCGGCGCCGAAGCGGTCGGCCAGCGCGCCGGTGAAGGGCTGCGCCAGGCCCCAGATCAGGTTCTGCAAGGCAATGGCGAAGGCAAACGTCTCACGCCCCCAGCCGAATTCGGCACTCATTGGCGCCAGAAACAGCCCGAAGCCGTGTCTTACCCCTAAGGACAACGCGAGAATCAGCGCACTCCCCAACAAAACCCAACCGCACGTACGCCACATCGATGTCATTCTTGTTCTCCGGTAGCGGGTATATACCCGCTTAAGATCGGAAAAACCGGCTTCACGCCAGTTCGTCCAGCAGTCGCAGCAAGGTTTCTCGTTTTTCGGCGCCCAAGCGGTCGATCAACCGCTGCTGCGCCGCTTCCCACGCCGGCAAGGCCGCTTTCAGACGTTCAATACCAGCCTCGGTGAGCATGACGATGCGGTTACGCATGTCTTCGCCCTCGACCAGCATCAGCAGGCCTTCGCCTTCCAGCACCCGCAGATTGCGCCCCAAGGTGCTGCGATCCAGCCCCATGGCCTCGGCCAACGTGGAAATACTCGGTTTATCCAGACGCTGCAGATTACACAGCAGAGAATACTGGGCGACGTTGATCCCGAAGCCATCGAGAGCGCCGTCGTAGTGCCTGCTGACGCCACGGGCGGCGCGACGCAGGTTGATGCATAAACATTGGGATTCGAGCATGGTGCGTGTATATACCCGCGGTTAAATGAAAGCAAGTTTCAAAATTAGTTTTGTAAGGTAGATCGCCATCGCGAGCAAGCTCGCTCCCACAGGGACCGCATCCCAATGTGGGAGCGAGCTTGCTCGCGATGAGGCCAAAACAGCCACCGCATCTCAATCAGGTCAACGCCAACCCCACCAGCACCGCGACCTCAAGGATTTCCAGCAACGCCCCCGCGGTATCGCCCGTCGTACCGCCCAATCGGCGCAGCATCACTTGCCGCAACCAGACAAACACCAACGCCGCCAGCACCACTGCCAACACGCCGCTGAGACCGGCAATCAAAACGCAAGCCAACGCACTCACCGCCAACACCTGCGTACCCGCCAAACGCGGCAGATGATCGGCCAGCGCTTGCCCCAAGCCACCAGCGCGCACATAAGGCGTGGTCAGGAACAACCCCAACATCGCGCTGCGCCCGATCAACGGGACAATGATCAGGACAACGGCGTGTTGCTGCTCGATCAATGCCAGCAACGCGGCGAATTTGAGCAGCAACACCAGCACCAGCGTCACCACCGCAATCGGCCCGCTGCGCGGGTCCTTCATGATCGTCAAGGTGCGCTCTCGATCACCGAACCCACCGAGCCATGCATCGGCGCTGTCGGCCAGGCCATCCAGGTGCAACGCACCGCTGAGCAAGACCCAAACCGTCAGCAACAGCGCGGCGTGAAGCAACAACGGGGTGCCGAGCAGCAGCCAGTTGAACGCCCACAAAATCGCGCCGAACAGCAGGCCGACCAGCGGATAAAACAGCAACGACCGCCCCAACTCCTGTGGTTCCGGCATGCCCGGCAGACGAATCGGCAGACTGCTCAAAAATTGCAGGGCGATCCAGAACGGCAACATGGTCAGAGCGCTTCCTTTAACAACAGGCCGGATTCGACCGTCAGCGAAAACACCGCGCCATGCCCGACTTCGACGTTGAGCAACTGCTCACGAGGCAATCCCCGGGCCTGAGCCAGCAACAAGCGCATGACCCCGCCGTGACTGATCAGCAACACCCGCTCGCCCGCGCAGGTAGCCTGCAAGCGCTCAACGGCTGCCAACACTCGCGTCGAAAAATCCACCACCGGTTCACCCTGAGGCGGCGTAAATGAGTAAGGATCGGCCCAGAACAATCCCAACGCCTCGGCATCGGTTTCCATCAGCGCGGCGGCGCTCTGCCCTTCCCAGGCGCCGAAGTGCAGCTCCTGCAGGCCTTTATCCAACTGCACCGGCAAACCCAACTGTGCGCCGAGTTCTTCGGCGAACCGCGCACACCGCTGCAGTGGCGAGCTGACCAAACGATCCCAAGGCCCCTGCTCGATTACCGCCGCGCGCATCTGCGCCCAGCCCTTTTCAGTCAGCGCATCGTCGAGGCTGCCGCGCAAACCGCCACCGAGTTCGGTTTCACCGTGGCGCAACAGGTCCAGGCGCAAGGTCATGCCGGACGGTCCGCCACGGCGGCCTCGGCGAACGTCGCCATCTGCCCGTGAAGGTCGCACGCCAAACGCAGCAACGGCACGGCCAACGCCGCACCACTGCCCTCGCCCAGACGCAGGCCGAGGTCCAGCAGCGGTTCGGCGTTCAGGGTTTCCAGCACATGACGATGACCCGGCTCGGCACCGCGATGACCGAACAACAGCCACTGACGGCATTCAGGATTCAAGCGCACCGCGACCAACGCCGCGACGCTGCAAATGAAACCGTCGACCAGCACTGCGACGCCTTCCTGGGCACACGCCAGATACGCACCGACCAGTGCCGCGATTTCAAAACCGCCGAGGTTGAACAGGGTTTGCAGCGCATCGCCACGTTGAGCGCTGTGCAACGCCAAAGCGCGTTCGATCACTTGCGCTTTATGGCTGACACCCGCCGCATTCAAACCGGTGCCCGGCCCGGCCAGATGCACCACCGGGCAATCGAGCAAGGCACAGGCCAATGCGCTGGCCGCGGTGGTGTTGCCGATGCCCATCTCGCCACCGATAAACAACTGCGCACCCGCCGCGATGGCGCGCTGCACGCTGTCGCGACCGGCCTGCAAAGCGAGCTCGCCTTGAGCCGGCGTCATTGCCGGACCTTCGACGAAATTCGCCGTACCGGGGCCGATGTTCACGTGACGCACACCCGGCGAATTCAACGACGGCGTCACCGTGCCGAGGTCGACCACTTCCAGGGAGGCCCCGAGTTGCCGCGCCAACACGCTGATCGCCGCCCCGCCGCTGACGAAGTTGAGCAACATCTGCCCGGTGACTTCCTGGGGAAATGCCGACACCCCTTCAGCGACCACGCCATGGTCACCGGCAAAAATCGCGATCCACAACTGATCCAGACTCGGCTTGACCTGCCCTTGCAGCCCGGCCAATTGCACCGCCACCGACTCAAGCCGACCGAGGGAGCCGGCCGGTTTGGTCAGCTGCTGTTGACGGGCCTGCGCCTGCTCGACCGCTTGAGCATCGATCGGCTTGCACGGGTTCAGCCACCAGGATTGAGTCATAACGCAGTTCCTTTCAAAGTCAGGGGCAGGCCGGCGACGGTCAGGACGACTCGCTGACAGCGCTCGGCCAAGGCTTGATGCAGCCAACCGGCTTCATCGACATAGCGGCGAGTCAATTCGCCCAGCGGCACGACACCCATTCCGGTCTCGTTGCTGACAAAAATGATTTCACCCGGCAACGATGCCAGGCAGTCCAGTAGCGCTTCACGTTCGGCCGACAGACGCTCAGCGTCGTCGAGCATCAGCAGGTTGGTCATCCACAACGTCAGGCAATCCACCAGCAGGCAACGTTCAGCGCTGGCGGTTTCGCGCAGGACGCGGGCGAGTTGCAGAGGTTCTTCGATCAACGCCCATTCGGCTGGACGACGGGCGCGGTGATGGGCCACTCGCTCGTTCATTTCACCGTCCAGGGGTTGGCTGGTGGCGATGTAAGTCACTGCCAGACCGCTGTCGGAGGCGAGTTTTTCAGCCAGGCGGCTTTTGCCGGAGCGGGCGCCGCCGAGGATCAGTTGCAGCATGGTTCATTCCTTAAATGTGCGGTGAGCCGACTTCCGTCTTCGCGAGCAGGCTCGCTCCCACCTGCCAGGAGATTTCCCCCATGACTCCCAATTCCTACCCTGCCGCTCAGCACGTC